>JBGPTK010000130.1:0-10429 GCA_041490605.1 Terriglobia bacterium | reverse complement strand
TGCTGTACGGGACGCTGGTGCTCGCCGAACGGCGATCGGGGTACGTCATCATGCTGTTCGTCGGGTTGTTCGCGGCAGGCATGCCCGTCATCCACATGAGGGGGGCACATTACGGCGAGATCGCCAGGTCCACCGGCGGCTTCTTCTTCGTCTGGACACTCTGGGCGCTCGGCGCGCTCGGGGGCTTCACCTTCATCCTCTCGGCGCGCGGACTGTGGAGCCTGCGACGGGGCCAGCCCCGGGAGTCCAACCAGGGAGTCGCCGCGCAAGCAACTCGATGAGCCCGCGCGGCAAAAAGAGAACGTTGGAAGCAGCAGGCCGGCGCAGCCGGGGGCGCCAATGAAAGCCGCCGTCTACAGCAGATAGCAATCGCCGGAGGAAACGAAATGACAATCAGCCCTATTGACGAGTCACAACGCACGGCTGCAAGGATCGCGGGAATTGCTTGCCTGATCTCGTTCGCCACCGTGGTCGCGGTCAATTTCGGCATCTTCGCCCGCCTGATCGTCCGCGGCAATCCGGCGGAAACCGCTCGGAATATCCTGGCGCACGAAACACTATTCCGTATCGGCATCGCGGGCGACATGGTTCACTGCGTTGCCGTTGGCGTGCTGCTGACAGCGCTTTACGTCATCCTCAAGCCGGTCAGCCAGAACCTTGCCTTGCTCGCGGCATTGGGCAGGCTGGTCCAGGGCCTCACCTGGCTCCTGGCGACGCTCAATCTCTTTACCGCTCTGCGGCTCTTGACTGACGCTGATTACTCGCGTGCGTTTGGACCAGACCTATTGTCGGCCTTGGCGCGGCTGTACCTTAGCGGTTTCGACACGTACTACGTTGGCTTGCTGTTTTGGGGATTGGGAGCCACAGTTGGCAGCTACTTGTGGTTCAAGTCGAACTACATCCCCAGAGCGCTGGCTGCCTTTGGTGTGATCTCCGGTGCATGGTGCGCCGCCTGCACTTTCGTTTTTTACATCTTCCCCGGCTTCCCCAAAGTAGTGAACCTGTGGTGGTTCGATTCGCCCATGGCTATCTTCGAAGTAGCGCTGAGTTTTTGGCTTCTGTTCAAGGGATTACGGTCATCTGGGGTAGCTGTACCGCCAAAGCAGCCGATCTAGCACAGGCCGGTGCCGCCAAACCTGGCGCGACGCTGACCCTGTGGCTCCTCGTGTTCGGCGTGAACGAACAACGATGGAAGCAGCAGGCCGGCGCGGCATGAAAGCCGGTGCACAAGCAATCTTTATTCAGCGCTTCGCGTAATAGAAAACGCGTGGGAACACAGCCGTAAAGTTTAATTATCTGTTCAGGAGAAAACATGGAACCACTGATTGATGTTAACTGCTCACCGATGGAATGTACTTCTCTCTCGCCGAGTGCCCCGATTTGGCAGGACATCCTGGCACAGGCAATGACCGGGGAACTCCTCGCCGCGATGAACTACACCTCCTTATCGGAGATCTGTGACGATCCCGCGGAAGTAGCCGATGCCTTGGAGCATTCGGAGTGTGAACGGGGCCATGCCGCTGCGTTCGCTGCCGAGGGCCGCAAGCTTGGTGTGGAGGTCTGCAATAACGTCGACGCAAAGCATTGGAAGCGGCTCCGTGACGCATTCCTGCGCTGCATCACCGAGCGGGACTTTATCGGCTGCCTGATCGTCCAGGAGATCATGCTGGAATCCTTCGCCGTCGCCAGCTATTCACGCGTTGGGAAGGTGGCGCCGGGGAGCCTGGGCGGGACCTTTGCCCGCATCGCAGCCGAGGAAGAAGACCACGTCGACCACGCCATGGCGATTCTCAGAGCGGAGCGAGCCCGAGACGCGCAGCGCTTCGACGACAAGGTCTACCGGCTGCACCTGGATGTGATGACCACCCTCGCGCAGATGCTGGCGAAGGAATGCAAGGATGGACATTGCGAAGTGTGCCACGCCAGCTGTGTGAAGCCATCACTGTTCGAGGTCAGCTTGTCGGCAGCTGAGCTTCGCGGAGCATCGCTGCAACAGTATCTGAAGACGCTGGACATGCTGGGGATACCCGGGGAGGTAACACTTACATGGGTGACTCAGTTGCCGGTGTAGCTACGCCAGCGCGATCGATCGGCGTCGATTTGCCTCTAAGCGTCGATTTCGCTCTGATCGGGCATCAGGAGAGTTGGCGAGCGGCTGCGGACGTACTCGCGGTCCTGCGCGGACCGGAGCGTACGCCTCTGCCGGACGACGAGATCAAGGACATCCTTCCATGGATTCCGCCCAGAGCTGTCTGCCATGTCGACGTCGGATCAATCATCCGCGCGAAGAACGGGGGCGCGCGGGCGCGCGGCCTGTACATCGACTCCTTCATTCCTCCCGACCGTCTGGAAGCAGCCTATCTGCACGAGAACATTGCCCGCGTTCGAAAGGCGGCGGCCTGCGCCATCAAGGCAGGAGCGAAAATTGTGAGTCTCGGCGGATTCAGCTCCATCTTGATCGAGGGCAACTTCGATCAGCTTCCGGAAAGACACGATACGGTCTTCACCACAGGCAATACGTTGACAGTTGCTTTCATCGTTCAGGGCATCCAGAAGATGTGCGCGCTGGAGGGCCGCAACCTCTCAAAATCAACGCTGCTCATTGTTGGAGCAACAGGAGATCTGGGTTCCGGCTGTGCCCGTTGTCTGGCGCCTGTCGTGAAGCGCGTGCTGCTCAGCGCGCGCAATGTGGAGCGGCTTCGCAGGCTCGCAGCGGAGTTGCAAGCCGATGGAGTTCAGGTGGAGATCGCGACGGATCTCCAGCGCTTCTCCGCAGAGGCCGGCGTCGTGATCTGCGCGGCGAGTCTGGCGTCCCCGTCGCTTCTGTTGGGCCGGATCGCGCCGGACGCAATCGTTTGCGATGCGGGCTACCCGAAGAACTTGTCTCCAACGGCGGAGATGCTTGGCGCCAAAGTCTTCTTCGGAGGCCTGGGACAAATCACTGGCGGAATGAAGTTCACGCCGGATTTTCATGGAGCTCTGAATCGGCATCCGTTCCCCGATGTGGTTCATGGCTGTCTACTCGAAGGCATGGCTCTTGCTTTGGAACACCGGTTCGAGCCTTTCTCTCAGGGAAGAGGATTCATCACCCGGGAGCGGGTCGACGAGATTGAGACAATTGCTGCACGGCATGGGATCTATCTCGCACCGCTTTACAATGCCGATGGACCCTTGGAGGACGGACTTGATGCCGGATGGAATGGTCGAGCGGATGAGTCCATGGGCGAAAGACCAAGTCGAACTGTCGAATCTTCTTTTTGAGATAGGTTGGGAGGATTGAGCGTCGAACCAGCGGGCACTGTCGATCCAGCCATGTGAGACCTGATCTTATGGAGCGGACTGTTGGCTCCGTACTTCTCTGAAATTCTCTTAGCGCTGTTCGTGCGGACCCAGTGGGTCGGGTTTATGCGCACCTGCATCCGTCATGTGCAGCATCAATTCAGGAGCCGGGATTCTGCAAGCTTCGTCGGCCAAATTGCCAAAGCATCCACTTGAGAAATTGCGATTGGATTGTCCGGCCCCAAGAGATTAGAAGGGAACCAACTCGGCTTTAGCAGGTGATCCAGCTCAATACGACACTGCTATCGCTGTCGTTTCAATGGGTTAATTTGAGTACCCTGTCGCGTTGAGACGCACTGTAGATGATTCTGTGTCTGCGCAAGCACGTTCTCAGTGCCAGAACTTCTCATTTTTCGCGGCACTTCGCGGCAGGGCACCTGGCCCAAAACCAGGGGGTTGAGTCTTGGCCTGAACTGAACGCTCTAGATACTTGAAAGCAAATGGTCGGGGCGAGAGGATTTGAACCTCCGACCCCTGGTCCCGAACCAGAAGTAGAAATACTATCTCATTGGCCCATTTAGCTTTGTTCTGCGTCAAACATGCTGATTTGGGCTGATATTCGGCAGTAAATGGACTCAGATCGGACTCAACTCTGAAACCTAAATAACAGGTTTACAAAGTAAGGGCGCTTGCGGTCATCAATCGGCATGAATGCGCGCGGAACGCTCGCGCAATTCTTCGAGAGACATCTCGACTACTCTGCCATCACGCCAGACATAGATTGGCAAGCCTTCGCGCGCGTGCTCGTCAATGACCTTCTCGACGGCAGCCTTGAGCGCCATCTCAGCACGCTCTTCCAACGGCAATTCAAAAACATTTTCTGGCGGTTTAGTCATGATTTTCCATACCGCGCAACCAATCCGTCGTAAACCTCTGGCTCCATTATACGGACCTCGCCCTGTTTCTCAAAGGCGATGACATTGGGTGTTGCGCCTGAATTGTCGAACAAAGTCCATGAATCCGCAAGTCCACGATAGAGAACGAGGAAATTCCCGATCGAGCGGCCAAACCGCCGGCGGACGACAGCTTCAGGCACATCATGGCCGCCTCCCAACACTCGCCCTCTGACTCTCGACAGCGCGAGGTCGACACTCGGCACCCAAAGAAAGAAAAAGTGCGCCGCATACCCCTGATTCTTGAGTTGCCCAATCAAGTGCAGATGGCTCCGCCCCGAGAGTGTCGTTTCGAACCCGAAATCAGCACCTCGCTTCGCAAGAAGATTGATCTCGCCGAGCATCAGCCTGCCAGCATGAAAGGCCGCGGTTTCAGGTGAGAATGGCGACATCCCTTGTGCAATCAGGTCGGCGTTGATGAAATTCTTGCAGTCTGCGTAATTTGGCAGGAATTCCCGTGCGAAAGTCGTTTTGCCGGCTCCATTTGGTCCCGCAATGATATAGGCGTTTGGACTCATAAAAATCCGGGCACCCCAGCGCCCGACTGGAACCGGGAGCCTTCCTCAAGCACGTGCTAGTCGAACGCATGCCTCAGAAACGCGGACGCCAATGGCCGTAGCCATCTCCTGAAGCAAAGCCCGTCCTGCCTCAGTCGCTTCATCTGCCTTGGTTTTCAGTTGAAAGATCTCGGATTGAATAAGCCCGTGCATTTCTTCCTCAATCTTCAGGAGTCTCCTCTTGATTTGGGCTATCTTACGGATTACTCGCACAAGGTCATTTGGGCTCAAGCGGACCCAATCGGAAGGGAAGCAACGCTGCATAAACAGTCGAGAAAAGTGGTCGGGGCGAGAGGATTTGAACCTCCGACCCCCTGGTCCCGAACCAGGTGCGCTACCAGGCTGCGCTACGCCCCGACTGGCGCGCTCGGATGAAACAGCGGCACCCGAGCCGAGAAAAGAGGATAGCACACGAGTGAGTGAGTGGGCCAGAAACCTGGCCTGGCCGTAGTGAGTCAGTTTGCAGTGGCACAGCCACTCTTGGCTGTGCACCCACCGAATGCCCGGACTTACACGCACAGGCAGGAGTACCTGCGCCACGAAAACCGGCCGGCATAAGCAAACTGACTCACTACCGGCCTGGCCTCCCAGGAATCGGTTGGAAATTCGTTTCGAATTGATACTTTCCCTGTTTTCCACGCCACAGCAGAATCCGGTGCAGCAAAAATTTGTACGTAAGTACTGTTGACAAGTTCATTCCTCAAGCATAACTTCGAAATCTCAGAGAAGCGCGGTCGCGGACACAATTTTCTTTCCGTCGCTTCCGGCTGTTCCCTTCCCAATAGCACCTGGTCCGCGGCCAGCGTGCCTCCAGCAGGAGGTAAGAATGACCCAGACCACGAAGGTCTTAGTGGCAAGCTCCGATACGGAAAATGGGCTCTCCCTGAAGCAATTGCTGGTGGAATGCGATATTGATTCCGATCTCGTTTCCTCGCTCGAAGAGGCCCGCGCTCTGTTGGCGCAAGAAACAATTTCACTGGTGATTTGCGATGCGCAATTGACGGGCGGCAGCTTCCGCGAGTTGCTGCAAGTGGCGGAGTCGGCGAAAATTCCGGTGGTGGTGGCTTCGCGTTTGCCGGACACCCGCGAATATTTGGAAGCGATGCGGCTTGGCGCGTTCGACTTCATCGCGTCTCCCTATCGCCGCGCGGAAATGCAGCAGATCGTTTCGAACGCGCTGCGTCAGGCCGTGGGACGAGCCGCGCCCAGTTCGCATCAGCAGCGGGGAATCCCGGCAGCCACCTAACGCGGCCTCTGATAAACCATTCGCAATTCTGCCCGCTTATTCGCTCGTGAAAACTGCACGAATCCTTCCTGACTTTCCGATCTTGTCCGTTTTGTCCTTCCGCAGCCTATAATGCACTGAGGGGGCGGTATTCAGCGCGTTGCTGGAAAACTCGCCGCGGCATTATTGCGGGATGTGATTTCAGAAATTCATGGCCATTCAGAAAAATCAATTGCGCAAATTGGACCGCTATCGCTGGCTGGTGCCGCGGTCGGCGAAAGCGGGCATGCGCACGGACGCGCTGATTTATGCGGACGAGCGCCTGCTCGATGCCATCGTGCAGGATCTTTCCATCGAACAAGCGATGAACGTGGCCTTCCTGCCGGGAATTGTGGGGCGCTCGCTGGCCATGCCGGATATTCATCAGGGATACGGATTTCCGATCGGCGGAGTGGCGGCCACGGACATTCGTAGCGGAGTGGTGTCGCCCGGAGGCGTGGGATTCGACATCAATTGCGGCGTGCGATTGCTGGGAAGTTCGCTCGACCGCGAGGAGGTGACGCCGAAATTGCGCGAGCTGGTCAACCAGCTTTTCCGCGACGTGCCCTCGGGCACCGGCTCGAAAGGACCGATCCCACTCAGTTTCGCGGAATTGAACGAGGTGCTCAGGCGCGGCGCGGCCTGGGTGGTGGAGCGTGGCTACGGCGTGCCGGCCGATATCGAGTTTTGTGAAGAATCGGGCGCCATGGCGGAAGCCGATCCGGACAAAGTTTCCGATCGCGCGAAGCAGCGCGGGCGCACCCAACTGGGCACGCTGGGCAGCGGCAATCATTTTCTGGAAGTGCAATACGTTGAAAAAATTCTGGAGCCGGAAATCGCGGAGCGATTCGGCCTGCGTTTGAACCAGGTGGTGGTGCTGATTCATTGCGGCTCGCGCGGACTGGGACACCAGGTGTGCACCGATTTTCTGAAGACGATGAACGAAGCGATGCGCCGGTATTCCATCGAAATCCCCGATCGCCAGCTCGCCTGCGTGCCGCTGAACAGCGAGGAGGGCGGAAATTATCTGGGCGCGATGGCCGCCGCCGCGAATTTTGCCTGGGCCAACCGGCAGGCCATCACCCATTTCACGCGCGAGGCATTTCGCAAAGTTTTGGGCGGCGATCCGCAGCTCCGTGTGGTGTATGACGTGGCGCACAACATGGCCAAGCGCGAGCGTCACCGCGTGGATGGCGAAGACCGCGAAGTGCTGGTGCACCGCAAAGGCGCCACGCGATCGTTTCCCGCCGGCGCGCCGGGATTGCCGCGCGCGTATCAGGACGTGGGCCAGCCCGTGCTGATTCCCGGCTCGATGGGCACGGCGAGTTACGTTATGGTTGGCACGGAGCTTGCGATGGAAGAAACATTTGGCACGGTGTGCCACGGCGCGGGCCGCGCGATGTCGCGCACCGCCGCGAAGAAAGGCCGCGACGTTCGCGTGGAAACCAAGAAATTGGAGGACCAGGGAATTATTCTGCGCTCGGAAACGCGCGACGGAATCCTGGAAGAAATTCCCGACGCTTACAAAGATATTGACGCCGTGGTGGACGTGGTCCACAACGCGGGGCTCGCGCGCAAAGTGGCGCGCCTGCGGCCCATGGGCGTGATCAAAGGTTAAATTTGGGGCTAGCTTTTGGTGACCGGCAAACGAATCAGGCGCGCTTCGGTGATCGAAGGAATTGCGCGGACGGCATTCACGACGGATTCGTCCACGTCGCCGTCCAGGCGAACCAGCGCCACCGCTTCCGCGCCGCGCGTCGGCGAGCGGCGGCCCAGCGCAAACGTGGCGATGTTCACGCCGCGGCCTCCAAGAGTTGTTCCGATCTGGCCGATCACGCCGGGCACGTCGCGATTTCGCGTGAGCAGCAAAGTGCCTTCCAGCGGCGCCTCGAGTTCGATATTGTCAAAACGCAAAATGCGCGCGGAGCCGTCATTGAGCACGGTGCCTTCCACCGCCAGTTCGCGCGAATTGTCTTCCGCTGGCGCCAGAGCCACTTCGAGCGTGTTGGGAAAACCGCGCTCGCGCCTCCGGGTCTGCTCTTCCACCAGCAATCCGCGCTCAGCCGCAATCGAGGCCGCGTTCACCAGATTTACCCGTTCATCGTGCACGCCACTCAGCACGCCCACCAGCACCGCGCTGCGCAGCACGTGCGTGCCGAGCTCGGCGGGCTCGCCCGCGTAGCGAATTCTGACGCTCCCCGTGCGCCCCGTCACCGCCTGCGACACAAATGAGCCCAATCGTTCCGCCAGGACCAGGTACGGCCGCACGCGCCGGTATTGTTCGGGCGAAAGCGCGGGCAAATTTACCGCGTTACGGATCACGCCGTCCGTCAGATAATCGCGCACCTGTTGCGCGATTAAAGTTCCCACTTCTTCCTGGGCCTCGGCAGTGGATCCGGCGATGTGCGGCGTGGCGATCACGTTGGCCAGACCAATCAGAGGCGAATTCTTGGGCGGCTCTTCCGCGAATGTGTCCACTGCGGCACCGGCTAGATGTCCCGACTGCAGAGCCTCCGCCAGCGCGGCCTCGTCCACCAATTCACCGCGAGCGGCGTTGACGATTCGCGCGCCGCGCTTCATGCGGGCGATGGACGCGGCATTGATCATTTTCTCGGTGGCGGCGCTGAGTCCCGTGTGCAGGGAAATGAAATCGGAACGCGCCAGCAAATCGTCGAGTGGTGCGAGCTCCACTTCCAGTTCGCCCGCCACGGCGGCGCTGACGTAGGGATCGTAAGCCAGCACTTTCATTTCGAATGCGTGAGCGCGCTGCGCCACTTCCGTGCCCACGCGGCCCAGGCCGACCAGGCCCAGAGTCTTGCCGCGCAATTCAGTGCCCGTGCCGCCGGATTTTTCCCAGCGGCCCGCGTGAATCGCCGCGCTCAATCGCGGCACCGAGCGGGCCATTGCCAGCAGAAGCGCGAACGTATGTTCGGCCACGCTGACGGAATTTCCGCCGGGCGTATTCATCACCAGCACGCCGCGATGGGTTGCGGCATCCAGGTCAATGTTATCGATGCCCACTCCGGCGCGGCCGACCACGCGCAATTGTTTTGCGTGCTCCAGCAATTCCGCCGTCACTTTGGTGGCGCTGCGCACCACCAGGCCATCGGCGTTGGCAATTTCTTGCGGCAGCGCGGCCGCTGCGGGCTGCACGATTTCCCAACCGGTTTCCCGCAGCAGCGCCACGCCGCGCTCGCTGATTTTGTCGGCAACAATAATTTTCATGATATTCAGCGTAAGGGCGGCCAGTGCCGCTGTCAATTGTCCACCTCGTTGGTGTTTCGAACCTGCCGTGCCAGTCTTGCCGGCCGCTTGTTCTCCCGCCCCGGGCGCGCTGGATTCGGCGGAGCGTGTGCTATTCTTTCTTTTGGCGGGTGACGATTCCGATGACCTTTGTGGAGCGCGTTCAGAGCGAACTGACGCAGGCAATGAAGAAAAAGGACGAGCTGCGCCTGAGCACTTTGCGTATGATGAAATCGGCGCTCAAGCTGAAAGAAGTAGAAAAGATGCGCCCGCTCGATGACGCGGAATCTCTGCAGATCATGCAGACGCTGGTGAAGCAGCGCCGCGAATCGGTGGAGCTGTTCACCAAAGGCAACCGGATGGACCTGGCCGAAAAGGAAGCCAGGGAAATCGCAATCATCGAAGGATATTTGCCGGCAGCGCCTAGCGACGCCGATATTTCAGCGGCCATCGAAGCCGCAATCGATGAAACAGGGGCTAATTCTCCGAAGCAGATGGGCGCGGTGATCAAAGCGGCGAAGGCGCGGCTCGAAGGCAAGACGGTGGATGGCAAAATGCTCAGCGATCGAGTGCGTGAACGCCTTTCCCGCTGAACCGTGAAGATGGAGAATCGCGATTGAAATTTCGCAAAAATCACCGTACGCAAACCCGTGAATGTCCATACGGAACTCCATAGATATGTGAATGCAACTCCGAGCGTAAACCGCAAACTTCTTGCCGTGCCGCTTCCCGAGACCATCGCCGTAAAATTCACCGAAGAAGAGGCCGAATATCTGAGCGTGCGGCCCCTGGTCCGCCAGACATTCCGCTCCGCGGAACTGGTGGACATGATTCTTTCGGTGACGGGCAAGGATGCGGCGCGCATCCAGCAGATTTTGCGCTCGGGCACCGTGGTCTTCCATTTTTACCGCTATTGGTGGCAAGGGTTCGAATCGGACGCGAAGGAACTCGGCGCGCTGCTGGAAAAATATCCCGACGCCGACCCTTCGCGTCCGTTCCGCGCGGAGGAGTGCACGGCGGTGCTGCTGGAAACAGGCGGCCAGGCGGCAGGGCGTCCGCTGGAATTGACGCGCGAAGCAGCTTCGGCGAAACGCCTGTTGCGCTCGCGCAGCTTTTGGGATTGCCTGATGGAT
>JBGPTK010000129.1:0-10498 GCA_041490605.1 Terriglobia bacterium | reverse complement strand
GGATTGCGCGCAAGGTCGTGCTAGGGCGATTTGGTCTGTAGGGGCGCTGCTCGTTTACCCTGAGCTTCGAAGGGCTGTGCGATTTCCGCACCCCGATGGGCCCGCATGCGGGATCGAGGCGCCCGGCTTTGTCCGTTCCGGATTCCGCTCACTCTTATCTGTCGCTCGTCATCACCGGTTCCGCTTCCACCAATCCCTTCAGCCTCTGCAAATCTTCCTGCAATTTCTTCTGCGCTTCCCAGGTAATCACCGGCTCCATCAGCCGCGGCAGGAATCCGTAATATTCACTCCGCCCCGCAAGGCTCAAATGCGTTTTCCCAACCTTCTCGCTCAACACATATTCCGACTTCTCATAGAATCCAACCGGCGCGCCACTCAGCGAAGAAACGGTAAAAGCAATGTGCCGGTTTTCCTCGAAACCGGTGACCAGCATTTCCATCTCCGTCCGCTCATCTCCCAGCGTCACCACCAGGCGCAGGCGATCGCCCACGTGCCCCGGATAAATCTCCACCGGCTTGATTTCCGTCAGCCCGCCTACCCATTTCTTCACCAGTTCGTCTTCCATCAAATAACGAAACACTTGCGCCGCCGGCCGGTTGATCTCCACCTCCGCCCCATTCTTCCCGTGATTGGGCCGCTCTCCCGCCAGCCACAGCGCCGCCGCGGCCACTACCGGCGCCAGCGCAATCGCGATCAGAATTCGAGCCAGCCATTTCATCGCGTTCACCCTTCGCGCTTAAGCCACGCTACTTCCGCGTCGCCTTTGCCGTGTAAATCAATTGGTTGGGCCCTTCGCCTTGCTTGGACTCTTCTTCAATCGTGACCGAGTTCGGCTGAATATCCGTATACTTGCTGCGCAACGTGATCTTCATCCCGCCGTAATTGAATTCGCTGGTCGTAACAAAATTCGCGCCTTCCCAGCGGCCCGTTCCGGCAACCACACCGGGAAATGAGTTTCCCGCAACGTACACTTTGTAAGCTTTTTCGCCGGGATCCCAGGCGATCAGCTCGTGGCCGATTTCCTTTCCCATCGGGCCATTGACGTCAAAATCGGCGATTAAGGAAAATCCTCCCGGCCCCAGCTGCGCTTTATACCATCCCGATTCTTTTCCGCCTTCCGGAACCATCGCGGATTTCTTGTATTCGCCGGTGTAATCCCACAAACCGACCAGGAATTTCATTTTGTCCATTTGCGGTCCCGGGCCTGGCATCATGGACGGCTGCTCTTGTTTTTGCGGTTTTTCTTGGGGCTTATCCTGGGCTGTTGCTTTGGCGAGCACGGACTTCCCAAAGATTGCGGCCGTTAGAATTCCAACAGCGCACAGAGCGGCCGCGAGCAATTTCACGTTCGTCTTGTTCGGATGCATTCTGATTTCTCCTCGTGAGCAGCGTTTCTGCCTTCACTTTCATGCGAAAATACGATGCAGCAATTCCGCGCCTTGCTTTGAAAAGTCGTCCACCTGCGCTTGTGGAATCGCATAAGCCGAAAGCCACAATTGCGCTTCCAGTTTTCCGGGCGCGCCCTCGATCGTCACCCACAGCAGCGCGTCATTCAGTTCCTTCACAGTAACGCAAAATCCGCGCCGCGGAACTACGAATTTCACGTATCCGCTATAGCTCTCTCCCCACATCGTTTTTCCGGAATAATCCGCGCCCGATCCCAGACGCGCCGGATCGCCCGTCGCAAACAGCCCCTTCGCGCCGGCTATTCGCTCATAAGCCTGTTCGCGCGAAACAGTAATTTTCTTCCTCGGCCAGGCCACCAATCGTGGCGCTCCCGCGTGGCGCTCCAAGTAATGCCGCAAATTCACCAGCATGAACACCCAGCCGTAATCCATCGAATCGAATTTCTCATTCTCCGAAGGCGATCCGGCCGTGAATCCCGAATTCACAACTCGCACCAGCGTCTTCCCGCCGCGCGCTTCGATCGTCCACTCAACCACTGGCGCTGCCGGATCTCCCGCTTGTCCTTCCGTCCATGCGTATCGCCGGCCAGTTTCCCAGGCCGTTATCGGCGCCTCGCCCTCGCAATCACTCCCCCACGGCGCTCGCGATCTGAACGAGCATTGGCTGGTTTGGGACGACATCAAAGTCGTGCTCGGCCAGCCATGATCGGACAAATTTGATGGCTCTACACAATTTGCCGCCAAGGAACCAAAAGTTGATGCAGCTTTGGATTGTCTTTGTTCGCAGCACCAAGAGCTCCGCCCCGGCATTTCGCGCTCGTCACCAGCGCGTGCTTCACCACATCAAACCGGAGACCGAGGCCAACCCCTGGGTAAGTTCAAAACCATGTTGAAATAACACGCCCTTCCCACATGCCAATCCGAAGCCACCATGCATCCACTCTGTCTTTGACATGTCTCCGGCTGCAACCTAAGATGTGCGCCTGTTGGTATGGCTCTGCAGCGCCGCCAGCACGGGCAGCGCCGGGGTCCCAGCTAAAATGACGGATTCACCCTCATTCATCGGGCAAACGGTTTCCCATTACCGCATCGTCGAAAAACTCGGCAGCGGCGGCATGGGCGTAGTTTACAAAGCCGAAGACACTCGCCTCCATCGCCTTGTCGCGCTGAAATTCCTTCCCGATGATTTCGCCAGGGATCCGCAAGCTCTATCCCGTTTTCAGCGCGAAGCCCAAGCCGCCAGCGCGTTGAATCATCCAAACATCTGCACGATTTACGACATTGGCGAGCACGATGGCAAAGCGTTCATCGCCATGGAATTCCTGGACGGCGCAACGCTCAAGTACATGATCGACAGCCGCCCCATGGAAATGGAAATGGCTCTCGCGCTGGCCATTGAGATCGCCGACGCGCTCGACGCCGCCCACGCCGAAGGCATCGTCCACCGCGATATCAAGCCAGCGAATATTTTTGTCACCAAGCGCGGCCATGCCAAGATTCTCGATTTTGGCCTGGCGAAAGTCACGGCAACCGGCAGTTCCGCAAACCAGTCTTCTCCCGCACTCGCCGGAGCCACAGTCGACGATGTGCATCTCACCAGCCCGGGAACGGCTCTCGGCACCGTCGCCTACATGTCTCCCGAGCAAGCCAAGGGAAAAGCGCTCGACGCCCGCACCGATCTTTTCTCTTTCGGCGCGGTTCTCTACGAAATGGTCACCGGTTCGTTGCCTTTCCGCGGCGAGACTTCCGCCGTAATCTTCGAAGGAATTCTTTCCAAAGCTCCGGCTTCTCCCGCGCGCCTGAATCCTGAAATTCCCGCCGAACTCGAACGAATCATCGGCAAAGCAATGGAGAAGGACCGCAACCTTCGCTACCAGAGCGCAGCCGATCTGCGCAGCGATTTGACGCGCCTGAAACGCGATTCGGATTCGGGCCGCTCGGCCAGCGTAAGTGTCGACGCCACGCCAATCCCACAACCATCCGCGCGGCAAATGGAATCGCACAGTTCCGACTCGGTGATCGCGGTTGGCCTGCTAAAACGCCACAAGAAAAAATTGTTCCTCGCGCTGGCAGCCGCAATCGTCATTCTCACCGCCGCGGGCTATTGGCTTTTCCGTTCCACGTCCTCCCGTTCCGGTGGATCAATCGATTCCATCGCGGTGCTGCCGTTTGTAAACACCGGCGGTGGCCAGGACACCGAATACCTAAGCGATGGCATCACCGAAACTTTAATCAACAATCTTTCCCACGTCTCAAAGCTGCGGGTGGTCCCTCGCAGCACCGCCTTCCGCTACAAGGGCCAAAGCACTTCACCGGAGCAAATCGGCAAAGAGCTCCATGTCAGTGCGGTCGTCACCGGCAGAGTGGCGCGCCGCGGCGATTCCTTCGTCATCGGCGCCGAATTAATCGACGTAAACAAGGATTCGCAGCTCTGGGGCGAGCAATACACTCAGAAACTTTCGGACATCCTCGGCATCCAGGATCAAATTTCGCAATCCATTTTCAGCCATTTGAAAGTTGAAGTCAGCGGCGCGGAACAGCAGCGAGTGGCCAAGCGCGACACGGAAAATCCCGAAGCCTATCAACTCTACTTGCGAGGCCGCTACTTCTGGAACAAACGAACCGATGATGGGGTGAAACAGGCTCTCGGCTATTTCCAGCAGGCTGTCGAAAAGGATCCCGGATACGCACTGGCCTATGCCGGCATCGCCGATTCTTATGCTGTGGGAGGCGGCAGTTATCTCGGGCTGACGCCCGGCGAGGCTCGTCCCAAGTCCAAAGCGGCCGCGCTCAAGGCGCTCGAGCTGGATAATTCTCTCGCGGAAGCTCACACCACTTTGGCCGATACTTACCTTTATTACGATTGGGATTTTGCCAAAGCCGACCAGGAATTCCGCCGCGCCATCGCCGCGAATCCTAATTACCCCACCGCTCATCAGTGGTACGCCGAGTGTCTCGATAGCGTGGGCCGTTACGACGAAGCCGTTGCGGAAGCCAAGCGCGCTCAGGAGCTCGATCCCCTCTCTCCGATCATCACCGTATCGCTGGCGACAGCTTTTTTCTACGCACGGAAGTATGACGAAGCCATCGAACAGTCCAAGAAGGCGCTGCAAATGGATGCGAATCTTGTACCCGCGCACTTTGGTTTGGCTGATTCGTATATTCAGAAGAAGATGTATCCGGAGGCGGTCGCCGAATGGCAGGAGCTTCTGAAACTTTACGGAGCCTCCGCGCAGGCCTCTCGGTTGGACGAAGCCTATCGCCGTGCGGGATTCGAGGGCGTACTGCGCGCGCGGGCAGATGCGCTCCCAAGCGCGAATCCCTACGAAGCGGCCAGAAATTTTGCGCTCATGGGGAAAAAAGACGAAGCGCTGGCCTCGTTGCAGAAAGCTTTCGACGCGAGGTCGGGTGGGATGGTGTATCTGAAGGCCGAGCCCGTCTTCGATTCAATGCGTTCCCACCCAGGTTTTCAAGCCTTAATCAAAAAAATGAATTTCCCGCAATAGTCCAATCCAAATTCCATCGTTATTCCTGTTACTCCAGTGCCCGCAGCATCAGGACCCGCGGCGCACACCTTTCGCCCGATCATTTGCTACCAGCCTCCCTTCCCGGTAAGATAATTCTTCCCGCGAACCAGCGGATCTTGCAATTCCCCCGGAGCAACATGGCGCCGTCAACTGTCTGGTACTTCGCGTATGCCAGCAACATGAGCAAAGCGCAAATGAAGGCGCGCATCGGCGAGCCTGCCGAAGCGCGGGTCGCGCGCCTGGATAATTACGAGCTCGTCTTCAACAAGAAATCGCGCGGCGGCACAGCCACCGCGAATATCCGCCAGGCCCAGGGAAAACTGGTCGAGGGCGTGCTCTACCGCCTTCCGGAATCGGCGCTTCGCACTCTCGATCGCTACGAAGGCGCGCCCGTCCATTATCGCCGCATCGAAGTCACGGTAGTCGATCAGGCCGGCCGCAAGACCAACGCTCAAGTCTTCATCGCTACCAAAGTTGACAAGGGCCGCCTTCGCCCCGCCCCTCACTATTTGCAAACCATCCTTGAAGGCGCCGGCGAACACAGCCTCCCGGCGGAGTATATTGATAAGATCAAGGCGGCCGCGCAGGGTTAACCAGGAACCTGCCCGCGCCACGCGCTGAATTTTGGGATCGAGACGCGCGACGGCGCTCGACTAAGGTATAAGTAAGCGGTTGTCGAGCAACGCCCAATTCCCGGCACTCAAAGAGGCACTCATGGCCACTACCACGATTTCCCAGAACCTGACGCGCGGCGGCGGTTTTCTGATCACCAACTCCCGCCCCGAAGACATTTTCACTCCCGCGGATTTGAACGATGACCAGCGCCTGATCGGCCAAACCGCCAGGGAATTCGTCGACAAGGAAGTCCTCCCGCTGGTGCCCGACCTTGAACAGCACAAAGCGGGCTTGCTGCCGCAACTGCTGAAAAAAGCCGGCGAAATCGGCCTGCTCGGCGGCGGCATCGCGGAAATCTATGGCGGCTCGGAGCTCGACAAGGTTTCCGCCACCGTCCTGGCGGAAAAGCTGGCGGGATACGCCTCCTTCGCCGTCTCTCATGGCGGGCACGCCGGCATCGGCACCGTCCCCATCGTTTATTTCGGCACGGAAGAGCAGAAGAAAAAATATTTGCCGAAGATTGCCACCGGTGAATTGCTTTCCTGCTACTGCCTTTCGGAGCCGCAGGCCGGCTCGGATGCGCTGGCGGCGCGCACCCGCGCCGTGCTTTCCGCCGACGGCAAGCACTGGATTCTGAACGGCCAGAAAATGTGGATCACCAACGGCGGCTTCGCCGACGTCTACGTGGTTTTCGCGAAAATCGACGGCGACAAATTCTCCTGCTTCATCGTCGAGCGCGGCTATCCCGGATTTTCCGTCGGCGCCGAGGAAAAAAAGATGGGCCTCAAGGGCAGCTCCACCGTGTCCATCTTCTTCGAAAATTGCCAGGTGCCCAAAGAAAACCTCTTGCACGAAATTGGCCGCGGCCACATCGTCGCTTTCAATACCCTCAACGCCGGCCGCTTCAGCCTGGGCGCCTATTGCATGGGCGGCGCGAAGCTGATCATCGAAATTGCTTCCAAGTACGCCAAGGAACGCACGGCGTTCGGAAAGCCCATCGCTGAATTTGGAATGATCCGCGCCAAACTGGCCGAGATGGCCATTCGGGCCTATGCCGTGGAATCCATGGTCTATCGTTCCGCGGGAATGATCGATGGCGCCATGTCCGCCGCGCACGAAAATAAGACGCAACAGGCCATGCAGGTGCTCGAGGAATACGCCATCGAAAGCTCCATCAGCAAAGTCCTGGGCAGTGAGTTGATTGATTTTTGCGTGGACGAAGCCGTGCAGATTTTCGGCGGCTATGGTTTCCACGAGGATTATCCCGTCGCCCGCGCCTATCGCGATAGCCGCGTCAATCGCATCTTCGAGGGCACCAACGAGATCAATCGCATGCTCATCATTCAAATGCTGATGAAGCGCGCCATGGGCGGCGTGCTCCCTTTGCTCCCCGCGGCCATGAAGCTGGCGGAGGAGGTGCTGGCGGGCCCCTCCATGGAAGAATCTTCCGATGGCGCGTGGGCCGAGGAAGAACGCTGCGTCGCCAACGCCAAGAAGATTTTCCTCCTCGCGGCCGGCGCCGCCGTTCAAAGATTCCGCGAAAAACTTGCCGACGAGCAGGAAATTGTCGGCTCGCTCGCCAATATCGTCATGGAAGTCTACGGGATGGAATCCTCTCTGCGCCGCGCCCAGAAAGCCTCAGCCGCTCGCGGCGATTCCGCCTCGGTGATGGTGGATGCCGCCCGCGCTATCCTCTACATCTCCGCCGGTCAAATCGAGCAGGAAGCCAGGACGGCTCTGGCGGCGACTGTGGATGGCGACATGCTCCGCACTCAACTTTCCGTGCTGCGCCGCTTTGCCAAGCGCGAGCCTGTGGATATCATCGCCCTGCGCCGCCGCGTAGCCGCCGCCGTCTTGACGGGCGATCGCTATCCATTCGAAGGACGCTGATAACATTGGGCATCGATCCCGAACCACTCGGTTGGGTCCGAGAACTTGCCACGCCTTATTTACGCGGCTACCGCGCCATGCCCGAGCGAAGCCAGAGCCTGCGCGGATTCTGGTTCTTGCATCCCAAGGCAGCACACCCTGCGATATCGCCAACCGCCTCTCCCAATTCGAATGGAATTCCGGAATCTATCGGGTTTTTCATCGGATATCTGCTCGAGGATACCGGTTTCACCTACTTGACTCCAAAACCCCCGGAATGCATCTTCTTTGCGTTTGTCGCGCCGCCCGGCGGAGACGCGCACCGGCGATTGGTGGCCGCGCAGGGCAGCCTGGTCAGGAAAATGTTCGAATATATCCGTTGGCTCACCCACCGCCCGCCCCGTTTTGTATTCCATGAGCAAAAGTTGGCGATCATGACGCGGCACCAATCGATGCGCGATTGGCCCCGCGGCAAACACGATCATTTTTCCCGGAATTTTTTCATCGAGTCGCTCGCCTGGATGGTTCGAAGTGGTCTCGTCGCGAAATTCCTGGAAGAATCCTTGAAATTGGAACCGAAACAGCACGTCAAAGTTCGTTCCGGAATCAACAAAACCAAAAAACCCGCCAAGAAAATCACCAAAAAGAAACGCCGTAAGCCCACCAGAATCAACAAGCCTTCCCGAAAGTGAAAACCTGTACCAGAGGACAGGAAACGGCCAGTTCGAAAGCCTGTCCGAAGGTAGCACCTCAATGTATGCAAAAGGGAAGAAAAATTCCCATTTCTAGTAGACTACCCAAAATAGAATCAAGCTAATCCTAGTACTCGCTTGCACTTAATCGTTTGCTCCCTTTGGACGATTACTTGCATCTATACAGTACGAAAGGGTAGGTGGGGTCAACCATGATTATGGATCGTTTGAAAAACGTTAAGAAGTGGGTCTGGTTCACTCTGGCAGCGGCAATCGCTCTGCAAATCTATTTTGTGCAGGAATTGTTGGCAGCGGAGCTCTTGTTTGGACTGTTGCTCGCGATCGGGCTGTTCATCGCCTTCATCATTTTCGTCGTCCGGGAAATCGGAGAGCGCGGTTTCGGTTGGGTGAAGCCTCGTGCGCGCGAACTGGCCGGGTCGGCCTGGCGGCGCGTCGTCCAAATCGAAGAATTCAGTAGAAAGACATTCCGCCATCAACGTTCAGAGTCTGCCCCGTAATCGCGCTGGCCTGGTCAGAGACCAGGAACAGGGCGGCGGTGGCCACTTCCTCCGTGGTTTGGGGTCTTCCTTGCAATATACCCTCGACGAACTGGGCAAATAGCTTCTCCGGGTCCGCCTGAAACCGCTCCGCCAGCGCACTCCCTATATTTTGCGACATTTGCGTCTCCGGCAACGGCCCCGGAACCAGCGCGTTCACTCGAACCCCTCTTCGAGCGCCTTCCGCCGCCATCGCCCGCGTCAGCCCATTGATCGCCGCCTTCGCAGCCGAGTACGCCGCTTGCAGCTGCAACGCCATCTTCGAGGAAATGCTGGAGATATTCAGGATATTCCCCCGCCCCCGCTCGTACATTTCCGGCAGCACCAGCCGGGAAAGCAGAAATGGGGCCCGCAAGTTGATCGCAATCACCTCATCCCACTCTTTCGGCGTCAATTCCTCGATCAATTTCACCGGACCGAAAATCCCCGCATTGTTCACCAGGATGTCCACTCGCCCGAATGCCCCGCGAGCCGCGCGCACGATCCTCTCGCAATCCGCTTCTCGTGTGGCGTCGCCGGCGGAGTAGCCTGCGCGCCCCCCGGCCTCTTGAATCTCCAATGCCACGCTCTGAATTTCCTTTTCCGTTCGCGCCGTTAGAAATACCTCCGCGCCCTCGGCCGCAAATTTTCTCGCAATCGCCCGGCCCAGCCCCCGGCCCCCGCCAGTCACCAACGCAACCCGCTTCTCGAGCAGCATCCCTATCTCCTTCACAACAGTAAAGAATCACAGAGAATATCACCGTTGCCGCCGGTTCGGAGAATTGCTCTCCCCGGAACTTAAAACCTCGCGTGGGCAGCGCTCGGCCTTCATCGCCGCCTTTCCCGGAAGCAGCCCATAGAACTGTAAGTACTGGACGCAGCCATTGATTCATTCGAGATTTTTCCCCCTCTGCATATTGCATTACATAATTCCGGTGTTACACTCGCTTTTGCCGCTGCTGAATCCAAGCCGCCCCCTCCCGGCAACTGAAAGAAATTTCAAAATGATCAACGACCGCCGAGAACATGGCCGCCTCACAATTGACCCAACCATTTTTGTCCGCTTGAATGAAAAGCAGGGCGGCTTGCTTTTCGATATCAGTGAAGGCGGCCTGGCTTTTGATGGCTTGACTCCGAAGAGCCGCACCGCGCCCATCAGCCTGAACTTCCATCTGCCCGCGACGAACACCACGATTGAAGCTCGCGCTCGCATGGTCTGGATCGACCGCTGGAATCACCGCATCGGAGTGCGATTCCTCGATCTCCCGGAAATTTCCCGGGGACAATTGCGCGATTGGCTCTCCGCTTCGGCCATCTCCCATACCGGCCATTGGCAAAAGGAACCGCCGGTTCCAGCCGCGGAGCCGCGCCTGCAAGTCGTCCCTTCGTTGTTCACCACTACGGCTTTGCGAAATTCCGTTCCGGCTAAAGCTGCGCAGCCGCGGCGCCTCGATGGACTCTTCTGGGGGCTTGTGTTTATCTCCAGCACGCTTTTCCTTTTCGCTTTCCTGATGAGCCGCACGCAGCAGCCCTCCGAAGCTCAACAAATCGCGACGGTCTCGACGCCCTCCGCTGCGGCTTCCGAACCGGCGCCCGCGCCACCAGCGCCCGCGCTGGTTCCACCGCCCAAATCACCAATCGTCTTGACGCC
Source organism: Terriglobia bacterium (assembly GCA_041490605.1). GTDB lineage: Bacteria > Acidobacteriota > Terriglobia > Acidiferrales > UBA7541 > JBGPTK01. The sequence goes on along the minus strand of JBGPTK010000129.1, from coordinate 202 downwards.
GCCCGCCTCCGCGCCCTCTGCCCCCGCCTCCACGCACTGGCAGTTGCCCCGCCTCGCGGCCAGCGCCGGCAATTTTGTGCTCCAGGTTGGCGCCATGACCGAAGAAAGCAATGCCGTCCAGTTGAGCAACGACTTGGCAAAAAGAAATATTCAGGCCTTCGTGAGAAAACGCCCCGGGGATCGCTTCTTCCGAGTCAATGTC
>JBGPTK010000128.1:0-10525 GCA_041490605.1 Terriglobia bacterium | reverse complement strand
TGCGCGCCGCCTTCCGGCTCATCCACGATTTCGTCGATCAAACCGAGTTTCAACAAATCCTGCGCGGTGATTTTCAAGGCTTCCGCCGCGATTTCGGCCTTGCGCGGATCGCGCCACATGATGGAAGCGCAACCCTCCGGCGAAATTACGGAATAGACTGCATTTTCGAGCATGTTCACCCGGTCGCCGACGGCGATGGCCAGCGCGCCGCCGGAACCCCCTTCGCCGGTGATGGTGACAACCACGGGCACCGGAAGCCGGGACATTTCCCGCAAATTGCGGGCAATCGCTTCCGCTTGTCCTCTTTCTTCGGCGTCGACCCCGGGATAAGCGCCGGGAGTATCGACAAACGTCAGGACCGGTTTGCCGAATTTTGCGGCGAGTTCCATCACGCGCAGCGACTTGCGATAACCTTCCGGTTTGGAGTGCCCGAAATTTCGTTCCAGGCGTTGTTTGGTGTCCCTTCCCTTTTGATTGCCGATCACAATCACCGGGCGTCCCTGGAAGCGGGCCATGCCGCAGATGATGGCGGGATCGTCGCCGTATTCGCGGTCGCCGTGAATTTCGCTGAAATCGGTGCAGAGGAGGCGCACCCAATCGAGGGTGTACGGGCGCTGGGGATGGCGCGCGAGCAAAACGTGCTGCCAGGCGCCCATGTGCTTATAGAATTCATGCTTGAGCTCCGTCACCTCGTTGCGAATGCGGTCGATCTCGGCATCCGTCTCTTCGGTGGCGGGAACCAGGCGGCCGAGCTCGTCCACGTCGCGCTCGAGGTCTTCGATTTGTTTCTTGCGTTGCTTGGGATCCATATTCCTCTAATGCTTTGGGCAGTTCGGGGCCGCGAAACACCGGCGCTGCCGGAAACGATAGGAGCCTAGGGGGTCTATTATGCCAGCGTCACCGCGTCCGGGCCGCAAATTTCGCGGACGGCTTCGGCGAGTTGCCCATCGGCCTGGACGCGATTTTCGGCCTCGAGGCAATAGGTCTCGCCAGCAGGATTGACGAACTCGAATTCCACGCGGCAGCGCCCCGGGCGCTTCGAGAATACTTCTTGCAGCCGGTCCACGATTTCAATGCCCACGGCGCCCAGATCGACGCGAACGCGCAGCAGGCTGGCCGGCGTTTGCGTCATATCCTCGAGAGCGCGCGCATCCGTAACCACCACTCGCGTCCCCACTTCCTCTACAACGACTCGTCCCTTGACCAACAATGCCCTTCCCGCTTTCAGAGTGTTCTCGAGTTTCGCAAAAGATTCCGGGAAAGCCAGCACGTCCACGACGCCGGTGCGGTCCTGCAAGGTGTAGATGGCCCAGCGCGCGCCCTTCTTCGAGCGCATGGGGCGCGACTGGACGATGATTCCGGCGATCATCACGTTTTCTTCATTGCGCAAGCCTTCGAGCGCGCCCAGTTCGGTGACGCCCAAATCCTTCAGGCGGCCGGCGAATTTATCGAGAGGATGTCCCGAGACGTAAAAACCGAGCACGGAATATTCGCCGGCGAGTTGCTGATCCTCGGTCCAATCCTCGGCCTCGGGGAGATTGTCGTGCGCCGGCTCGGCTGAGGCGGCGTGGCCGCCGGCGAGAAACAGGCCATGTTGCCCCACGGCACGCTGATGATCGATACGCTGGCCGTAACCCAGTGCGCCTTCGATGGCGGCAAAAAGGCGGGCGCGCGGCGCTCCAAAACAATCGAGCGCCCCGGCCTTGATCAAACTCTCGAGAACCCGGCGGTTCAGGAATTTCGGCTCGATCACCGAGCAAAATGTGTAGATATTATCCAGGCGCCCGCGTTGCTTGCGAGCCTCGCAAATCGCGCTGGCCGTGTTTTCACCGACATTCTTCACCGCCGCGAGTCCAAAGCGAATGTCTTCGCCCACGGGGGTGAAATACAAGTCGCTTTCCTGCACGCCGGGAGGGAGCACGCGAATTCCCATGCTGCGCGCTTCGTTGATGTACTTCACCATCTTGTCGGTATTGCCCGATTCGGCGGTGAGCATGGCGGCCATGAACTCGACCGGGAAATGCGTTTTCAAATAGGCGGTGTGATAGGCCAGAAGCGCGTAGGCGCAGGAATGCGATTTATTGAAGCCGTAACCGGCGAATTCCGCCATCAAATCGAAGATTCGCTCCGCTTTCTTCTTGTTTACTTTTCGAGCCAGGCAACCGGCCACGAATTTTTCACGTTGCGCGGCCATCTCTTCGCGTTTCTTTTTGCCCATGGCGCGGCGGAGAATGTCGGCTTCGCCAAGCGAGAAGCCGGCCAGGCGGTTGGCAATCTGCATCACCTGTTCCTGATACAGGATCACGCCATAGGTTTCGGAAAGAACTTCCTGCAGCTCCGGCAAATCGTAGGTCACTTGTTTCTTGCCCTGCTTGCGGTTGATGAAATCGTCGATCATGCCGCCCTGGATGGGGCCGGGGCGGTAAAGCGCGTTGAGGGCGGTTAAATCCTCCAGGCGGGTGGGCTGGTAACGCCGTAAGATGTCGCGCATTCCGTGCGATTCAAATTGGAAGATGCCGGTGGTTTCGCCGCGCGCGAACATCGCGTACGTGGGAGCGTCTTCGAGCGGGAGCGTGGGGAGATCGACCGTGGTTCCGCGATTCTGCTGGATCAGGCGCACGGCGTCGGAGAGCACGGTGAGCGTGGTCAGGCCCAGGAAGTCCATCTTCAGCAGGCCGATGCGCTCGAGCGCGTTCATATCGTACTGCGTCATGATTTCATCCCGGTTGGACTTATAGAGCGGGACGATTTCCGTGAGCGGGCGGGGCGAGATTACGACGCCGGCAGCGTGCGTGGAGGCGTGGCGCGCCAGGCCTTCGAGGCGGAGAGCGACTTCGATCAGTTCTTTGACTTTTTCGTCTTTCTCGCGCAGCGCCGCCAACTGCGGCGATTGTTTCAGCGCGTCTTCCAGTTCGATATTGAGCGTCGTGGGGATCATCTTGGCGATCTTGTCCACTTCCCCGTAGGGCATGTCGAGCGCGCGGCCGGTGTCCTTGATCGCCGCCTTGGCCGCCATGGTTCCGAAGGTGATGATCTGGGCCACGCTCTTCTCGCCGTATTTCTGGCGCACGTAGTCGATCACTTCGCCGCGACGGCGCATGCAGAAATCGATATCAATGTCGGGCAGCGAGATGCGTTCGGGATTCAGGAACCTCTCGAAAAGCAGATCGTATTGCAGCGGGTCAACATCGGTGATCTGCAGCGCGAAACTGACCAGGCTGCCGGCCGCCGAGCCGCGTCCCGGTCCCACCGGCACGCCTTGCGCTCGCGCGTAATGGATAAAATCCCAGACGATCAGGAAGTAGCCGGCAAAGCGCATCTTCTTGATCATCTCAATTTCGCCCGAGAGCCGCGTTTCGTATTCGGCAAGCGGCTTGCGCAATTGCCCGGCCTTGGCCCGTTGTTCCAGGACCGGCAAGCGCACCAGGAATCCTTCCCGCGCAACTTTCTCGAAGTAACTTTCCGCCGTGTGCCCGGAAGGGACTTGAAATTCGGGAAATGGATTGCTGACCCGCTCGATTTTTACGTTGCAGCGCTCCGCGATGGCTACCGTGCGAGAGAGCGCGTCGGGCAGTTCGTGGAACACCTGGGCCATTTCTTGGCCCGTTTTGAAATAAAACTGATCGGTGGCGAAACGCATGCGCTGCGTATCGCTCATGGTCTTGCCGGTCTGGATGCACAGCAGCACTTCCTGGGCGTGCGCGTCGGAGCGGGTGAGGTAGTGGCAATCGTTGGTGGCGACGAGCTGAATTCCCGTTTCCCGCGAGAGCCGCACCATGCCCTGATTGACGCGCTTCTCCGCCTCAATGCCCTGGTCCTGCACCTCCAGGAAGAAATTCCCCTTGCCGAAAATATCCTGCAGGCGGTAGGCGGAATTCCGGGCCTTTTCGTATTTGTCTTCCAGCAGCGCGTCGGAAACTTCACCGCGCAGGCAGGCGGATAGCCCGATCAGGCCTTTGCTGTGCTTGGCCAGAAGCTCGTGATCGATGCGCGGCTTGTAATAGAAACCATCGAGAAAACCTGTGGAAACCAGCTGGATCAGATTCTGGTAGCCTTCGTTGGATTCGCAGAGCAGGACCAGGTGATTCGAGCGCTCGGCTTCCGCGCCGCGGGTCTTATGGCTGCCCGGGGAGACATACACTTCGCAGCCGATGATGGGCTTCACGCCATGCGTGACGGCCTGATGATAAAAATTCGCGGCCGCGAACAAATTGCCGTGATCGGTGACGGCCACCGCGGGCATCCCGCGGCGCGCGGCTTCGGCGGTCAGTTCACCTATTTCGCACGCGCCGTCGAGCAGCGAGTAATCCGTATGCAGATGCAGGTGAACGAAGCCCGGAGAATCCATGTCGATTGATTCTAGTCTCTCGCGCGGTGGTTTGTCATCGGCGAACTGGCGGCGGACAGTGAATATATTTTTTTCGAAAGGCGCTGCGGATGCGAAAAATTGATTCAGGCTCCGCGCAACCGCTCACCGCCTTGACTCCAGCAGGCAGGACGGCTGATCCCGGTCCTGGGGAAAGCTCATTTGCCGCGGGCGCGCTTGGCGGGCGATGCTTTCTTGGATTTATGGGCAGCCGCTTTCGCGGGCTTCGGCGCGCCGCTCCTGGGAGGCGCGGCCGGGACGCCGGCCGCCTTTGCCTTCTTCGGCGATCCGGCCGTCTGGGCCGCTACCCCTGCCGTCGCTGCCGCGGCTGCGTCCGCTCTTTCCTTCCCCTTCGCTTTTAAATCGGCGGCCACTTTACCGCGCTTCCTGCCCTTCTCTTTCTCGATTTCCTTCTCGTCTTTCACTTTCTTCACGGGTTCGGGCTTGATGCCGGCCAGTCTTCGCAAGCTCTTGGTACGGCCCTCGGGGTCGCGCGCCCTTCCGCGCAATTGCATTTCGAACAAGTCTTCGATGATCTTGTCGAATTTCGGTCCGCGCGGAATGCCCAGGGAATCGAGTTCGGCGATCGGCAAGCTCGCGCGCAGCGGACGCCATCTTTGAAGGTAATTGCGAATCTTGGAAAGCGCCTTGGGGTTCGGATTCTCCGCCTGTAGGAAGGTCAGGATATCGTGCGGAACATGCGTCAGATAGTTGTAAGCATCGCGAGGCGCGTTCGTCTTGCTGCCCCTGAGCACTTTCAAGACTTTTCCGGTCTCCGCCTCCAGGTGCATTACGGAATCGATTTCGGCCTGGCGCAACTCCAAATTGCGCAGCGCCGCGGCCATTTCTCGATCCTTGAGCCTGCGCAGCGTGTAGTAGATGATGGGCGCAAAGAGCCGGGGGCGGACGCCGGATTCCGACATGGCGTCGCGAGCCCGCGCCAGCTTGGCGAGGCTTTCGTAATCCGGACGCCGTTTCGGCAATTGCGGATGAATTGCCCCGAGCAATCCATGCGACTCCCAGGATTTCAATGTGGCGATGGGATTATCTTCACGGCCCAATTGGCGGATTTCCTGCCCGCTTTCCGCCCCCTCGATGGATTCGTGAAGTCCGCGCTCGATCGCCAGCTCGAACCACTCCTCGGTGCGCGATTCCACATTGAATCCCATGCGCGCGCAGAATCGCAGGATGCGCAGCAAGCGAATGGGCTGATTGGTGAACGCATGAATGGAAAGAGCGCGGACTTCCTGCTTTTCCAGATCGGCCAGGCCATTGGTGGGATCGAGCAGCAGGCCGCGCGAATTCGGGTTCAGCGAGATGGCGATGGCGTTCAACGAAAAATCGCGCCGGCGCAAATCTTCCATCACCGTGCACCAGCGTACTTCCGGCTTGCTCCCCGGCCGGTCGTAAACATCGTCGCGCGCGGCGGCCAGAGAGCCATCGACATCACCCGCGAAAATCAATTCGTAGTGGCGCAAACGCTCGCTGGCCGAGACAATCTTTGCCCCGCCTTTCTCGAGTTCATTCGCGACCTTGGCCGGATTTCCTTCCAGCGTGAAATCCAGGTCCCGCAGCGGCATGCCCGAGATCAAATCGCGAACGGCGCCGCCGGTGAGATACACATTCGATTCCTGCGCCCTGGCCAATTCCTGGACGCGCACCAGCGCCGCGCGTTGTTCCGGCGACAACCGGCTCTCCAGCAAATACATATAATCAGGCATGCTGCTCAGCCTCCTCGCCTAACTTCCCCGCCATCCCGCCAGCGCCGCATCTTTCTTCAGGCGCGCGGATGGTGCTGCTTGTAGATCTGCTTCAACCGGTCCTGAACCACGTGGGTATAAATTTGTGTCGTGGAAATATCCGAATGGCCCAACATCATCTGCACGGAGCGGAGGTCGGCGCCGCCCTCGAGCAGGTGCGTGGCAAAGCTGTGCCGCAATTTGTGGGGCGAAAGTTTCGCGCGCAAGCCCGCCATTCTTCCGTAAGCCGCCAGGCGTTGCCAGAATCCGACCCGGCTCATCTGCCCGCCCCGGCGATTCACGAACAAGCAGGGAGACACTTTATTGCCCAGCAGAGCAGGCCGCGCGTCGCGCAAATAGGCTTGCACCGCGGCCAGAGCCACGCGTCCTACCGGGACTTGGCGCTCCTTGTCCCCTTTTCCGATGCATCGCAGGCATCCAACTTCCATGTGAATGTCGCCCATGCGCAGGCCCAACAATTCCGAAACGCGCAGCCCCGAGCTGTAGAGCAATTCGATCAGAGCCTTATCGCGCAGCCCCAGCGGAGTGGAAAGATCGGGCTGAGCCAAGAGGCGGTCGATTTCCTCGACGCTGAGAAACGAAGGAAGAGACTGCCGGAATTTTGGCGACTCGATGCTCTGAGCGGGATCTTCCTTGATAAATCCCTCGGCCAGCGCGAACCGGAAGAAGCTGCGCAATGAAACCAGGTTGCGGGCAACCGAACGGCTGTCCAGCCTTTTTTTATACAGCGTGCTCAGGAAATCGACAATGTCGGAGCGCAGCATGCCGCAGGCGCGTTGCTGCCGCTTCGCCGCGAAGGCCTCGAATTTGCCCAGATCGCCCGTGTACGCGGAAAGCGTGTTTACGGACACGCCCTTTTCGACGCGCATATAGCTGAGAAACGCGCGCAGTTGCGGGTCCTGCAATCCTTTGCGCGCCAGTTTTTTGGTCTCGGCCATTTTTATTCGATCATCATGGGCGCGGTTGGTTCCAGTTTGCCGCGCTGCCGCAGAAGCTGGGAGACTTCATCGAGCTCCTCGCAGCGCAGCAGGCGTGCGGTCCCCAGATAGCTCAGCAGGCCGGCGGCGATCAGGATTGCCAGAATCACGAGCCGCGGGAGAAAGTGTTCGTAGGTGGAGAATTTGGATACTCGCAAGATCGCGTAACAGACGAACTCCATGGTTGCCGCGCTGGCCACGATTTTGCTGAACGAATTCAGCAGGCCTCGCGTGCCGAGCCGCCCCAGCCGCTTCCGCAGAAGAATAAAAAGCAGGCCAAAATTGAAATAGGCGGAAAGCGAAGTCGCCAGCGCCGGACTGCCGTTGTACAGCGTCTGGAAAAACATTTCGAGGAAGAGCAGATTCAGGGCCAGATTCAGGAGCATGGCATAGGCCGCCACGCGCACCGGGCTCATCATATCGTGCAGGGAATAGAACGCCGGCACGATCAACTTGACTCCCGCGAATGCCGGAAGGCCGATGGCGTAAAAAAGCAGCGCGCGGGAGGTGAGCGCCGTTGACTCTCCGGTGAACCGGCCGTGCTGGAACAGCACCTGAACAATCGGCTGCCGCAGGAGCATCAGGGCCAGCGCGGCGGGCACCGCGACGAAGAACACGGTGCGCATGGAAAACACCATCGTTTTTTTCAATTTTTCGAAATCCCCGGAAGCCGCCTGCATGGACATCATCGGCAGGATGGCGGTGGCCACCGAAATGGCGAACGCGCCCAGCACCAGCTCCGTGATGCGCTCCGCCACGTAGAGCGACGTAATGCTTCCGCGCGGCATCCGCGAAGACGTCGCAAAAATTGTTCCCACGAAGAAATTCACCTGATAGACCCCGATGCCAAAAAAGCCGGGGATCGAAAGTTTGGCCACTTTCCGGATTCCCGGGTCCGAGAAGGAAAGGCCGAAGTGAAAATCCATCCCCCTGCGGACCAGTTCCGGCACCTGCACCAGGAACTGCAATGCCCCGCCGATCACCACGGCCGCCGCCAGCACCACCGCCGGAGTGCGATAGGCTTCGGGAGCAAGCCGCATCAAAGGCCGGTAGATCACGCCGAATGACAGGGCGATGATCACCAGATTCCCCAGGATGGGACTCGCGGCAGGCAGCCCAAAAACGTGAAAACTGTTCAAGATTGCCATCGCCAGCGCGGCCAGGCTGATGAAGAAGAGAAAAGGAAATATGATTCGATTCAGGTATACAGCCAAAGCCCATTCGCCGGAGCGGCCGCCAAACAGAGTAAAAAAGTGAACGATCTGGGCTGAAAACACCATCCCCAGGAGAGTCACCACCCCGGCCACCAGTGTCAGCGTCCAGAAGACTCGATTTGCAAACTTCCATACTGCTTCTCTTTCTTCCCGCGCCAAATAGCTGGTGAAAACGGGGATAAATGCCGCCGACATCGAGCCTTCCCCGACCAGCCGCCTTAAAAGATTGGGGATACGGTAGGCGAGGATAAATGAATCGGCCGAAAGCGAGGTGCCCAGCAACAGAGTGATCCGCTGGTCGCGTATATAGCCAAAAACGCGGCTGGTTAGCGTGAAAAGGGTGATAACCGAGGCTGACCTCAGAATCTTTGTCTTCTCGGTCAAACGTGGGGCGCTCCGCCACTAACCCTTTAGACACCAACGAGTTGACAGCCCATAATCCACTATTCTAACATCCCATTTGTTAATTAGCAATACCTTACCAAGAGGCATTCGCTTTGTGAAAAGTCACGCCGCAACGTCCACCCATAAGAAAGTGATTGCCTTGCTGTTTGACCGCAGTACGATTCACGGGTACCTGAATCCTTCCAGTCTCGGGCGCTCCGAAACGGTCGACCTGCTCACCCCCAACGGAGAGCATCGCGTCCTCCCCTTAGAAGATGTAAAAAGTATCTATTTCGTTCGGGAATTCACCGAGAAATTCGAGCCCGAGCGTAAGAGCTTCTTTAGCCGGCCCAAGCTGGATGGATTGTGGGTCCGGCTGAAATTTCGCGACAACGATTTGCTCGAGGGAATCGTCTCCAATGACCTGCTCGACCTGCTCGCAAACGGCGTGCAGCTTACGCCGCCCGATCTGCACGGTAATAGTATTCGGATCTTCATCCCTCGCACGGCGCTCGAGGAAATGAAGGTTCTCGGTGTGGTGGGAGTCGCGCGACGGACGCCTCCCCGAACAGCCGCGCCGCCCCAGCCGAAGCTTTTCACCGAGTAGTCCGCATCCTCGCCAAATTCTTGCCTGCTTTCGCTTCCCTGCTCGCTCTCTTGGGCGCAGGCAGCGCAAATGTTATACATTCACCCCTGCGGCGTTCCATCATTCGTAGCGCCCCCGGCCCTCAAGGAGACCTGGCATGAGACTTGGCGAGATAGCGGAACGGCTGCAGTGCAAGCTCGAAGGCGATCCCGTGATTGAGATCACGGGCGTCTCTGGAATCGAGGAGGCGCGGCCCGGCCAGCTTACTTTCCTGGCGAATCGCCGGTACCGGCCGGCCGTTCAGGGCTCGCTTGCTTCGGCGATCCTGATCAAGCCGGAGGAAGGGCCGGTGCCCATGGCCGCCTTGCGCTCATCGAATCCTTACCTGGATTTCGCGCGAGCCATTGAAATATTCCACGAAGCGCCACGCTATGACCCGGGCATCCATTCCACTGCCGTGATCGCGCGTTCCGCGCGGGTGGGCCCGGGAGCGCACATCGGCCCCTATTGCTTCGTGGATGAGGACGTGGAAATCGGCCGCAATGCCGTGTTGCACAGTTTCGTCGTGATTTATCGCGGCGCGCGCATTGGAAATGATTTTCTGGCGCATTCGCACTCCAGCGTGCGCGAAGGTTGCCGCCTGGGGCATCGCGTGATCCTGCAGAACGGCGTGGTGATTGGGGGCGATGGATTCGGCTTCGCCAAGGATGCTTCGGGACGCTGGTACAAAATCCGCCAGTCGGGCACCTGCGTGATCGGCGATGACGTGGAAATCCAGGCCAACAGCGCGGTGGATCGCGCCTCCGTTGGCGAGACGAAGATTGGCCGCGGCACGAAGCTCGATAATCTGGTCCAGGTGGGCCACTCCTGCAAAGTAGGCGAGGATACCCTGCTGTGCGGCCAGGTGGGCCTGGCTGGTTCAACGCGCGTTGGGAACAGTTGCATTTTCGCCGGGCAGTCCGCGAGCGGAGGGCACCTTACCGTGGGTGATGGCGCGGTGGTGACCGGACAGAGTGGATTGGGCAACGATGTTCCGGAAAAAGCGTCGTATTCCGGATCGCCCGCGATTCCCACCGCGGATTGGTACCGGGCGATTGGCGTTTTCAATCGCCTGCCCGAATTGCGAAAACTTGTCTTGCAGCTCACCACTGAAGTGAGAAATTTGCGGGCGAAATAGCTGGGATTCTTGTTTGGCCCTTGAACTTTCAGCTAGTCTGGTTCCGGCGGAACCAGTGGTT
>JBGPTK010000127.1:0-10623 GCA_041490605.1 Terriglobia bacterium | reverse complement strand
CAAGCCCCGGCTTGGCAATCAAAACTCGTATTCTCTTTTCCGTCATCTCTCTCTGCGTTTTCCTTGCTCTGCTTTCTCTTTGCTCTGCTTTCTCTTTGCTCTGCTTTCTCTTTGCTCTGCTTTCTCTTTGCTCTGTGTTCTCTTTGCTCAGCGTTCTCTGCGCCTCTGCGGTAAAATGTTTTACTCAGTATAATTAAGCACCAGCCTCCGAATACCGCTCTTCAGAGTAACTGAATTAAAGTTGATCAGCAGTCCCAACGTGCGCCCCGAAAGCTTCAAATAAGTTAACACGATTGCATCATGGATAGGGGCAAGACTCTCGACCGATTTGATTTCAACGACAACTTTACCATCAACCAGCAGATCAAGCCGGTATCCGCACTCAAGCTTGAGCTCCTTATAGACAAGCGGCAGAGACTTTTGCCGCTCGAATGGAATTTCGCGGATCGTTAATTCCCGGCAAAGACACTCCTCATATACGGACTCAAGCAGGCCCGGACCAAGCTGCCGGTGCACCTCGATCGCAGCGCCGATAATCTCGTACGTCAGTTGTTTGTCGTTCAAGGAAGTGCCCAGAAAAGCCAGCCCTATATATTAGTTAGTATACATGAAGTGAATGGATAGGTAGGGCTGATACTTACCGCAGAGGCGCAAAGAGCGCGGAAGGAAGCGTACCAGAAGAATGCTTAGGTGATGGCGACTTCTTCATACACCCCGAATACCTGCCGCATGGCATCGCACACTTCGCCCAAGGTCGCATAAGCCTTCACAGCATCAAATAGAAACGGCATCAAATTTTCCTTCCCTTCGGCCGCTTTGCGCAGGGCGTTCAAGCGGCGGTCCACTTCCTGCTGCGAGCGGTCGGCGCGCAGCTTGCGCAATCGGACGGACTGCCGCGTGGCGACGGACTCGTCGATCCGCAGAATATCAAGCGGCTTTTCGCCGGCAATAAAATCGTTCACTCCCACGATGATCTTTTCCTTGCGGTCCACCGCCATCTGATAGCGGTAGGAAGCTTCCGCGATTTCGCGCTGCGGATAGGAGCGTTCGATCGCGGGAATCATGCCGCCCAGCGCGTCGATTTTCTCGATGTAATCCCAGGCGCCGCGCTCCACTTCGCTGGTCAGCGCTTCCACAAAGTACGAACCGCCCAGCGGATCGACGGTGTTCGTCACGCCGCTTTCGTGCGCGATGATCTGTTGCGTGCGCAAAGCAATCGTGGCCGCAAATTCGGTGGGCAGTGCCCAGGCTTCATCCAGGGAATTGGTGTGCAGCGATTGCGTGCCGCCCATCACGGCGGCCAGCGCCTGAATCGCGGTGCGCACCACGTTGTTGTAAGGCTGTTGCGCGGTCAGGGAGCAGCCCGCGGTCTGGGTATGGAAGCGCAGCGCCCAGGCCCGCTCGTTTTTTGCGCCGAAGCGCTCGCGCATGGTTTTGTACCAGATGCGGCGGGCGGCGCGATATTTGGCGATTTCCTCGAAGAAATCGTTGTGCGCGTTGAAGAAGAACGAAAGGCGCGGAACGAATTCCTCCACGTCCAGCCCCCGGCGGATTCCCCAATCGACATACTCGATGCCGTCGCGCAAGGTGAAAGCAAGTTCCTGAATCGCCGTGGAACCGGCTTCGCGGATGTGATACCCGCTGATCGAGACTGGATTAAACTTTGGCGTGTGCTTCACGCCGAATTCGCACGTGTCGATCACCAGGCGCATGGAAGGCTCGGGCGGGTAAATATATTCCTTCTGCGCGATGTATTCCTTCAGGATGTCGTTCTGCAGCGTGCCGGTAAGTTTTTTCCAGTCCGCGCCCTGCTTTTCCGCAACCGCCAAATACATGGCCCAGATCACTGCGGCGGGCGAATTGATGGTCATGGAAGTGCTCACGCCGGCAAGCGGAATCTGATCGAACAAAACCTCCATATCGGCCAGGGAACTGATCGCCACGCCGCATTTGCCCACTTCGCCTTCGGAAAGTGCGTGGTCGGCGTCATAACCCATCAGTGTGGGCAAATCGAATGCCACGGAAAGTCCGGTCTGTCCCTGCGAAAGCAAGTAGCGAAAACGCTGGTTGGTGTCTTCCGCGGTTCCAAACCCGGCAAACTGGCGCATGGTCCACAGCCGGCTGCGATACATGGTGGGATGAATGCCGCGCGTATACGGCGGCTGCCCCGGAAGCCCCAGATCGCGCTCGGCGTTCCAATCGGCAAGATCAGCGGGCGTGTAGAGCCGGTTGATCGGATAGCTCGAAACTGTCGTGAACTCCGCGGCGCGTTCGGGAGATTTCGCCAGCGTGGGCCGCAGCGTTTTTTCTTCCCATTCGCGCTCGGCGGCGTCGGGTTTCCGTCCATTCGCGTGCCCTCGCACGGCGGGTACGCGCGGCGAGCCCGGCTTAATTTTTTCGGTCATCGTGATTTCTCCCGAAGGCCTGGAAGCAGGACGATTTTCTAGTCTAAGCCATGCGGAGTAGGGGAACAAGCATTACGGGAGCTCTTGGTGCAGTCATTCTGAGCACGCCTTCCGGGCGAAGAATCCCGCGCAGTCTTCCCATTCCAAACAAAAAGACAGGGCCCGATGAATGCTCACCGGGCCCTGTCTCCGTTCGTAGATCGAAATTTACTTGCCCGCCGGTGTGCCGATCAGCTCCAGGCTGGGAGTGCCGGGGATGAGCGGCGGTTGAATGGACTTGCCGCGTTGCGCGTCGGCAATCGTTATGCGATTGACCTCCAGCAGGCGGCCCAGGGACTTGTCATAAGCCACGCGAGCTTCCTGCAGGTTGGCATGGGCGCGAATTTCATTGCCCTTGGCCGAGGTAAGGTCGCGTTGAGCTTGAATCACCAGGAAGGTGGTCGAAGCCCCCAGTTGATATTTCTTTTGTTCGGCGTCAAGCGTTTGTTGCGCCAGCTCTCGTGCCTTCACTGCGGCTTCCACCTGCGCCTGATCCTGCTGCAAAGCGATCTGCGCGTTCCTCACGTCCACCAGAATGCCGTTCTTCACCGATTGTAGCCGGGTCTCATCCTGCCGCTGGGTAAGCTGCGCTCGCGCGGCATCGGATTGCGCAATCCTATTTCGGACCGGCAGATTGAGCGTGATCCCGGCGGCGTAAGTGGGGAAGTCCGTGCCGAATGCCGTGCTCAATGCGTCCGGCACTCCACTCGTGACAAACACCGGCGGCGGACCCGGTGTCACCTGATTGCGCCCAGCCAATCCCGTGCCTTGGTACTGGCCGAAGATAGTCAGTTGAGGAAGCAGCCCGTTCCTGGTTGTTTTCACTTCGATATCGTCGTTCTTCAAATTCAGCTCGGCCTGCCGCACTTCCGGCCGCTGTTTCCACGCAACATTCACAGCTTCCGGCAGCGGCAACACTTCGATGGAAGGCAGCTTGGTGACGGCGTCGGTGGGAATAACCTCCACCTCCTGCAACCCATTTGCCATGGGGTTCTTGGTGATGGCGTTGAGCAGCACGGTTTGCTGCTGCATCTGATTGGTCTGGGCAATGATCAGGTTTTGGCGATCGGTGGCCACTTCCGATTCCGCGCGGATGATTTCGAGAGGAGCCAGTGTGCCGATCTCCACCTGTTTCTTGTTGTCGCCATACAATTTCTGCGAGGTCGACAATGCCGCCTGCTGCACTCCCACCGCTTCGCGGGCGAAAACCAGCTCCCAGTAGTCCGTGGTTACCTGCTGGACGGTGGTGATCACTTGCAGGGAAAACAAAGCGTCCGCGATTTTCCGCTCATTTTTCGCTTCCAAAATGAATCGCGTATTGGGAATGATTCCGAAGCCGTTCAACAGTTGCTGTTGGATTTGAAAATTGAGTGTGGACTGCACGGACGGATTGAAAAATTGAAAAGTGGAAGTCGACGAACTGCGCGTGGTGTCCAGGGAGGCTATCAGGGAAGTTCCGGTGTGGAAGCCCTGTGAATATTGCACGTTCGCAATTTCATTGTTAGCCGTCAAACTTGCCAAACCAATGTTGGTGCCGGTTCCCGAGGTGATCGGGTTATTCACCGGAAAGTGGGAACGCGACCAGTTATAGGTCGCGGAAATGGTCGGATCGAAAAGCAGCTGCGGGACATTGCCGAGTCCGCCCCCCGAGCCGAGTCCCGGAAGGCCCAGGGCGCGGCCGCCCGCCTTGGTGCGCAGCAGGTCCAGTTCTCCGGCCCAGGCCACATAGCGTTGCACTGCGATGTCCAGATTGTTTTCCAGGGCCAGGGAGATCGCGTCATCCAGGCTGAGCAGCAGCTTGCCCTCGTGAACCAGTTGGTCGACGCGCGGAGAATTGGTCAACCCAGGGTGATCGATGTGCATCGGCGTGTACGGCGCGATGAAATTGGGGAATGGGCTCTTGCCGTAAGAAAACTCGCGGCCCACGTGCAGGCGCAGATCGCGATTGGGGTCGATTGCCGCACTCGGCGCGGAGCTCGCAGTGGGCGATTGGCTCGGGCTTGGCGTCTGGCCCTGGGACTGCTCCTGCGCAAAAGCCGGAACCCCCGGAACTAGCGAAAACGCCAGGAACAGTACAAGGGCCGAACGGAAAAACCTTCCTGTCATAGTCATTCTTCCTCTCACTGAAGAATCTAGCAGTTTTTTAAATGCCGAATGCCCACTAAATTATTGAAACGTGTGGGAGTGCGAAATTGTTTCAACCGATTACCTGTTGCAAGCCAGCCGCCATGCCTATCGAACTGAAATTAGACGCCAAATAGGCCAATCCCGTTCCCTGAGTGTTCGATTGCGGACAAAAATGGTTCATATTCGGACAGGCAAGCTGGTGAGTCTAGCATCCTCTCAACTCATTGACAATGAAGGGGTCGCTCGATAGGCTAGCGCCTCACAATGTCCGCCGGATCGCTGGCGGCCCGGAGAGAGTTATGCGGCGTGAAGAAATCCAACGAATCTTCGAGGAAGTGGGCGCGGTGCGCCAGGGACATTTTGAGCTTTCCAGCGGGCGCCACAGTGGCACCTACGTCCAATGCGCCCTGGTGCTGCAGTACCCGCAACATGCGGAAAGCCTGGGGCGCGCTCTGGCGGCGGAATTTCACGACTTGAAAGTGCAGTGCGTCGCTTCGCCCGCCATCGGCGGGATTCTGGTGGGCCACGAAGTGGCTCGCGCGCTCGCGGTGCGCGGCGTCTTCGCCGAGCGCGACGCTTCCGGGCGAATGAATTTGCGGCGCAGCTTCCGCATCGAGCCGGGCGAGAGAGTGCTGGTGGTGGAAGACGTCTGGACTACGGGCGGCTCCACTCGCGAGACCATTGGCGTGGTGGAGCAGGATGGCGGCCTGGTGGTGGCTGCGGGGGCTTTGATCGACCGCAGCGGCGGACGCCTGGAATTGCCGGTGCGCGCGGAAACCCTGCTGGAATTGAATGTGGAAAGCTATGAGCCGGAAGATTGTCCGCTGTGCCGCAAGGGCAGCGCGGCAGTGAAGCCGGGCAGCCGATTCACGCGGGCCATTCCCTAGCAGCAGCCTAAGAATTGGTTCCAGGCCCTGATTCGAAATTCGATTCAGAAAGACCGGGCCTCAGAATTAGTGAAGTCAAATGGCAACTCGAAGCCTTGCTTTCTCGTCTGATCATTATGCCCATGGAAAACCGGGAGTTGATTTCCCAGTGCAAACCGGGGGCATCGGAATCCAACGAGCGCGCTCGAATCGATGACTCAAATTGAAAATCCCGGGAATCCTCGAGTAATCCTCCTGGACATCGAAGGCACCACCACGCCTCCGGAATACGTTCAGCAGGTTGTCTATCCGTTCATCCGCGAAAACTTGCGTGATTTTCTCCTGGGCCATGAAGAAGATCCCACCATCGACGCCGATATCGAAGCCCTGCGCCGTCAACACATGTCCGAACTTCACGGAGATCCCGATCTGCCCGGCTGGAATCGCGACATGCCCATCAATTCCTCGATCAATTACGTCGCCTGGCTGATGGACCGGGAAAGCCGCAGTCCGGCTTTGAAAGCGCTGCAAGGTAGGATTCTGGTCGAAGCTTATGTCGATGGCCGCCTGCGAGGGGAAGTTTATCCGGACGTCCGGCCGGCTCTGGAACGATGGGCGCGGCAGAACCGCTCCAATTGTATTTATTCGTCGGGGAGCGTCCTGGAACAGAAATTATTGTTCGCCAATTCCACGGCGGGGGACCTTACCGGGCTCTTGCGGGCCTACTTCGACAGCATGGTGGGCGGTAAGCAGGAGACGGAGAGCTACCGGAAGATTGCGGAGGAACTGGCGGCGCCTGCCAATGAAGTGCTGTTCATCTCCGATGTTCGGGAGGAACTGGCGGCGGCGCGAGCCGCGGGAATGGACACGGCGCTCTGCGCGCGAGCCAATGGCGATTTGGGAGCCGCGACGGGAGAGAAAGTGATTCGCTCATTCAATGAAATTTTCCCGTAAGCGCGCCCCAATGATGGCGGTCATCCCGAGCCCGCTCCTGCGGGAGAGGGATCCCGCGCAAACTCCCAATGCTTGCTTACATGCTGCCTGACACGATTTTGTGTAGCGCCGCCCTTCAGGGCGGCAGCTTTAGACTCCACCACCGAATGAATTTTTCCCGTAGCTGGACATCAGACCCTTCGACACTCGGCAGAAGCTGGAATAAGGTCTCGTCCGGTATGCACAGAGGAGCCAGCCGGTCTCCCAGGAGCGCAAATTGCCGCAGCGAAACAAGTTCATAATCATGATGCTCCGCGGACCCCGCTCCCAATAACAATTCAATAGATTCAATCCCTTGCCCAGGCTTTGTCTCTGCTGTAGTTCTCAGCGCCCTCAGCGCCTCTGCGGTAATCCTTTTCTTCGAATTCCGCAACTTGAAGCATCCTCCCTGGCCCACCTCGCAATTCCGCCCCGTCGTGCGATAATTGCGGCGCGCATGCGCAACATCAAAATCACTCTCGCTTATGATGGCTCGGAATTCCACGGCTGGCAGGTGCAGCCGGGAATACCCACCATTCAAGGCGCCCTGACGGACGCGGCGCGGAAAATCACCGAAGAAAAAATCGTGATTCATGGCGCGAGCCGCACCGACGCGGGAGTGCACGCGCTGGGCCAGGTGGCCAGCTTCAAGACGAATTCCTCGCTCAGCGCTCGGGAATTTCAGCGCGCGATGAATGCGCTGCTGCCCCCGGCGGTTCGCGTGGTGCAAGCCGGGGAAGTGGGGCAGGATTTCCACGCGCGGTGGCACGCCCTGGGGAAAACGTATCGCTACCGGATTTTTCGAGGCCGCGTGGTGCCGCCATTCGATTGGAAATACGTGCTGCACTATCCCTACCCCCTGAACGAAGACTCTATGCGCGATGCCGCCAGGGTTTTCGAAGGAGAGCACGACTTCAGCTCATTTGCAGCGTCATCCGGCTCGGAAGAAGATGACCGCGACCGCAACATGGTGAAGGAAATCTACCGCTCGGAAATTTTGCGCGTGCCGGGGACGGAAGAAATGCTATACGAGGTCCGCGGGCGCTCATTTCTGCGATACATGGTCAGAAATATGGTAGGAACGCTGCTGGAAGTGGGCCGCGGAAGATTCTCCGCGAACGACGTGGCTAAAATGTTCGATGTGAAGGACCGCGCGAAGTCGGGCCCCACGGTGCCGCCCCATGGGCTTTATCTTGTCGGCCTCGAGTATCCCGATCCCACAGCGTCGCTGGGCGGCCGATCGAAAGCAATGTTTCGTTCGGCGGAGTGATCGACGAATCGCGAAATTTATGGCCATTCCATCGCAATCCTTGAAAAGCACGCCGGCTGATAGCGAAGGGCGAATCGATTCCATCAATCCCGCCACGCAACAGGTGATCGCGCAATTTGCCGCGGCCAGGGTGGAAGAAATCGCTGATTATTTCGCGAGGGCGCGAAGTGCCCAGATCGACTGGGCGGCCCGGCCTATCCGCGAGCGCTGCGCGCTGCTGCGCCGGGTGCGCGGCAGGATTTTCGAGCGGCGCGAAGAGATCGTCAGCGTGATTTCCCGCGAATCGGGTAAGCCGCGCGTGGAAGCGGTGTTTGCCGAGTTGTTGCTGGCGCTCGATACCGCCGAGTTTTTCGCGCGCAACGCCCCGAAGTGGCTGCGTCCCCAGCGGGTTCCTCATCACAATTTGGCGTTGAAAGCCAAAAGCGGCTGGCTGCTGCACGAGCCGCAAGGCGTGGTGGTGATTATTTCGCCGTGGAATTATCCGTTTTCGATTCCGTTCTCGGAAGTGGCTCCGGCCGTGGTGGCTGGAAATGCCGTGCTGTTGAAGCCCTCGGAATTGACGCCCTGGTGCGGCGCTCTGGTGGGCGAGCTGTTCGAGCAGGCGGGCGCGCCCGCCGGCCTCGTCCAAGTGTTGCAGGGCGGCGGGGCAATCGGCGCGGCGCTGGTGGCGGGCGGAGCGGATAAAGTCTTCTTCACCGGGAGTGTCGAAACCGGACGGCGGATCGCGGAAGCGTGCGCGCGGCAGTTGATTCCTTCGGTCCTGGAATTGGGCGGAAAGGACGCGATGATTATTTGCGCCGACGCCGATCTGGAGATCGCCTCCAGCGCGGCGGTGTGGGGCGGATTCACGAATTGCGGCCAGGCGTGCCTCTCGGTCGAGCGAATCTACGCGGAGCAAAGCATCGCCGGGCGATTTACCGAATTGTGCGTGGCCAAAACAAAAAAGTTGCGGGTGGGCCCGGCGTCCGATCCGGACGCGGAAATTGGGCCGATGATCCGGCCAAAGCAACTCGAACGGGTCGAGCAGCAAGTCCGCGACGCGGTGGATCGCGGCGCAAAAATACTAGCGGGAGGAAGCCGGCGCGCGGACCTCGGCCCCAATTTTTACGAACCTACCGTGGTAGCGGACGTCGACCACACCATGCGCCTGATGAAAGAAGAAACCTTCGGCCCGGTGCTGGCGATTCGCGCGGTCGCGGACCTGGAGGAAGCCATCCGGCTGGCGAACGATTCTCCCTTCGGCCTCTCCGGAAGCATCTGGACCCGCGACGCAGCGAAAGGAAGAAAACTGGCCGGGAGGCTCCGCGCAGGCTCCGTGATGGTGAATGACGTGTCCAGCTATTACGGGATTTCCGAAGCGCCGCACGGCGGGCGCGGAGTAAGCGGATGGGGACGATCCCATTCGCGGCTTGGACTACTGGAAATGGTTCAAGTAAAATACGTGGATGTGGACCGCCTGCCGGGCGCTCCGAAATCCTGGTGGTTCGGATACAACAGCGAATTGGCGGACGCTGCGGATCGCTTCGTCGAATTTTTATTCGCCCCGCGCTGGCGACGGCGGATGGCCGCGCTGGCCCGAACGCATGGCGCGATGGGGACTCTATTTCGCAAGCATCGCATTTGAACAAATATATCCTGTATCCGAAGTATTTCTGCGTTCTCCGCGTCTCTGCGGTAATCTTTAGGTTTCTGCGGTAATCTTTGGAGGAACCAATGTCCGAAACCTCAACGCCCTTAACGCCGGCCGAAGCTCCGAAGCCCGCAGCCCCAAAAATCAAGGTAAAAAAGCGCACGCAGCGCGCCTGCGACGAAAAAGATGAAAAAAACAAAGTCTGCTGCGGGCATCTGAAGCGCTGGTACGACTATCCGAAAGAAATTGAAGCCTTGATTGGGAAAAAAGCGGAAATCTACCGCTGCGAATTCTGCAAGACGCTGTACAAGCCGGACCTTTCCGCCAATCCGCACAGTTACACCTTGCGGTATTAGTCCAGGCCGCGGAAACTCCGCTGGGAAGCAGCATGAATTTCGAAGAACTGATCTACGATTGGAACACGGCCGGCGGCCGGGAAATTCCCGAAGGCGCCCGGGTCACGCTCGACGACGAAACGCTCCGCGACGGATTGCAAAACCCTTCCGTACACGACCCCAGCATCGGCGAAAAAATCGAAATCTTGCACTTGATGGAAGCCCTCGGAATCGAGTCCGTGAATATCGGGTTGCCGGGAGCGGGGCCGCGCGCGTACGCCGACACGGAAGCGCTGGCGCGCGAAATTGTGCGCGCGAAACTGAAGATCAAGCCCAATTGCGCGGCGCGCACCCACGAGCACGACATCCGTCCGATCGTCGAAATTTCGCAGAAGGCCGGGATTCCCATCGAAGCGGCCACTTTTCTGGGATCGAGCCCCATCCGGCGGCTCGTGGAAAATTGGGATGTGGATCACCTCCAGCGGCTCACGGAAGAAGCGGTTGGAATCGCGGTGCGCGAAGGCCTGCCCTCCATGTATGTGACGGAAGATACCATGCGCACCGACCCCGGCACGGTGCAGCGCCTGTATTCGACCGCCATTCGCTGCGGTTCGCGCGCCATTGTGCTCTGCGATACGGTGGGGCACGCCTCGCCGCGCGGGGCGGCAAATCTCGTGCGCTTCGCGATCCAGGAAATTGTGAAGCCCTCGGGTGAAAAAATTCGCGTCGATTGGCACGGCCACAATGACCGCGGCCTGGCGATCGCGAATTCGCTGGCGGCGGTGGCGGCGGGCGCGGACCAAATTCACGGCTCGGCGATTGCTCTCGGCGAGCGCGTGGGCAACACGCCGATGGAATTGATGCTGGTGAATCTGCGATTGATGGGCGTGATCAACCGCGACCTTTCGCGCCTCAAGGAATATTCGGAAAAAGTGGCGCGCGCCACGCACACCGTGATTCCCCCGAATTATCCGGTGGT
>JBGPTK010000126.1:0-10676 GCA_041490605.1 Terriglobia bacterium | reverse complement strand
CGAAGATCCTCACAATTACATGGGGCCGGTGATTAACAAAGCTTCGATGAAGCAGATTCTGGATTACATCGAAGTGGGGAAAAAAGAAGGGCGGCTGATTTTCGGGGGCGGCCGGGCGGATGGCGAAGGATATTTTGTGCAGCCCACGGTGATCGCCGACGTCAAGCGCGATGCGCGGATTGCGCAGGAAGAAATTTTCGGGCCTGTGCTGGCAGTGATTCCGGCGAAGGATTTCGACGATGCCCTGGCCATCGCCAACGATACCGAATTCGGGCTTACCGGCGCCGTCTATTCGAAGAATCCGAAAAAGCTGGAAAAGGCCGCCGAGCAATTTCACGTGGGCAATCTTTATTTGAACCGCAAGTGCACTGGAGCGATGGTCGGCGCGCACCCGTTTGGCGGGTTCAATATGTCCGGCACCGATTCGAAAAGCGGCGGACAGGATTATTTGCTGCTGTTCCTGCAAGGGAAGAGCATCGCGGAAAAAATCCAGTAGAGAGCTAGTGAGAGAGGTTGGAGTTAGCGACAACTCAAGCATTCGGGATTTGCTCTGGATTCCTCTCCCGCAGGAGCGGGATCGGAATGACACCGAATTAGATTTTTGTGGGCGCGGCGGCTGCCAGGGTGGGCTTCAATTTGAAAACCCAGCGCAAAATCGCGTAGGCCGCCGGCCCACCGGCCAGCAGCCACGGCGCCCAGCGAAACACATACGGCTCGCTGTAATAAATTTTGATCGCGCAGAGAATTGCGGGAAATAAAATGACGCACCAAAGTCCGATCGGGCCGCCGGGAATTCGAAATGTTCGCGGCGCGTGCGGCATTTTTTGCCGCAGCCGCCAAGCGGAGAGCAGAGTGAGCATCGACGTGGCGATGCGCGTCCAGATGTAGACGTTGACCAGGTCCGTGACGCGCGATGTTGCCAGCGCGCAATAAATCACGGTGGAAATCGCGATGGCGCGCGCCGGAGTCCCGTAGCGGGGATGGAGCCCCGCGAGCCAGCGCGGAAGATATCCATCCTCGGCCATCGCCGCCGGAATTCGAGTGGTGTAGAGAATGGTGCTGTTCGAAAGCGACGCGGTGCCGATGATCGAAGCAACCAGCATCGCGACGCCCATCCACACGCCGCCGATGCTGGCCGCCGCGGTGACGATGTAACCGGTCTGCCACTCGCGCCAATTTCCGAGAACGGCGAGAGCGAGCGTGGCCGGAACGGTGTAGGTTAAAATATTCAGCGGAGTGTTCCAGGCGAGGACGCGGACAAAAGTTTTTTGCGGATCTTTAATTTCTTCCGTCACGCTGGAGAGTTGTTCGTACCCCGCGTAATTCCACATGGCCAGAGCGAGACCTTTTCCAAACGCGTCGCCGAACGGATGCCCCGGCGGAGTGAACGGCACCAGCGGATTGTAGTGCCAGTGGAACAGCGCGATGAGGCACATCCAAGCGACGGGAATCAGCACCGCGACTTGCAGAAGAATCGCCAGCCATCCGGCCACCTGAATTCCGCGCGCGTTCATGTACGCGAAAAAACAGAGCGCGAGGCAGGCGCCCGCCCATTTCCAAACGCCCGTTAATCCCGGAATATAATTTGCGAGATAATCCATCAGCAGCACGCCATAAACGGAATTGAGCAGAAACGTTCCGGTCCAATTCCACCAGCCGCATTGGAATCCCCAGAAATCACCGAAGGCCGCGCGCACCCAGCGATAGAATCCGCCTTGCACCGGCAGGATGCAGTTCATTTCCGCCGAGGCGAGGGAAATCGGAATGCTCCACAGGAAGGGAACCAGAGTGAGGAACAGCACGGCCATGCCCGGGCCGGAAGTGGAAAATATTTCTTCGTAGCCGAAAGGGCCGCCGGCGGTGTATCCGTAAAAAAGAGCGAGGAGCGGGAGAAATCCAACCTGGCGAAGCACGCCGCGCACCAGAGCAATTTTGCTGCCGGTTGCGGGCGCTTCATTCATCAGCGTGGATTAACGCAAGGACTCGAGCGCGGCAATGTGATCGGGAGTGGTGCCGCAACATCCGCCGAGAATTGTGGCGCCCATTTCTTTCCAGTGGGCGGCAACGTCGCGATATTTCGCGGGCGGATATTCATCGGTGAAGAGCCACTCGGGCGGATTGAAGCGGCCGATGTGCGCGTACGCGCCGATGGGAACCCGAGCCGGGGGCGCGAGCGCACGCATCCCTGCAGTGATGTCGTCCGGCGGCGCGCAATTCAGAAGAATGGCGTCGACGCCGATGCGTTCGAGAGCGGCCGTGGCTTCCGCCATGGTCTCGCCGGTGAAAAGTTTGCCTTGTTCATCGCACACAAACGCGACCCACAGAGGAAGAGAAAGAGATTTGGCGACTTCGGAAGCGACGCGGGCTTCGGCGATGCTGTTCACGGTTTCGAGGAGCACCAGGTCGGCGCCAGCGTCCTTGACGGTCTGAAAAATTTCCTGATATTCCTTGCGCGCTTGTTCCACCGAAGGAGCAAGGTCCGGGCGGAAGCACCACTCGAGAGTGGTGACCGCGGCGGCAACAGCGACGGGCCGCTTGGCGCCCACATGGTCGCGAGCTTCGCGCGCCAGATGAACGGAAGCCGTGAGAAGAGTATTGGCGCGAGTATCCAAATCCTTCGCGCCGATATGATGACGGTGAGAATCATCGCGAAAATGATTGTAAAGCGCGCGGCGGCAAAGCTGAAAACTGTTGGTGCTCAGGACGTCGGCGCCGGCGCGAATGTAATCTTCGTGAATGCCGCGCACAAATTCCGGCTTGTTGATCAGTTGGTGATCGGCCCAGGTGACATTGCGGCGCAGAATTTCCGTGCCGATGGCGCCGTCGAGAATAACCGTTTTCCCGGCCTTGAGTTTTTCGCGAATGGGATCGTAGTTCATCTATGCCGCTCCGCCCGCGCTCTTGCCAAGCGCAGCCCGCAAGGATGCCGTGTGCTCCGGCCGAGTGCCACAGCAACTCCCAATAATGGTTGCTCCGGAATCGCGCCAATGTTTTGCTTCGGCTGTATAACGCGCGGCGGGCCAATTTTCCGTATCCGTGAATTGCGGGAAGAATTCGAATTTCCAGCTGGGAGGCGAAAAATGGCCGACGTTAGCGAAGCCGCCGAAGGGAAGCCTGGTCATCTTACGCATACGCGAAATTGCGGCGGTAATGTCTTCGGGCGGCGCGCAATTGACGAGCACCGCGTCGGCTCCGCCCTGTTCCGTTTCTTTCACGGCGCGTTCGAGAGGCTCGCGGCTCAGCAATTCGCCTTCGGGGCCGAGCACAAAACTGACCCACACCGGCAAGCCCGCGGCGCGTCCAGCGGCCAGCGCCGCTTTCGCTTCCGCGATGGTGTTCATGCTTTCGAGCAAAATGAAATCCACTTTTTCCGCGGCGAAGACGCGCGCCAATTCCTCGTGCTCGCGGCGGGCCTGATCTTCCGGAGGAGAGAGATCGGGCCGGAAACAATGTTCGAGCGGGGCCAGCACACCGGCGATGGCGGCGTTGTTTTCGCGTCCACTCTTTGCGCGCCCCGCGCGCGCCGCTTGCACGCTGGTGCGCAACAGCTTCGGCGTAATTTCCGCGAGGCCGGGGGCGCCGATATGGGCCATGTGAGCGCGATTGTGAAACACATTCAGATAGATGCGCGGGTTGAGTTGGAAAGTATCCGTGCGCAGAACGTCCGCGCCAGCAGCGGTGTAATCCGCGTGAAGCTGCTCGACAGCGAGGACATCGGTGAGCAAACCATGTTTGCGCCAACGAACGCCGCGACGCACGAGCTCCGTGCCCATGGGGCCATCGAGCAGAACCGTCAGTCCAGCTTTGAGTTTCGATTGAAGTGTTTGGTACATGCCGGGGCGCATCATAGTGAAGCGCTTCGCGCTTTTCAACCAGAATCGGCAATTTCGATTGGATGAAATTCAGGCTAGAGCGGTGTGATGTCGAAGATTTGCGCGGCGCAGGCAGCGAGGCGGACGTAGAGGCCATCGCGGGCGATATCGCTGCCATGCCATTCGTAAACGGCGTTGTTCAGTTCATCGCGAAGCGTGTATTGGGTGGTGGGTGTGATTTCGGCAGCGATTTGAACGCTGCCCTGCGATGTGACGCCGGTGAGATTTACGGCAACCAATTTCCAGGAAGTTTTGGAACGCCATTGGTAGACGATCAAGTTGTCCGCGGTCGAATCACCGGAAGATTCGACCGCCAGGAGCGTCCATTCGCCGGCGTGAAATATGTCCTGGTTCGAAATCTGCAGGATTTTCGCGTAGAAGAATGCGGTGGCCGGGTCCGGGGGTTCATTCGCAGCTTCCGCGAGTTCGATGGGCAAGCGAATTTTACGCCCCTCGAGCTGGCCCTGGTGATACATGCGCAGGCCGGGCGCAGTTGCCAGTAGCGCGCCGACCGCGGGGAGTTTTTCCGGGCCAAAAACGGCGGCGCTACGGGCTTCGTCATGGTTTTCCAGGAAATGGACGGCCCTCTTTTGATAGTCCAGATCGGCCGTGAAGTGCGCGCGAATATCGTCCGGGCGGCCTTCGCGAAGCACATCATAGAATCCTTTGCAGTAGGTGAAATCGAAACCCAGAGTCTGCAAGCGCCGCTCCATGCCCCAATATACTTCGGCGAGCAGAATCAGTCTTGGGGCGGCGGACGCCGCATCTCTCCAAAATTCCCGGGGAGGGGGAGGGAAGCCGGTGAGAAAGCGGCTCCAGGTTTTCGAGAACTCGTCCGTAAGCAGCAGCATGGCCGTGTCGCAGCGAACTCCATCACAATGTTGCGCAATATTTTGAAGTTCGGCGAGCAGAGCGGCATGCGCGGCGGGTTGAAACAGATTCAATTGGGCCAGGTCCCTCCACGGAGGAAAATACGGATCGCGCGCGCGCGCAAGGACCCAGGGTTCTTCGCCGCCGCGCTCGCACAAATAGAAAAACGAAGGATTTTCACGAAAATCCTGCGCGGTTCCCTGGATATAGTATTCCGGATGCGCCGCGACCCACAGATGATCAAGGCCAGTGTGATTGGGAATAAAATCCAGGATTAATCCGATGTTGCGGGAATGGAGTTTCTGACGGGCGGTATCAATATCCCGCCAAACGCCGATGCGAGGGTCCGGGGAGTAATCACAAATCGAATAGGGAGAGCCCACCACCTGGTCCAAGCGCCAGCCGGGAAGGGCCTGCTCATAGAGTGGGAAGAGCTGCGAATCGGTCTGAGCGATTCTCCGGCCGAGGGGACTCCGCTGCCAGACTCCCATGAGCCAAACGAGGTCAAACCCCAGGCGCGCGAACTCGTCCCAATCGCGATCGGGAACCTCCGCGAGCGACAATTTCCTCCCTTCGCGGCGGGAAAGAGCCTCGAGCCATGCCCAGGTATTGATTTCGTAGAGATGGGGATGAGGGCGGAGAGAGAGCTTCCGGGAGGAATCGGGGGAGGCGGGCATCGGACTAGGAAGGCTAGTCCCGCGGTGTTCTAGCTGTCAACATTGATCCGCTTTTTTTATCGCACGTCCCTAGACATACGTTGGGAAAGCGTGCAAAATTGCCGATGGCTGGAGTTCCAACAACCCCATCGAGTTCCTGAGTTTCTGAGGAGGAAGTGAAACATGATAAAGAGAATTTTGATGTGCGCGGCCGTGGTTTTGTGCGTTGCCGGGATGTCGTTCGCGGGACCGCAAGACAAAATGGCCAAGGGGGATTCTTCCAAGAGCGGTTCCTCCTGGACAGGCTGGATCACCGACAGTGATTGCGGCGCGAAAGGCACGAGCGAAAAACACGCTGATTGCGCGAGGAAGTGCGTAGCGGACAAGGGCGCGAAGTATGTGCTCTACAACACATCCGACAAGAAAGTTTACAACCTCGATGACCAGTCCGCGGCCGCCGAGCATGTTGCTCATCTCGTCAAGGTGAAGGGCACGATGGATGGGGACACGATTCACGTTTCCTCCATTACCGCATCCGCCAGCCACCAGAAGAGCGCGAGCAGCGACAAGTCGGGAAGCTAACAAACCATCTCCGCAGGATTGCAAAAGGGAAACGGGCAGGGCCGATGGCTCTGCCCGTTTTTTTTGTGTCACGGAGGAAACGACGAAAGCGGTGCAGCACCCCGGAAGCACCAGCAATTCTAAATCCTGGCTCAGCCAGACGGCCCCGGGCGAAATCCGCTGCCGGAAACTCGCTGGACGCGGAACCCGCCTTTGGCTAGGATGGACTTAACGCCGATGCTAACTTCGGACCAGCGGATCGGGCGGGACGCTATCACGAGTTTGCTGATTGTGCTCGCCGGGCTGGCGCTATGTGTTCGCTTTCTGGGAGCCAGTTCCGCTGCGCAGGAACCGGCATTGAACGCCCCGCCTTCCACTTTGCGTGTGACCACACGACTAGTGTTGGTCGATGTGGTCGTCCGGGATAAACATCGGAAGCCAATGCTGAATCTGACGCAATCAGACTTTAAAATTCTCGACAACGGAAAGGAACAGAAGATTGCCACGTTTGAGCAAGAGCGGCCTGGCGCCCGAGCGAAGGGAGCGACGAGCGTGCTTCCGGCGTTGCCACCGCACATTTACACCAACCGGCCGGAATATAGCCAGCCACAAGGCCCTCTAACAGTCCTGCTGCTAGATGCTCTCAACACTCCTCTGAAGGATCAGTCCTACGCGCGGGAGGAGATGATCCATTACCTGAAGACGCAGTTGGCAACCGGAGCTCGAATCGCTGTTTTCACACTCGGACAAAACCTGGAGGTTGTACAGGACTTCACCGAAGATCCTGCGCTCTTGAAGTCGGCGGTCGAAAACTTCACGCCGAATCAATCCATCGAGCTATCGGTGGAGGACGTTGATCACCGCATGCCGGCTCCTCCTCGAGAATTGGGCGAGTCTGGGAGCGCCGCGGCCGCAATCCGGGCCAAGATGGCGGTCCTGCGGGATTTTTATCAGGATCAAGCCGCATTGGCAGGGAGAACGCGCTTCGACACAACACTTGGGGCGTTTCAGGTGATTGCGCGGGCGCTCTATGGGTACACCGGCAGAAAACACCTGGTCTGGTTAACTGCGGCACCCCCGCTTTGGTTGCAGAATTTCCAGCCGACATCCCCATTCGGGGCCTTGTCGAAGACATATCAAATGCTCGCGGATGCTCGAGTTTCTATCTACCCGGTGGACGCACGTGGTTTGATTGGTGTTTCCGTTCTCGATGCGAGTACCTCAGGCATGGATGAATGGGGCTTCGGGGCGGACGGGTCGGAATTCGCTGACAGGCTCTTGTGGAATTCCATGAAGACGGTATCTACGCAGGATTTCATGCGACAAATGGCGGCGAGTACTGGCGGCCTTGCATTCACGAGCCGGAACGATCTGGACCATGCGGTGGAGGAGGCATTGGACGATGGAGTTGGTTATTACGTGATGGGGTTTTACCCGACCGACAGCAAGAATGACCGGAAGTATCACAAGGTTCAGGTGAGCGTAGACCGGCCCGGATTTGATCTGGGCTATCGGCGGGGATATTTTGCCGCGGCTCCGGGCGAGGCGTGGGCCACCGCACCAAATGATGGAGTCAAAAATGCCCAAGTGGCGTTTGCGATGCGGCCCGATGCTCCAGGGGCAAACATGGTCCGATTCGATGCGCGAGTGATCCCGGCTACGACGCCCAAGGGTGTTCAAGTTTCAATCGACTTATTGATTGATGCGGGGACACTCTCGTCAGAACGCGTGAATGGCAAGAGGCGCTATGATTTTAGCGTGCATGTGGCGGCGTACGGTGCTGACGGGAAGCTGGCGGCCCACGAGGATTTCAGCGACCATGCAGATATCAAAGAAGAGGCTGTTGCAGGACTCCTCCAGCAAGGATTCCCAGTCCACACCCAGATTGAACTGAATGGAGGGAGGTATCAACTTCGAATCGGCGTCCAAGATACGAAGTCGAACTTCTTGGGAACCCTTCCAGTGGAGCTGACCCTGGAATAAGCACAAGCAGACAGATTGGAATCGTCAGGCCGGAATAAACCCCTACTTTTCGATCACGCCGCAAGCGATCCGGTTGCCGGAATTTCCGGAGGGGTCGGTCATGTAATCGTCGGCCTTTTCGTGGATGACCAGCGAGGTTCCACCCGTTTGGAAGAGTGAGTTCGCGCCATCGCCCAGCGTTACGCCCTTTGCCAGGATTGAAATTTTCGCTTTGCCGTCTGCCTTGACGGTGAAATTGGGCAGATCGCCGGCGTGCGGGCCTTCCGGATTTTTCGAGCCGTGCTTTTTCGATTCGGGATTGAAATGCGGGCCGGCCGATTTGAAATCGGGGCCTTCGCATTTGCCGGCCGAGTGGATGTGGATGGCGTGTTCGCCCGGCGGAAGCAGCGAGGCATCGAGCTTGATTCTGACGCCGTCTTTTTCCTGGGACAGCGACGCAGTGCCGACGGTTTGGCCGGTAGCGTTGTGGACCTCCGCGTGAGATTTCTTGGATATGTAACTTGCGGAAGCCATCGTTACGGCGAGGAACGCGAGCGCGAATAACGCGACGATCTTGTTCATCAGGTGATTCTCCTTTTGCTCGAGCGAATGGGAACGCTTCCGATTTTCACCGGCATCCCCCGGGAAGTCCATCAAGCATTTTGCGTCAGCCAAGGGCAAAGGACAAGTGGCGCGCCGGTCGCCTCGATCAATGCCACCGGGGTAAGCGCAAGGCGCGATCTTTAAAGTAACCTTTTAGCAAGGTGCGGAAAAATTTGATAGGCGCTCTCCGATGGAACGGCCATCCTGAATGAGCGATGAGGAAACTAACTTCTTCTCAAGCATTTGGGATTTGCTCCGGATTCCTCTCCCGCAGGAGCGGGATCGGAATGACCCCAAAGTGCATTTTTCGCAGACTGTTAGAAGACAGGCTGCAGGATTCGACTCGCTGAACTGCATAAGCAAAACGAATGCGCCGTATTTGCAGAATTTAGAGCGGCGCGTCTTGACAGGGCAGGGGCGGCTGCTTACCATAGTTGATAAGCGTGCCGTCAGTTGGCACACCGTTGTCTCATGCAGAGTGGCTGAGGGTTACGGGCCCGTCGAAGCCACGACAACCGGATCGGGAGCAGTCAGAATTTCCCGGTCGTCCGGTGCCAAGTCCCGCCCGGTTTGCGGGGGACATGAGATTCGGTTTCAAGGCTGCTTTTGGAGCCTCTTCCCCCAATCCCGGGAAGAGGTTTTTTGTTTTTAGGGGCAATTTGAATTGCGCCGCCAAAATAGAATGGCGCGCAAAGGGTGCCGCGATGAGCGAGCGATACACGCTGCGATGTAAAGAGTGCCACCGGGATTGGGGAAATCAGCCGCGCAGTTTTTGCGAGGATTGCATGGCGCCGCTGGAAGTGTTTTATGACCTGGATGCGATTCGTCCGCTGATCTCGCGCGAGAAAATTGCCGCGCGGCCCGCGAATATCTGGCGCTTCGCGGAATTGCTGCCGCTGCCCGAAGGATTTCAGGGCGAACTCCCGGTGGGCGCGACGCCGCTGATCCGTGCCGGCAGGCTGGGCGAAAAAATCGGCTCGCGGCACCTGTTCGTAAAAAACGATTCGGTTTGCTTCCCCACGCTCTCTTTCAAAGATCGCGTAGTTGCCGTGGCGATGGCACAAGCGCGCGCATTCGGTTTCGAAGTGGTGAGTTGCTCATCGACCGGCAATCTGGCGAACGCCGTGGCGGCCCAGGCCGCTCACTACGGCCTGAAAGCCTGGATTTTTATTCCCACCGATATCGAGGCGGCAAAAATCGTGGCCACCCAGGTATACGGCGCAAAGTTGATCCGCATCGCCGGAAACTATGATCAGGTGAACCGCCTGTGTTCGCAAATTGCGGAGCGCTATCGCTGGGGATTCGTGAACGTGAATCTTCGCCCGTATTATTCGGAGGGCTCGAAGACCGTGGGATACGAAATCGCCGAACAGCTCGGCTGGAAGCTGCCGGACAACGTGGTGGTTCCCATGGCGGGGGGCTCGCTGATCACAAAAATCAACAAAGCGTTCCGCGAGCTGGTGGAATTGGGCCTGGTGGAACCGCGTCCCGTGAAATTCTTTGGCGCACAAGCGACGGGCTGCTCGCCGATCTCGCACGCGGTGCGCGAGGGGCTGGATGAATTTCAGCCGCAGAAGCCTAAGACTATCGCGCGATCACTTGCGATCGGCAATCCGGCCGATGGATTGTTCGCGATGGGCGTGATCCGCAACAGCGGCGGCTGGGCGGAGGATGTTCCGGACTCCCAAATCGTGGAAGGCATGAGGCTGCTCGCCGAGACGCAAGGAATTTTCACCGAGACAGCCGGTGGCGTGACGCTGGCGGCCGCCCAGAAGCTCATCGCCCAGGGACGTATCGCGCCGGATGAGACAACTGTTCTTTGCATCACAGGGAATGGATTGAAGACTACCGATGCGCTTGCGGGCGTTTTCGAAGAGGAAGCTCCGATCGAGCCGAAATTAAGCGCGTTCGAGGCCTACCAGGCCGTGGGAAGTCTGGCCGCAGCAGCGGGTGGCGGGCGGCCGTGACCGCAATCGTTCCAGCAACTTCAGCGAATGTGGGCTGCGCATTCGATTGCGCCGCGATCGCGCTGAATCTTTACTTGAAAGCGGAATTCGCGGCGAGCGATGCGGGCAGCTTCCGGATTTCCTACACGGGACAGAATGCCGATCGTGTGCCGCTGGACGATACGAATCTGTTGCTGCAAAGCTTT
>JBGPTK010000125.1:0-10768 GCA_041490605.1 Terriglobia bacterium | reverse complement strand
GGTCATTTTGGAGTCAGAGGCTGCTCTTTTTTTGCAAACTCCCCTGCGGCAATCTTGAGGATGGTTCGGTGCACATAATTCGCGAACAACTTCTGCTGTGTCAAACCCGGTTCGGGACATTCGGGTACAAGGCCGAAGTTGCACGTAATCTTGTCGGGGATGTAGAACAAACTGTAATTCTTGCCGGAAACACGAACTGCAACGTAAGCGGCCTGCTCTTGACCGAAGAGTTGTGCCCCCTGAGTAGTAACCTCACTTAGTCTCGCAGAAAAAACCTTTTGCCCCGCGGGACTGACGAGAGACACTTCTTTTGTGCTCATTCGGAACGATCCCCGATCACAGCTCAGGAAGTGCTGCCGGCAGACATCGACGTTGATGGTCGAACCGAGTGCCAGGACTTTGTCGAACATCGTCGCCGCTTCTTCGTAGCGGGCTGTTTCCCAATAGACCGCTCCGATTCCTAGCCAAGCATTTGGCTTTGATGGATCCAAATTCGAAGCCGTCTGAAATATTGCAATGGCATCATCCCATTGTGAAGAATCTAGCGCTGCTTTTCCTTTGGAGACACAGTCGCCGTAGTCGCTGCAGACGGCATCGGCAGGAGGAACATCCGATGTCGAGGGCGGAATCATCGTCTCGACGATCGCTTGCAACACTGATTGGCTAGCACCAGCCTGGTTCAGCTTGATCAGAGCATCGGGACTTGTATCAAACTCGCATGTGGAGGACTTGATTTTTGCGAGCACGACGGACTCCGGCAAATGCGCCTGCACCATCTTGACGATGTCGGCATTTGTGAGGGCCTGCTGCTCCGGCGATTGCGACTGGCCGATGGCGGAGGTGACAGGGGGCGCATCGAGGGTGAGAACTTGGCTAATCACGTCCACGATTTGTCCGGAGTCCGCGGCGCCCAAGTAGCCCTTCGGAAATTGAAAGGACACAGCGGATTTGTAAGAAGATGTCCCAGAGTTCATATTGCAGGAGTCACACTCCGTAAACGTCATTACGACCAGGTCGTCCTTCGCACTGACTTCAATTTTGTTCGGATTCACTTTCTCGCCGGCCTTAAGAAGCCGCGTTGGCTTTTGCGCCCTTACCAAGCAAGACCCATCGGGACTGTGAAGACTTCCGTCCTGAAATTTCAGAGGGCAGATGACCGGGCTGCCGGGGGGAACCCCGACGACTCCGTCCATCTGGATCACCAACACGGAGGCGGTTGCTTCCCCCGGTTTGTACTGGGCCCTCAGTTGGCCTTCGAGTGAGGACAGCGGGGCGGTCTGCGCGTATGCAGCAAGATACGGCAGAAGGCAGCCGAACGCTAGAGTGAGGAGCTGGATCGCGATATAGAGTTTCTGCCGCATGGTCAAATTCTCCTTATAATATTGAACCCCCACTTCCCCCTCTGAACTTGACTAACTCCCTCTAAATTTCTGGGGGCCAAGGAAAAGCGGAAGCGTCGCGCGCTCAACCGTGACCCCCTGCCGTTTTCTAATTGATCCACGATTGGCTTATCGTTGGCTCCCGTTCGCGGCAGCCCGAAGGTCGGCTTCGGTCTGGTTGGCATCCTGCGCCTGCTTCTCCAAATCACGTCCCGCGGTGAGATCCGCGACTTGCTGCGGAACCTCACTCGGTGTCGTCGCAGAATCCGGAACCCGCGGCAACCCATTCCCGCCCTTGGCCATCGTTGCAAGACCTTCATCGACCCGCGTTCTGAAATCGTTCTGCATTTCCTGCAAGTCGGCGACCTGGACATTGGGCATCGAACCTGGGCGGCAATCCGTCTTTTTGCCGCTGAGCACGCTGACTCGTACAGAGTTGTCCTCACTTGGAGTGTCGTCGATGCGGCTGATGATGTCGCCGGGTGTGAGCCCGCATTCCTGGCCGTCCACCTGAAGATCGAGGGCGGCAGAGACGACGAAGACGCGGTGATTGGGATCGAGTGCCGGTGGCACCTCTTCCGCAGTGGAAGCTGGTTGCTGAAGACTGGCAGCGTTGGGCTGGGGGCTGGTCGCGCTGGGTTGTGGAGCAGCGGATTGCTGTTCCGCCATGAGTTGCTGGCGCACTTCCTCGGCGATCGCTTCTTTTATTTCTGGACTAATCGGGACCATGCCAGCGGATTGTGCCGATTGGGGCATTACCGCAGGTGATTGCTCCGATTGTGCCGCAGATGATTGCGCTGCCGCCTGCGCGTTCTCATAGGCGGCTTGCAAATTCGCAGCGAGTAAGAAATCCGTCAGCCAGAGCGAAGGGGCTGAGTAAGCAGGATAGGGCGCCCAATACCCGCCGTAGTAGGCATACCAGGGATCACTGGCCCAACCCCACCGATAATAAACCGGGGCAGCCCATGGGCGATAGGCCCAACCATAGAATCCCGCATGATAGTAGTAGGCCGGAACGTAGCGGTGATAGACGACACCGCGGTACGAATAACTGCGGTAGACATGCACATACGACCGGCCGCCGGCGACGTAGGTTCGCCGGGAATATTCGTGACCACCGCGGGCAAAGGAATGCTCGACAAATCCTCTGTGCGCTCCCAGGCTCACCACGCGGGCGCCATCGGCACGGCGCGTTTCGATGTGGCGCTCGCCGTAGATTCCCCGATGGATCGTAGTGCCCCGGTCGTGGATCGTGGTCATTCTGCCGTGAGTATCGAACCTAGCCTCCGCGCCATTGCGCGTCGTGATCGCGGTGCGATGCCCGTTATTGTCGTACGCGTGATGCGATCCATCGGCATGCATATCTGTCCGGCCTCCGCCCGAATTCCTTGCTGTTGGCTTTCCGGTGGACATCGTTGATGGAGGCCTGCCGTTCCCGGAGTCCCGAGCGCTGTTGGTGATTCTGTCCCGCCCGCCGGGATTGTTGTTTCGCATGGTCTCCCCATGGCCATTGGTCGATGGGTTGCCATTGTGAGTATCGGTGCGGTCGGCTCTGTTATTTGTGCGCGGAGCGATGCCCGGTGTCCCCGGGTGCGGCTGAGCGGTTGCGGGCGTGTTCCTATAGTCCGGCCCCGCACTGTTCCGAGGTTGCATTCCGTTCGCCGGCCTGGATGTTGACGGGGCAGGAGCGGCATGTGGCGCGGCGGCTGGTGGCGGAGCCGCGTGTGGCGGAGCCATCGGTGGCGGAGCCGCGCGTGGTGGAGCCATCGGTGGCGGAGCCGCGCGTGGTGGAGCGGCGTGTGGCGGAGCCGCCGGTGCGTTCTTTGGAGGGGGGCTGGGAGAGTCCGACTTCTTCTTGGACTGGCTGATGGCCAGTTGAGGGAGCAACAAAAAGAGAAGGGACAGCAGAACTAGTTTTCTTGCGGCATTTGCTTTGGTGTGGCTGGGCTTCATCACGACCTCCTGAAATTTCGAGTCTGTTTATGAATGGCCTCACTCTTCAAAACGCACGATGCGCGGAAATTCCATACGGGCCTCGACCGCAAAGCTGAGTTTTCATTGGGGGGACTGCGGCCTCCCCGTTCCAGCGGGCACTCTCCTGTAAACCGACGCGGACTGGAGCCACATTTCGAGCACCTGGCCGGAATTGAATTTCAAAGCCGACCCAGTACCAGGAGTTTGCGCATTTATCGCGGCTTCCTTTCCTGCTACTAAGTAGTGCGCACCGCGAACGACAATTTGGCTAACCAAGAGTGAAGTGCGGCTGCCTTTTTGCAAACCGCTGCCGGAAATTTCCGTATCCCGATCCAAGATCACTTTCCCACCTTGTTTGACCGGCAAAAGCAAAGTTCCTTCAAACTGGAAGCCGCCGTCCAACTGATGGCTGACGGATTTCAGCACGATCCACAGGCGCGTTCCGGATTCGAGCAGAATCGCGGCCGGAACCTCCGCGGGCGATTGCTCGACGGCAGAAGGTGGTTTCGCTTGCGACGACCGCGCGAGAGTTTCCCGGGCGCTCGGGGCCGGACTGATATCTCGCCGGGAAGAGGGTGGAGCCGAAGGGTTGGAGTCCGAGTTGGGGACGCCCGATTTGGAAGGCGGAGGCGCGGGAACAGAGAGCGGCGTCTGTGACGCTTGGGCTGGCGAGGCTGGCGGAGCTTTCTCCGGCCCGGGTGCCGGCTTCGCCAAACTGGGAGCGGGTGCAATTGATTCGCGCGGTGTGATCCCCGCCTTTGGGTGAGGCGGCGTTGTCTTGCCCGTGAGGATCTTCGCCGATGGCGGTAATGTTTGTTCTGAGTGACCCGATTGATTTGCAGTCTCTGGTCCGGGCTCTTGCAATTCGTTTGTCGCGGATTTTTCGAGCGGAGTCCTCTCGGATTCGGCAACGCCCGGCTGCTGCGCCGGCGGCGAAACGCGAGCCACCAGCGGCGCCTGAGTCAGCGTGGCAGAGCCATGCCGCATCACGTAGGCAGTGGCTGCCAGCAGGAACACTGCTGCCACGCCCAAAGCCCATCGCATTTTTCCCCAACGGACCAACTTCGACAGATCGTTCCTTGGGGCGACGGAGCGGGCAGACCTCTTCTGCACAACCGCCTTTGCCGCGGAGGCCTGAGAGCGAAGAAAAATGGCCATCCAATTGTCGAGCCGCTTTCCCGTCTCACGCCATTCGGCTTCCCGGTGTGGCAACTTGGCCTGATCGAAATCGAGGAGCCGGCGATGAACGCCGGCGCAGGCAGAACACTTCAGCAGGTGTTCCGCGACGGCCTCGCAAAGCCAGAGGCTAGCTTCGGCCTGCGCCACGCTACAGAGCGTTTCGGCATCCGGGCACGGATGCGGATGTGCGCCCGTTTCTGGCCTCATAGAAGGCATCAGTTGTTCCAAGAAGTTGTCTTCGCTCCAATCGTTCATTTGAGCTGAGAGAGAATTCCTGCCATTTTCATCCAGAGCATTCGCCGGCCGTTTTGCAAATGGGACTTGACGGCTTCCAACGGGAGTCCCGTGCGTTCCGCCGTCTCCTCATAGGAGCAGCCGTCTATTTTCAACTCGAGGCAGCGGCGCTGCTCGGCCGGGAGCAAAGCCATTTCCTTCTGTATCTTCTCGACGGCAAAACGAAGATCGGACATCTGCTCGGGCGTGGCGGCGGCAGGCTGCTCGTACCCTTCCATTTCTTCGTGTCCAGTTTCGGGCCACTTCTTCCGTAGCCGGTCAATGCAGGCATTTCTCGCAATGCGCAGCAGCCAGCCGCAAAAATTCCCACCCCGGAAGCGCTGGATGTTCTGAAAGGCGCGCAAAAATGTCTCCTGGGTGGCATCTTCGGCGGCAGCGCCGCCATCGGAGAAAAAGCCAAGACAAGCGAAGTAGATTCGCTTCCGATGTCGCGCAAATAGCTCTGCAAAGCAGTCAGGATCGCCGGTCATCTGGAATTGCCGGACGACCTCCTCGTCGTCCGAGATGGGCCCGCGCGCTTGGCTGGCTGTTGACATAACGGCTGAAACCCGCGGATTCCATAACCAAAAATGGCCAGGGCTCGCCGCGATCAAGAACATCAAAATGACGGGACAGTCCACCACCAGCCGTCACGCAATCGGCGCGAACACATTCGTGCGGGGTGCTAAGCCATCGGAACTTGCACAGGACAATTCGACCATGCCTCTAAGGAAACTAGCCAATCTTGCCAATTCGTCAATAGTTAGTCAACTGACAAGCGATTTAATTTTCTTGAACGGGAAGGAATTCCGTCAAATGGTTCGTTTTCTGGCAGTAGTAGTAGAGGTAGTAGTACTAGCAGGTTGCGAGGCTCCCAAGAGTATTGGCCAGCCTATCGATTGCGGGTTAAGTGTAGATCGCTTTCAGGCCGGGGCTGCTGGACTATTTTCGGGATTTTTCGAGGCGCTGGAGGCTGGCCTTGGCGTCCTTGCGGTCGGGATCGAGTTGCAACGCGGCGCGATACTGCTCCGCCGCTTCCATGCGCCTTCCCGTCCGTTCGTAAAGCTTCCCGATCCACTCGCGCGCGGCGGCGTGCGAGGGCCAATCGCTGCGGTCCGGCGTGCTGGCCAGGAAGGATTTTAGATACTGTTCCGCCTCATTCAAATTTGTGGCGGCGATCACGCCGGCAACGCCACGGTAGTAGGCCAATTGCGGATCGGAAGGATTCACGTTCGCTGCGGCGTCGATTGCCGCTTTCATCTTGGGCGCGTTATTTTGATGGGAATAGAAACCGGCGATCTCCAGGTAGGGGTCGACAATTTTCGGTTTCAGCTCCATCACCCAGCCATATTCCGCTTCGGCCAGATCGAGCTTCTTGGCATCGCGCCAATATTCCGCGCGAGCCAGATGGCCCTCCACCTGATTCTGCGCCGCAATGGCATTCACCTGCGCCATCGCCAGATCTTTGCTCCCTCCGATGATCCACGGGGCTTGCAAATAGAATTCCATCAGGTCGCGGCGCGCCTGAATATTGGCGGGATTCAGGCGGACCGCCGTCTCGAATTCGCTCTTTACCTTGCGCGCGGTGAACAGGCTGCGCTCTTTATCCGCTTTGGAACCGTAGGCGCGGCCCAGCCACATGTGATAAACGGAACTTAGAGGCTCAATCTTTATGGCCTGTTCGCCCTGGGTGATCGCAGCGTTGTAATCGTGCAGCTCGTAATAGCAGCGAGCGAGCAGAAAATAGGCGCCCGCATCGGATTTGTTCCGCGCGACGATGCCCTGGAGCGTGGCAGCCGCCGCGGAATAGGCGCCGAGATCGAACTGATGTTGCGCGGTGGGGAAGACCGGGTCAGCGGCGGCGGCCACTGCCGGCTCGACGATGAAAACAGCGGCCAGCAGCATCACGATCGGAAATAAGGCGCGACGGCGCATCCAACTTCCCCCCTGGAAAGAATCCAATCTCGCAACAGCTTTCTTCGGCTCTTTACGGAACATCTATTCCATGCACTTCCAAGTCGTCTTTGAGCTCCACGTCGCCGGGCAGCGCCAGGCGATCGCCTTCTTTCAATCCGGAAGTTACTTCGTACATGGTCGCGCTGGCGATGCCCACCGTGATCTCGCGCTGGTGGAGCCGGTCGCCCCCCAGCACATACACAAAATGGCGCGTCCCCTCCGAACGCACGGTGGAGCGCGGCACCACCAGCGCATTCGCTTGCGAGCGCACCCGGATGCGCACATTCACATTGATGTTCGGTATTAACTCTAACTTGTTATTGTCCACCGAGCAGAGCACTTCGCCGACGCTGCGTGTCCCATGCGGCACCACCTGCTTGGGAACTTGCTCGGTGACGCCGGCCCATAATTTCGCGGGCATGGCGTCCCAGGTAATTTCGACCGGCTGCCCGGTGGCCAGCGATCCCAGGTCCGGCTCGTCCACATAAGCCCGGACGCGAACGCGGCGCAGATCGGCCATATCGGCGAGCTCGTCGCCCACTTTCACATAGTCGCCCACGTGCACCGGCAGCGAGTAGAGAGTTCCATCCACGGGGGAGGCGACGGTGGCCGAAGCAACTTTGGCTTCCAGCGCTTTGATCGATTCGCTGGCCTGTTGGGCGCGCAGAGCGGCGCGCTGCGCATCCACCGAGGCCATGCGGGACATGTCCTGCTTCTTCTGCTGCAATGTTTGCAATTCCGCCTGGGCTCGCGCCAGCGAAAGCTGATTCTGGTCGAGCTCGTCCTGCGTGGCCGCCTTCCGCGCTACCAGTTTTTTCAGCGCTTCCTGCTTGCTTTGGAGACTAGCCACGTCCGCCTGCGCTTTCTTCAGATTGCCCTCGAGCTCGGCCATCTGAACAGCAGGCCCGCCCGCGCGAGCGGCGCGAAGATCTTCCTGCGCGGCAATCAGGTTTTCGCGAGCCTGGGCAAGCTGCGCCCGGGCGTCTTGCGCATCCAGCGTCAGAATCCGTTGGCCGCGATGCACGCTCTGGCCTTCCACGGCCGAAATGCTGGCGACAAAGGTGGGGAATTGGGCGCGGACAACGTAGGGCTGGATTGGCTCCACTTTACCGTTGCTGGTGATGGAGGCATCGAGATTCTGGTGCACCACCCTGGCCAGTTGCACTTCCGGCGAGTGGTTCCGCCCAGTGACGCCGAGCAGCACCAGAACAACTATGACAGCGCCCAAAAGCACGCCGACCCATTGAGTACGCGTTATAGCCATGTCCCCAAGCTTCATTTGCCCGGCAGATGGTGCAAGATCACAAAATTGTAACAGACCGCTCCACCACTTGCCACGCGCCAGGCCCTGCCGTGTAGGCTAGAGCACAAGGCACACTAAGGCGGATGCTATACTCGGGAGCCGAGATGCCAACTGTATTCGTCATCGCCGAGGATTGGATGTTGCGCGCCATGCTGCGCGCCCAATTGCGCGAATTGGGAATCGATGCGCTGGGCATGGAAACGGCGGACGACGCGGCGCGCGCCATCACGGCCGGCCAAATTCCTTCGGCAGTGGTTCTCGAGACCAGTTCCGCAGCCGAATCCGCGGTCATGGCGGAACTGGCGCGGCGCGTGCCGTTGATCGTGGTGGCTTCGGGTCTGGAACGTCTCACTCTCCCGGAAGCGGCCGCGATTTTTCACCGCCCCGTCCGCGTCGGCGAAATCGTGGCGCGGGTGATGCAGGCTCTGCGAGGGCAAGCGGTTTGAGCGGATGGACTTGCCGCGCTCCCTGTTCGTGTTAGAATTCCGCCATGGCTGAGACAACTCCTGCAAAACCCGAAACTGCCGGCGCCCCGGG
Organism: Terriglobia bacterium; assembly: GCA_041490605.1. Classification (GTDB taxonomy): domain Bacteria; phylum Acidobacteriota; class Terriglobia; order Acidiferrales; family UBA7541; genus JBGPTK01. The sequence goes on along the minus strand of JBGPTK010000125.1, from coordinate 2,167 downwards.
AACCCACGGCCACGATCCCGACGCGGCCAATAAACCCAAGATTCACCGGGTCTGCATCAGTTGCAACAACATGTTTGAAGTCACCATGGACAATTACGAAGCCAAGCACTGCGCCGTGTGCCACAAAGCCTGATTTTTCCACCCCGTTGATTGACTTAGCCCACCTGGACGAATAGCATTACGCGCGAATAACCAACCATGATCGGCAAAACAATTTCGCATTACCGCATCGTCGAAAAGCTCGGTGGCGGAGGCATGGGCGTGGTCTACAAAGCCGAGGACGCGCGCCTGCACCGGCAGGTGGCACTGAAGTTTCTGCCGGAAGAGACGGCCAGGGATCACAGCGCCCTGGAACGATTTCAGCGCGAAGCGCAGGCCGCTTCCGCGTTGAATCATCCCAACATCTGCACGATTTACGACGTGGGCGAACAGGACGGCCGCGCCTTCATCGCTATGGAATTTCTCGACGGCCTCACGCTGAAGCACCGCATCGAAGGGAAACTCCTGCCCTTTGAACAGGTGCTGGACCTGGGAATTCAAATCGCCGACGGCCTGGATGCCGCGCATTCCCAAGGCATCGTTCATCGCGATATCAAGCCGGCGAACATTTTTGTCACCAAGCGCGATCAGGCGAAAATTCTCGATTTCGGATTGGCAAAGCTCGCTCCGGGCCAGCAACCCGGGCATCGCGCGAATGATTCGGCACAACCCACCGTTGTTTCGGCGGAATCTCCGGCGGACACATTTCACACCAGCCCCGGCGCGGCGCTCGGAACCGTGGCCTATATGTCTCCCGAGCAGGCCTTGGGCGAAGAGCTGGACTCTCGCACGGATCTTTTCAGTTTCGGAGTAGTCCTTTACGAAATGGCGACCGGACATCAAGCGTTTTCCGGCACCACGTCGGCGGGGATCTTCGATGCCATTCTGCACAAAGCTCCTCCTTCCCCGGTGCGTCTGAACGCCGATTTGCCGGCTGATTTCGAACGCATCCTCAACAAGTGCCTGGAAAAAGATCGCAAGCTGCGATGCCAATCGGCCGCGGAAATTCGCGCCGACCTGATGCGGCTGAAGCGCGACACCGGCTCCAGCCGGCACGCTGCGGCGGCTTCCCAAACCGGCTTCGAGGGTGCGGCTGTTCCTGCACCGGCGGCTCGTCCGGTTTCGTCGGCGCCTTCCAAGAGCCGGTTGGCGATCGTGGCGGGAGCAGCGCTCGTAATCGGCGCGCTGGCAGGGGCTTGGCTGATGCGGAATATGAGCAAGACCTCCCCGCCTCTTTACCAGCAGCTCACCTTTCGCCGCGGAAATATCCGCGCGGCGCGATTTGCCGCTGACGGCCAGACGATTGTCTACGGCGCCTGGTGGGAAGGGACGCCTGCGGAACTCTACACAACCAGGCCGGACAGCACGCAATCCCGTTCCCTGGGGCTGGACAAAACGGAGCTATTCGCCATCTCCTCGAGCGGTGAGATTGCGGTTTCCTTGAACGACACGCCGGTCGAGGGATTTGTCCACCGGGGAACTCTGGGCCGAGTTTCGCTTTCGGGCGGCGCACCCCGTGAGGTTCTGGAAGGAGTGGAATATGCGGACTGGTCTCCAGCCGGAAATGAATTCCTTGTAGTGAGAACGCATGGCGGACGCAGGCGTCTGGAATTTCCGATCGGGAAAGTTTTGTACGAAACCAGCGGATGGATCAGCCATCCGCGCGTTTCGCGCAAGGGAGATCGCATCGCATTCTTGGATCATCCGCTTCCCGGCGATGACCAGGGCGCGGTCGCCGTCATTGATCTCGCTGGAAACAAGCAGACGCTCTCGACCGGCTGGGTGAGCGCCCAGGGTCTTGCCTGGTCTCCCCAGGGAGATGAAATTTGGTTTACGGCCACGCCCACCGGATTCTCGCGAGCGTTGTACGCGGTAAATCTTTCGGGAACGCAGCGTCTGGTGGCGCGCGCGCCCGGCATGCTCACACTTCAGGACACCGCCCCCGATGGCCGGGTATTGGTTACCCGGGAAGCTCCTCGTGCCGGATTTTATGGCCTGGCCCCCGGAGCCACAAAAGAGCGGGACCTTTCCTGGCTGGATTATTCCAGTCCCTGCTCATTGAGCGCGGATGGCAGGCTGGTGCTTTTCGACGAGTCCGGTGAAGGCGGCGGAGCCACCTACTCGGTAT
>JBGPTK010000124.1:0-10787 GCA_041490605.1 Terriglobia bacterium | reverse complement strand
TTGCGCCTGCGTCGCGCTCAGTTTCCCGCAGGAAAGCGCAGAGACCTCAAAGACTTTTTCGAAGCGAAAGTCAGGCTTCTGATAGGGTTTCTTGCTGCCGCTCTTCTTCGAGAATTCGTTGCTCAATGGTTGATCCATGATTAGTTCAATCCCAACTGCGTGGCCTTGACCGCGCACCCAACGGCCGGCACCGAGTTACAAGTTACTGTTCCGCTTTGCGGCGTGAAGTAGATGCTGGATTCCTGTCCACCCGTTCCAATGTTATCGACTACGATTCCACTGGGGCCAAAGAAGGGGCCAAAACTGTTCGCCAGATCGGCAAAGTTTGCCAGAATTGGTGGCCAGGTTGTATTAGCCACATCGAGAGCCACGACGGCCCCGTCCGCTAGAAGGGTAGCGTCATACGGAATTCCAAAGAAAATAAAATCGCTGGCGCCGTTCACGATTTCCGTCATCGGAGAGCAGTTTGCCGCCGGCTTCCCTGGTGTAGCCTGCTGGATCCGGAAACTGGCGGGGTCCACCGTGGGATTCATGACGCCCGAAATATCGAATCCGATTCGATACAGTGTCGTCGGCGTGGTCCCGCATACGTAGAGGAAGCCATTCGCGTAGTCCCCGGCCAGGTAGTTGCTGTTGAATGCCCCGCCGTAGCCCGGTGCCGTCACATCGCCGGCAAACGGCACGGTCGGTGGTTCCCCGAGTTCGGTGAGCACAGGGACCCCCAGCGCGGTTGTCGTCTGATAAACCGCGGCATTAGTAAGGGTGTCTTTTCCGACGAATACGTAAACCTTCTGTTTGACTGGGTCCACAATCGGAGGATCAAACACTCCCAGAGTCAGGTCGGTCACCGTTAGCGAAGTGCCTCCTTTACAGGGGGGAGTGCCAACAGCGCAGGTCCCGACAGTGCTGGCAGTGTCTTGAACATAGAACAAGGAGGAAGCCGAGGGCGGGATATTGTCGGCGACGTAAATATTGCCGGAGACCTCGTCAAAAACCGGGCTGGTCAGCTTCCCGGTCGAGACGGCAATCGGCCAGCCAGCCGCCACTTCTACGGGCGTTCCGTTGAATACTCCGGTGAACTTATGGAGCGAGCCGGCATCGTCGCCCACATACAGCGCGTCGTTAAGATAGTCGACAAAGGGTGAAGATCCCGTGTCCTGGGCTCCTCCCGAGAAACTGAGTGTAAACAGGCAAGAGTTGCCGGCCGTGCACGCGGACCAATCTTGCCCGGTTGTCATCAATTGGGTGGGCGCCACCGAGACGCCAATCGTGCCTTCGCCTGACTTCCACTGCAAAATCTTGAGAAGCGCTCCGCCCGCTGCCGCCGTTTCGACGTATACGATTCGGGTCCCATCAAGACTAAGTACCGGAGAGCTCATCACTTTCCCGGTCGTGCCAACATTCGTATTGTAGGCCCACATCACCGAGGGTAGGTCCGTGGATAGGCCTGCGCCGCACACTCCGCCGGTCCCCGAATAAAGCTGGTTCAGCGCGACAATGCTGGACACGCCGCCAGTGACCCCTGGCAAATTCGTGGGAAACGCTACGAAATCATTGGTGCAGCTTGGCGTGGCGTTAATATCGAATGTAAATTTCGCGGGCGAAGCGTAGTAGCCGCCGTTGTTATGCCAATCGCCCGTCGTGGCGTTGGCGTCCAGCGGCATCTGCCAGTCTCTCTTCAGGCGGTTTCGGAAGAACGGGTGACGCGGAATGTGCCAGGACTCGCGCCATGTCTCCCTCCCAAACCTTCCACGCCGGCTCAACATGAGCATGTGGCGCTGAAATCGTGGATCCGCGTACAACTTCCACGATTGCGCCGCCGTGCCTGCGCCGCTGTAGCGGATATGCCGGTTGCTCCAGTCCACGGACATGTGGACTGGGTTGTTGAAGCGTCTGTTTTCCGTCGCTCGAGCCTGCAGAATGGTAATCAGAGCAACGGCAACAGCAAACAGCAATGCGAGCTTGGCCGACCACGATCCGATCAGTTTCATTTCACCCCTCACCATGTAGATTTCCTAACCGCCGAAATTGTTCAGCAACAAATACTTCTTCGGATGCGCGCGGAAGTCGAAATTCATTATTTGGGCGAAGAAAATTTGAAGCCCGCGCCTGCCGCATAGAATGTGGTACCTGTAGAATATTCAATCGGCGCGGCTCGTGTCTGAATCGAGGGTCTCAGCAGCACCCCCAAAAAGCCTCCCCGCCTAAACAGGAACTCCGATTTCCGATAGCGGAAAAAGGACAACGAATATTAGGTTCCACGCCAAGCTAAACACAACGTAGAACAAGGACATGTGTTCCAAAAGTGACAACCCCCGCCACAATCTGCAAGAAATTGGCGATACTGTTCAGTCTCGACCCCTTATAGGCCTGCTTCCTGCGCATGCCAAACCAGGACTGCATCTGCCTACTGTCATACACACAGCCTTAGCGATCTTCCGCGATGCACCCTCAGTTCGTAGCGGTCACCACTCTCCTGTCTTCACAGGATCGCGTAGATTCAGGTCTGGCCTTGGGATCCCAGGCGGCTTGCGAACAGAAAAAAATCGGTCATCCGGAAGCCGCCCCGACCGAGGGATTGCCAGTTCGAGTAGAAATCGAGGACAAGGCTGATTGTCCGCCCCGCGGCGGGCCGGCGGAGGAGCGGCATTGGAAAGTTGCGCGAATCCGCATGTCGTGGAAGAATGCCCCAATGCTCATTCTAAAAAAGTGTCGCTTTCTCCCACTGCTGCTGTTCCCATTTTTCTTCCCTGCAATCGCGGGCAGCCAAACCATGCGGCCGGAAGCCGAAAAAAATCTGGCGCGCGATATCTACAAGGAATTTGTCGAAATCCAATCCGGTTTCACAACCGGCGCCACCACTCCCGTTGCCCAGGCGGCAGCAGCTCGGTTGAGAGCCGCGGGATTCCCCGAGGCCGACATTTTTGCCGGCGGCGCGAATCCCAAAAAAGCGAATCTCGTGGTGCGCTATCACGGTACGGGAGCGCGCAAGCCGATCCTGCTTCTCGCCCACATCGATGTGGTCGAAGCCAAGCGTGAAGATTGGAGCACGGACCCTTTTCAATTCATCGAAAAAGACGGCTTTTTTTACGGCCGCGGCACCGGTGATGACAAGGCGCAAGCCGCTGTCTGGATCGCGAATTTGATCCAGTATAAAAAGGAAGGATTCAAGCCCGGCCGCGACATCATCGTCGCGCTCACCGCGGATGAAGAAGGCGGCGGCCCTTATAATGGCGTGGACTGGCTGCTCAAAAACCATCGCGAATTGATCGACGCTGAATTGTGCCTCAACGAAGGCGGTTGGGGCGAATCCGCCGGCGGCAAGAGAATTTCAAACGACCTGCAGGTCAGCGAGAAATACGTGATCAATTTCCGGTTTGAAGTGCGCAACAAAGGCGGCCACAGCTCAATGCCGGTGCCGGACAATGCCATCTACCACCTCGCCGGCGCTCTCGAACGCCTCTCTAAATTCAGCTTTCCCCTGAAGACCAACGAAGTAACGATCGCTTATTTCCAGCAAATGTCGAAAATTGAAACGGGTCCAGTCAAAGAAGATCTCGCAGAGGTGGCCCAGGCTTCGCAAGAGGCCATGCAGCGGATTGCGGCAGCATCTCCGGCGTGGAATTCCACGCTGCGAACCACCTGCGTGGCAACGCAGTTGGAAGGCGGCCACGCCATAAACGCCTTGCCTCAACTCGCGGCGGCTACCGTGAACTGCCGGGTTCTGCCGGAGGATTCCGTCGAATACGTGCAGAGCACGCTACAAAAGGTCGTGGCGGACGACCAGGTCAGTGTCAAGATTTTTGGCGAGATGAACAAGGCTCCAGCTTCGGCCATGCGCCCGGACGTTTTGAAAGCCGTCACCAAAGCCACGAGCGATCTTTGGCCCGGAGTGCCGGCCTTGCCATACATGGTGGTGGGTGCGACCGACGGAAGGTATCTGCGCGCCGCTGGAATTCCCACTTATGGAATTCAGGGATTTTTTTTCGATCGCAACGATATCCGCTTTCATGGCCGCGATGAACGGATGGGTGTCCAATCCTTCTACGAGGGCCAGGCATTCTTGTACGAACTCGTAAAACTCTTATCGGCCGGCGGCAATTAGGCGATCGGCACTTTGCCCGGCAATCGATGCGATATTATTCAATGTCCATTCGACGCGGCCATTTGATAATTGTTTGTTCGTAAGCAGGAGCTTTCCTCCGCTCTCCGCAACGAAGTAGAGATTCGCGTGGCCGGCCAGCCTCTCGAACCGCGGAATCGAGGGCCGTTCCGCCACCAGGTAGCATCGCTCCGCGGAAGACCACACTTGGAGAAAGCGCGAATCGCCGATAAATACTTGCGGCGCCCCCGGAGCGTTGGATCCATACTCCAGGTTGTTCACGCGGCCATTCAGAATCAATGCCGTCCGATTCGTATAAAAAATGATGGACGAAAAAGTGTAATACTGATCTCCCAGGATCAATTGCCCTTCGGGAGATTGCAGCAATTGTTCCGCCAGCGGCCGCGAGGATAGATAAGGATCGAAAGTTACCATCGCTAAACGCGCCGCGTGCAGAAAAAGAACCATCATCAGCGCGATGGCAATAAAAGCGCGCCGTCCCTCGAACCGCAGAGTGCCCAAGGCTCCCACCAGGAACGCCAGCGCGGCCAGGAACAGCGGAGCCCGCAGGTACGCGAATGAATGCAGCGTCAAATCCTGCATGTGGCCAAGGGCCAGGGTGTACGCTTCCGGATGTTGGGACAGCGCGTTCGATATATCACCCGGATTTGGAATCCCCCGAACGAGAATGAGTATGGCGGTTGCGGCCATGGTTGCGCCGATGGCGATAACCGAAAGCGTCCGAGTTCCCCACCGAACCCATTTATCGCCGCTGCTCATTGCCGAACCCAGCAGCAATGCCAGCGCCGGGTAACAAGGCATCGAATAATATTCCTGCGTCGTCGAAAAAGTAAAAAACAGAAGAAGGAAACCAATCCAGCACAGCGCCAGCAATCTCATCCGGCCGGCGCGATCCACCGGCTTATAAGACAATCGCGCGGCAGCGGGGAGATAGACGCTCCACGGAAAAAGCCATAACAAGTTCAGGAGCCAGAAGTAAACCCTCGGAACCGTATTGTAATCGCGCGGGTAGCGCAGATTCAGAAAACGAAGAAGCTGCTCATTGATGAAGTAGAACCACAAAAATCCGTGATACTCGCCGGGACCGCTGTGCAGCGTAAATGCGAAGCTGGGAGGATTTCGGAGAGCCGCCAGTACATGCCACGGCGCCGCAATCAATATAATAATGATCAATCCGCTGAGCGGATGGAGCCGCCGCCAGGTCCGCGCCTTGAAGAACTGGCGTGTGGCCAGCAAATACAGGATCGCCGATCCCGCCGGCAACACCACGGCAATCAGGCTCTTGAGCAAGAGCCCTGTCCCCAGGCTCGCGGCCAGCACGAACGCCCAAAGCCGCGGGCGTGGTTCATCCTCTTCAAGCGCCCGCAAGAGTGACCACATGGCCAGAGCGCCGGTAAACGTCAGCATCACATCCGGAATCAGAATCCGTGTGAACAGGAATAATCCAGCGCAGGTGGCCAGGCATAACCCCGCGTAGAATCCCGCGAGGCGCCCGAAGGCCCAGATTGCAATCCGCAGCGTCAGCCAGCAAAGCGCAATCGCGGCCAGCGCGATGGGAATGCGCGCGGCCCAATCGCGAACGCCGAATATTTTGTAGGATCCGGCAATCAGCCAGTAGACCAGGGGAGCTTTTTCCAGGTAGGCGATCCCGTCCAATCGCGCGGTGACCCAATCCCCCGAATCGAGCATGTTGCGCGCGATCTGCGCTTGTACGGCATCCACGTCGTCCAGCAACGAAGGAGGAGAAATAATGCAGCCCAGGTAAATGATCGCGGCTGCGAGGAGGACAATTACGAGGATGCCACTGCGATTCGTTCCGTCTCCGGGCTCTCTTCCAAGGCTGGCGCGCACTGAATGTTCCATCGTTTCATCCATAGAAACAGAATCATCAGACTCCACAGGTGATATCCCAGATTCGCGCGCCTTTCCATGTGCTGGCGAATCAGGGATTCGATTCCGCCGGCGCGGAAAAGTCCCGTCTCGCGCACCGCACTGGCCGACAAGGTATCGCGCAGCAAGGATTGCAGCGGGCCTCGCAGCCACTGATGTGTGGGAATATCCAGCCCGATTTTTTTTCGTCCGATGATGGAGGCCGGCAGCTTGTCCCGCATCAACTCTCTCAATAAATATTTCTGGCAGAAGCCGCGAATCTTGAAGCGCTCTGGCAGCGAGGCGGCAAATTCCACGATGCGATGATCCAGGAACGGCGGACGAACTTCCAGGGAGTGGGCCATGCTCATCCGGTCCACTTTCGTCAGGATGTCGTCGGGCAGGAAATAGGTCTGGTCGAACCAGAGATGTGGAGTCAAATACCCGGCCGGCAGGCTTTCGCGCGGGATCCCATACAGCAGCCTGCGAAGTGGGGAGGGATCGGCGGCAAAAAATACGGATTCCTTCTCCTCTTCCGAGAAAGCTCCATTCCAAAACACGTGGGCGTTTTGCGCCGGGAGTTTGCATCCCTCGAGGAAACGCTTCGCTTTATATTCGAAGCTGATCTTTTCATCGGAGACCGGCCAGTGCCGCAGCATTCTCGAGCTGAGCCCGCGGGCAATCGAAGGAATCCGCCGCACCGGGCGTGCAAAGCGGTCCGCGCGGTAAGTGAGATAGCCTCCGAATAATTCGTCGGCGCCTTCGCCGCTCAGGGCAACCGTCACTTTCTGGCGGCACATTTTTGCCAGGAACCACACGGGGAGCGCGCCCGCATCCGCGCAGGGTTCGTCGGAATAGCTGGCGAACTGCTCGATTGCGTCTTGCAAATCCACTTCCGGATTCAGATCGAGGTCGACATGATCGGTCCCATAGCGCGCGGCGATCTGGTGGATATAAGCAGTCTCGTCGAAGCTGCGCCCGCGGAAACAAATCGAAAACGTCTTCAGAGGCTCGGAACTTGCCTGGGCCGCATAATGCAGAATCGTGGACGAATCGAGGCCGCCGCTGAGCCATATTCCCAGCGGCACGTCGGAAATAACATGCTCGCGCACCGATTGCGTCAACAGGGAATCGAATTCTTCCTTGGCGGATTCGAGCGTCCAGCTGGATTGCGGCTGGAATGATAGCCGCCAAAAAGATTCGGAATGCACTCTCCCGTTGCGCCATTCCAGCCAGTGGCCGGGCGGAAGTTTTTCGATTCCTTGAACCAGCGTGCGGGGACCAGGGACATAACTCAAAGACAGGAAGCAATTCAGAGCGTCCAAATCCAATTCGCGTTCCACTTCCGGATGAATGAAGATCGTCTTCAGCTCGGAGCCGAAGAAAATATTTTCTCCCCGGCGGTGCAGGTACAGGGGCTTGATGCCCATGCGGTCGCGGGCCAGGACCAGGCGTTTCCCGGATTCCGTCCACAGCGCAACGGCAAACATTCCCCGCAGTCTGGAGAAACAATCCTTGTCCCACTCGAGAAAAGCCCGCAGGACCACCTCGGTGTCGCTGGCCGTGCGGAACCGGTGGCCCAGCCCTTCCAATTCCGCGCGGAGTTCGGAATGATTGTAGACTTCGCCGTTGTACACCAGCACGGTATCGCCGTCGTCGCTGTACATCGGCTGGCCGCCGGATTCCAGGTCGATGATTTTCAAACGGGCGGCGCCCAGGCTGATGGTTCCCGATTCATATCCGGCTCTTTGATCGGGGCCACGATGCGATAGCGAAAGCAGAGCTCTCCGCAACAATTCCGGATTGCCTGGCTTATGCCGATGGGTAAAACCGACTATGCCACACACGTGCTCATCCTCTTTCCAAACCGCTGGGGCTCGCCAGATTTGCGTGCTAAATCCCGCTGACCTTTCCGATGGCGGCCATCATCGTGGTCAGCAGGCTGATCGCGTCAGCTCAGTTATCACTTGTGTTTTCTTGCGCCTTGCTAGTTTGCAGAGGATCGGGTCGCGAATTTTTCCCCCAAAAGAGGGAGAAGAGAGGTGCGGCCTTTTCCGTCGAGCTCCGAACAGTGCTCGCTTGGCGGGTATAGTATCCAGCGTTCTTTGCTAAGTCAATCGGATACGCGAAATATTATGTAACCCTTTCGCTTCAGAATACGTCACGGGGTTTCGCGATTCTCACTCCCAGCTTGTCGCGTTCTTCAGATGCCACGCGGCCTCGATCAACAAAATCCTAAGCCAGCTTGGTGACGACGTGGCGCGCGGCCAGCGAAAGCATCAGCCGCGTAACCCCGCTGAACAGAATGCTGCATCCCACCAGCGTGCCGATCACCCATTCGGCGCTCGAGGGCCACGTCAGCCACACCATAACGCCCAGAATCAGCGTCACAATCCCATCGAACAGAAACCAGCCCGAACCGGCCCCGGGACGATGCCCAAAGTAAAGCATCAGTTCCATCACTCCCTCAATCAGCAAATAAAACGCCAGCGCCAGCGTCAACGTTTTCAGGCCGCGCGTGGGATGTTCCAGCAGATAGATACCAGCGCACGCGTACAAAATTCCCAGCAGCACTTTCCAAATTACATTTCCCGCGCCTCGCGTGGACCACGCGAAAATCAAATGTGCGGCTGCCGCGAACAGCAGCATCCAGCCCAGAAAAATGTTGACGGCAAACCCCGCTTCCAGCGGCATCGCAATCGCCAGAAGCCCGGCAACAATCATCAAAATCCCGATCGCGATGGACCATCCAGCCATCTTATTCGCCGCGACTGCAACCCCAGGTGCGCTCATAATTCACCTCCCAAGAAATTCCGCTCACGCGGGGCCTGAGCCTTATTGATTCCCGATCTTGGCGCCGATCACCTCACCGGACACGACGATCTCGACTCGCCGGTTTTGCTGGCGGCCGGCGGCAGTGGAATTGCTCGCCACGGGATTGTTTTGCCCCAACCCAGTGGCCGTCAGCGAATCCGCGCTGAGTCCCTGAGTGATCAGGAAGTCGCGGACTGCATTCGCGCGTTTCTCTGAGAGTGTCTGGTTGAAATTCACACTGCCGGTCGAATCCGTGTGGCCTTCGATATCCAGATGCAGCGAAGGATAATTCAATACCACGCCGGAAAGCCTTGCCAAAGCCACCAGAGCCGCCGGCCGCAGGTTGGATTTCGCCGTGTCAAACAGGACGTCGCCCATATTCACCACCAGGCCCCGCGCGGTGTCGCGCGTCGGCAACACTTTATTGAATTGCGCGAGAAGTTTTGCGCGCAGTTCCTGTTTTTCGCGCTCGGCTTGCGCGGCCGCTTCCTGCTGGCGCTGCGCATCGGCCTGCGCGGCTGCTTTCGCCTGTTCCGCTGCCGCCTGTGCCTTCTCCGCTTCGGTTCGAGCTTGAGCGTCGGCTGCTGAAGCGCGTTCGGCTGCCGCCTTTTGTTGTTCCGCTACGGCTTTTTGCTGTTCCGCGATCGCCTTCTGCTTTTCCGCAGAGGCTTGCTGCATTTCGGCTTCGGCCTTCTGTTGCTCGGCTTGAGCGCGCTGCCGTGCTTCGGCTCCCTGCGCCGCTTTTGCCGCTGCGGTCTGCTCTGCTTCGGAGCGCTGTTGGTTGGCGATGCGTTCATCTTCCTGGCGCTTCACCGCGATGGTCCGCGAATCCTCGGCCGCCTGCACTGCTGCGCGCGCGGTGGTGACAACTGAGTTCTTTTGTTTGCGCTTCTGGTAATCCTCCGCGCTGGCCAGCGCCTGCTGCGCTTTGGCGAATGATTCGGGCGCGTACTTTTCCGCGCCCTGCATTTGCGCGATGCGCAGAGCATTGCGGGCCTGCAAAAGATCCAGAGGCACGTTGGAGCCGCCTTCGAGAGGCGTGAGGTTCATGCTGGCGTATTTCCCGCGCTGCAGCAGTTCGAAATTGGCCTGCACCGGAGCCACGCCGCCCTTGGTGTCCGGACGAACGTCGTTGGCGAGGATCACATCTTCACTGGGAAAGGAAACGGCGAAGTAGGGCTCGGCGGTAACAATCATCCCGAACGTTTGCAATCGCGTCGTGACAGAAAGTTTGCTCTTGGTGCCGTCCAGGCGAAGCTGGCCGAGATTGTTGGCCCGGCCTTCCGGCGTGATCGCCCAAAGGACATAAACCAGATACGCGGGGCCAAATGTATTGGGGTCCGCCAGGCCTTCAAACTTGGCTTCAATCGTGATAGCGCCACCCTTGGACTGTACCTTGGCCTCTCCTGTGCCGCGCGGAAGCAGTGCCGTGCCCAGGAAGTCAATTTTGGTGGAACCACCGCGCGAGAGGTAATTCACGGTGGGAACGGTTCGCGAAACGCTGATGTTAATGACGTTTCCCGACTGCGCGCCCTGGGGTTGCTGAGCGCTCTGCGGTTGCTGCGCACCCTGTTGCGCCGCCGCCGGAAGGAATGCCAGCGCCAGGAGGGAAAGAATGCTGAACACGGTTACGAAAAATTTCATGGCTGAATCTCCTTGTTCTCGTTTTCGGGGGCCTTGAGAGTGCCGCCAAAGGCCGCGAACTCCCCATAACTATCCGCCATCTTTGCAAGGCGCGCTGATGCTACACACGGCCCATCATCCCCGTCAATGTGCAAAAAAGAGAGCTCATTTTGCGGCACCCCAAAACAGACGATATAGGAGCGAATAGAATTCTCTATCCCCTTGTTTTCAAACCCTTTGTAGATTTTTGCCATGGTTTGGCTCTGGCGATTAGCCAGGCGATTAGAAACACGGTTAGCCGGGCATTTAGCTAAGAGAATAGAATCCTGGTCCTGTTGCCCCTTTTCCCCCCGTCGCA
>JBGPTK010000123.1:0-10933 GCA_041490605.1 Terriglobia bacterium | reverse complement strand
CTACCAGGAAGTTGTGGACGTTGCGGAATCCGCCATCGAAGCGAGCGGTGAGGATTACAACGTTTATGTGCCCATCCTGAATTCTTTGGGCGCCTTGAAGAAAGATGAAGCCAAGCGCAGCATGGCCAACAGATTCGTCGTGGCGCTCGAGAGCCACTTGAAACATGTGCCGGAGGATGCGCGGGCACGCGTCCTGCTGGGCTTCTACTATGCCGAATCCGCACGGGAAGAGGACGCCGTGCGCGAACTCAACCTGGCCGTCACCTTGCGCGCCAACGAATCCTCGATTCTCTACAATGCGGCTTGCGTCTACTGCAGCCTAAAAAGAAAGCCGGAAGCCCTGGATGCCTTGCGCAAGGCCTGGGAAGCTGGTTTTCAGGATGCCGTGTGGGCGCGCCGCGATCCGGACATCGCCATCTTGCACGGCGACCCGGAGTTTGAGCGGCTGTACCCGGAGAAGCCCGCCTCACCGCCCGCCTCAATCTCCCACTAGTTCCGCTCGATCGATTCAGACCTGTGTCAGCTAACTGGTCAGGACAGGATGTCCCACCAACTAATGGCCTGATTGCCTGATGAACGCATCAATCGGAAACGGACCCACAATCCGAAATTGGAGGATTGCAGAGAGAGGCGGAAGAAGGCGGGACGGGGTCGAGTGATTGCGAATTACTCCCGATTGGCCGCGACGAATCGTGTGATATTTTAGAGGAGTGTTTGGCGTGGCTTCGCCGAGGATGGATAGTGCGCCCGGTTGTCTGAGGAATGAATCATCATCGTCAGAATCGAGTGGAGGAGTGGAAGCCGATGAAGTCTACGAACCGGATGGTTTTGTGCTTGTTGATCCTGCTGCCCGCGGCAATTGCCGCTTCGACCAGTGAATTGAAGCAGCCCGATATTGAGCGAGGGCGATATTTGGTGGAAGAGGTGGCGCAGTGCGGGGAATGCCATACCCCGCGAAACGAGAGAGGGAATCTCGATCGTTCGCGGTGGCTCGAGGGCGGCGCGCTCTGGATCATGCCGACGCATCGCACGCCCAACTGGGCGAATAATGCGCCTGCGCTGGCGGGATTTCCGGGTTTTACGGAAGAGCAAGGCGAGCAGATATTAGAAAAAGGGCTGGGAGGGAGCGGCCAGCCTTTGCAGCCGCCGATGCACATCTACCACATGACCCATGCGGATTCGGTGGCGATTATTGCGTATTTGCGATCTTTGCCGAGTCCGACGAGGCATTAGGTTTGTAGATGGGCAGCGAGCACAAGAACCGGGCGCAGCAAGCAGCGCCCCTACAAACAGAATCCCGATCAGTAAAAAAGTTTCCTGAACAGCGATATCCGATAGTCTGAAGACTTATGCGCTTCATTGGAAAGCAGAAGGCCTCCGTTGTAAGGCACGCGAGCGCCGTTTTGCTGATTTGCATTCTGTTGCTGAGCGGAGCTACGGACACCCATGCCTTTTCCGTTTTGGCGCATGAAGCGATCATCGATGATTGTTGGGACAAGGTGCTCCAGCCTTTATTGTTACAACGATTCCCCAATTCCACTCCGGAGGATTTGAAGCACGCGCGGGCGTATGCCTACGGCGGATCGATCGTTCAAGACATGGGCTATTACCCGTTCGGCAGCAAATTCTTCAGCGACCTGGTCCACTATGTGCGCAGCGGCGACTTCATCGAAGCCCTGCTACGCGAATCGAATGACTTGAACGAGTACGCCTTCGCGCTGGGCGCGGTAGCTCACTACATCGCGGACAATGAGGGCCACCGTTACGCTGTGAACCGGGCGGTCCCGATCCTCTATCCCAAACTGAAGAAGAAATATGGCGACTGGGTGACCTTCGCGCAAGATCCGGCGGCTCATTTGAAAACGGAATTTGGCTTCGACGTGCTGAAAGTGGCCGAGGGGCGGTATGCGCCGGACAGTTATCATGATTTGATCGGGTTTGAAGTGCCGGCGCCCTTGTTGCAGCGAGCATTTCAAGATACCTACAGCCTGGAGTGGAATTCGGTTTTTTCGGATTCCGACCTGGCGATCGGGACGTTCCGGCGCAGCGTAAGCAGCGTGATTCCGAAAGCGACCCAGGTGGGATGGCAATTGAAAAAGAAGGAGATTGAGAAGGATTTCCCCGGAATCACCAAGAAAAAATTCGTGTACCGCGTTTCGAGAAGAAATTACCGGAAGCAATGGACCGGCAAATACAAGGAACCGGGACTCTGGACGAAATTCCTGGCGTTTTTAATCGCAATCGTCCCCAAAATCGGGCCATTCAAGGCGCTTGCTTTCCGCACTCCGACGCCAGAGACGGAGAAAATGTTCACGGCGAGCTTGAAGACGTCCATCGCGGAATTCGATCAGAAGCTGGAGGAGAAGCTAGCGACCGGCAATATTGTGCTGATGAACGACAACTTCGATACGGGGAGTGTGACTGGGCCGGGCGAGTATTCGCTGGCGGACAATACCTATGCGGAATTGATGGACCGTTTGGCCGGGAATCACTTCAAAGATGTGACGCCGCAGTTGCGCGAGGTGTTGCTGGCATATTATGGAAATCTGAATGCTCCGTTTGCGACCAAGAAGAAGGAGAAGCAGTGGGCCAAACTGCTTACGGAGATCAATGAGCTGAAGAATATTACACCGGCGAGCGCGGAGGCGTTGAAGGTCGAAGGACCAGCGAGTGCTTCAAAAGCGGGCGCCCCGATTAGAACCTTCGGGGTGCAGAAAACGCACAGCAGCAGCGCCCCTACGAGGCCGGATTAGGGCGTGAAGATGGTGGATCCACAGTTCGACGAGGAAATGATGCGGCGGGCGCTGGAAGAGGCGCGGAAAGCCGAACGTGCAGGAGAGGTGCCGATTGGCGCGGTGGTGATTTGCGAGGGGCGGGTGCTGGCTTGCGCGGCGAATCGCACGATCACGGAGAATGATCCGACGGCGCACGCGGAGATGGTGGCGCTGAGGGCGGCGGCACAAGGATTGGGCAATTACCGGCTGACGGGAGTGACGCTTTACGTGACGCTCGAGCCTTGCGCGATGTGCGCTGGAGCGATGGTACTGGCACGAATTGCGCGGCTGGTCTATGGCGCGGACGATCCCAAAGGTGGCGCGGTTCGCACTTTCTTTGGCGTGCTGGAACACCCGGGACTGAATCATCGCGTGGAAGTGTGCGGGGGCGTTTTGGCAGTCGAGAGCGCCGCAATCCTACAGGCATTTTTTGCGGCGAGGCGATGAATGGACGAAGCCGGCGAGACGCTGGTGTAACGAGGCCGGCCGAATTCCTAATTTGAAATAGTGGACTCTACGCGATCCGGGCGAACGGGAGCGTGCGCAAGCCCAGGAAACTTTGAGCTAAATCCTTCGCGGATGAGCTTAAAGATTGTGTGGCGGCTTTGAGCAATTACTTTGAACCAGGCCAGTTTGCCCATCTGCGGGAAATAGATTCCGCGGAAACAAAGACGTGAAATCAGCACATTGATTCGATACCCCAGCGGCTTGTAATCGAGCGAATCAACCGCCTGATCGATCGCCTCTGGACTGTAGGAATGAGCCCACGCATATTTGACCTCCGCGTGAGCTTCCGGAATGCTCATCTTGAGCGGGGTGTGAGCCATCTCAAACGGAATGAACTCCTGCCAATGTTTCGGCCTTGTTAACCGGCCTGCCGCCTCCAGCCTTTTGTAAAGCGGAGTGGCGGGCAAGGGAGTGAGCAAGCCGAAAATGGGAAGGCCAGCGGGCCAAGTGCGAATCTCTTGCAAGGTGCGTTCGGCAACGCCCGTCGTATCGTTGTCCATGCCGAAAATGAAGGAAGTGATGGCATAGACGTTGCGTTTTGCGAGACGCTCGAGGACTACCGCGTACTCGCCCGGTTTATTGAATCCCTTATTTACGCTGGCCAGGTTGGCGGGATCGATGGATTCCATGCCAATAAAGATCCACTTGCACCCCGCAGCGGCAATCAGGTCAACCAATTCTTCGTCGCGCAGCAGATTGGCGCTGATTTGGGCCACCCAATGGACCTGCGCTTCGGCGGCAATGATGTCGCGCAGCAGGGATTTGGTGCGTTTTATGTTGATGGCAAAATTGTCATCGATGAAAAAGACGGCAATCTGGCCGTTCTCGCTTTTGGCGCGCGCTTTTAATGTCAGCAGTTCGTTTACAACGCTTTCGTTGGAGCGAAAGCGGATCGAATCCCCAAAAAAGCCAGTGACGGTGCAGAATTCGCACCCGTAAGGACAGCCCCGCCCCGATTCAATCGGAATGATGCGAAAGGTTGACCATCCGCCGCCCACACTCTTGAGTAATGGGGCGAAAACCTTGGGGACAATGTTGAACTGATCGAGATCAATGGATTTCCAGGGGATCGCCGGGTAGGGCTGGAGGGGAGGCTTGCGCTCCTGGCCGAACTCATCCATGGGCGCATAGGTATCTTTGAGCTCACCGCGCGCGGCATCCGCAACAATCCTGGGCCAGGTTTCATCCGCTTCACCGAGAGCTACGGCGTCGGCATGGCGGTGGCCCGAGTCTCGTCCCAGGGCCTCGTCCGGCAATTCGGTCACGTGCGGGCCGCCCATCACAACCGGCACTCCGGTGGCGCGAACGGCATCCGCCATGCGATAGGCTTTGGCAATCATTCTGGTCATGGCGCCGATGCCGACCAGTTCGATTTTATTTTCGCGGACGTACTTTGCGATGCCCGCCTCGTCCAGAGGCTGGGCGTTGCCGTCGATCAACAGAACTTCATTGCCGGGCGGGGTCAACGCCTTGAGCAGAAACATCCAAAGATGCGGCATGAAATTGCGTGTTACGCCGTTATCAGGATTGTAGAGTAAAATTCTCATCGCGCGGGCTCCATCGCTAAGCGAACAGGAATAGTCGTCAGGAACATAGCACAATATGGCTTGGGCCAAGAAGAAATATGGTCAATCAAGGATCACGAGTTTCTTTTCTGCCTTCTGGCTTTGCCACTGCGCCGGACGCTTTCTCGATTGCCCTGACTATAATCTTTCGTGAAGTGAAGCATGGCGTTACGCAGAAGCCAATTCGCCTTGGTTTGATAACCAGGGCCATCGGCTTTGAGCCATGCAATGACATCGGAGTCCAGGCGTATGGTGACGGGCCTTTTAGCTGGGCGATGGAACTTCCCGATCTCGGCCCCGCTCCAATCGAGAACCGGGGGAGCGTCCGAAAAATCAATGTCTTGGTCTCTTTTTACGGCGCTGGCTTGTACGTCTCGTTTCTGTTCCTTTGTGAGCTTCCTCATAGGCTTTCCTTTCGTGTGATCCCGCCGCACGAGCGCAGGAATAGCGTATCTTTGCTAAGGAAGGAGTGTCAATACCGTTGTATGTACGAAGACGTGGCTGTGGCCGGGATTGGTCTGCGTACTCGTGCGCTACTCACCGGGACAGACACCGGGAAATCAAGAGAAAGGAAATCAATCGCTTACAGGTATGGCGGAGAGGGTGGGATTTGAACCCACGAGCCCGGTTTTGCCAGGCTACCCGCTTTCGAGGCGGGCTCTTTCAACCGCTCAGACACCTCTCCGTGCCGATTGATGTTAGCAAGATTAGCAGAGGAGTTGACACTCGACAACTGCCGCCGTGCGGATCACGCTCAGAGGGCGGATGGAATATCGAGGGGCGTTTTGAGGATTCTAAACTCCTGGTACTTGCCGTGTTGGGGGCTCCGCGAACTGCAGTTTGTGAGTACTGATACGCTTGACATTCATATAAGCACGGCAGAAATTAGTTGGCATCTATGAAAACACGCCACGTTACAGGTATCGCCGCCGCGCTATTTTTGATGGTCATAAGTGTGATTGCTGGGCCGAACTGGCCGGGTGACACGCTGGTAATTTCGAATAGCCCGAGTCGCGCCTCAACAGCTCCTGCGATTGGGGCGCATTCCATCAGCGCAGGAGTTGCGCTACCCGCAGCGAGCCTGGCTCGCGTGAAATCCTTCGCGTCGGTGGTGCCTGCGCCTCCGGCCGCGGCGCCTCCGAATGCTCCCGTGAATTTCGCGCCCAACGACGGCGCAACGGGAGTCTCGAGCCCGACGACCCTGGACGTGAGCGTCTCCGATCCCGCCGGAAGCAACATGACGGTTACCTTCTTCGGAAGGCCTGCCACCACGCCAGGCGCGGACTTCAACCTGATCGTGTTGCCGGATACTCAGTATTATTCCTCCACTATGAATGGCGGCACGCCCGCGATGTTTTATGCACAGGCTCAGTGGATCGTAAACAACAAGACAACGATGAACATCCCCTACGTCACGAGCGTCGGCGATGTGGTGCAAACCGGTGACAACGATGGAAATAACACCGAGTGGATTGTAGCCGACACTGCCTACAAGATTTTGGAAGCTGCGGGCATCCCCTTTGGAGTTGTGCCCGGCAACCACGATGAAGGCAACAATTTGAGCAATCTGGGCAGCGCCAGCATCACGGATGCCTACAACAACTGGTTTGGAGTTTCGCGCTTCACCGGCAGGTCCTACTACGGCGGCCATCCTGGGACAGGGAACGATAATCATTACGATCTGTTCAGCGCCAGCGGCATGGACTTCATCGCGCTTCATTTTGCCTACGATGAAAGCCCGTCGGGGACGCGCTTCCAAAACGTCCTGACGTGGGCGAACGGAATCCTGAAGCAATATCCGGCCCGGCGCGCGATTCTGGTGAGCCACTTCATACTGAATAACGGCAACCCCGCGACATTCGGGCCGCAGGGACAAACTTTATTCAATGCTCTGAGCAATAATCCAAATCTTTTCCTCACCCTTTCCGGGCACATTGGTTTCCCGGGCGAAGGCCAGCGAAGCGACACCGTGAGCGGGAATGTGATCCAGAGCGTCATGTCGGATTTCCAGGACCGCGCAAATGGCGGCGGCGGCTGGCTGAGAATCATGACTTTTTCGCCTGCCAACAATTCGATTAGTGTGAAGACCTTTTCGCCAGTCCTGAACCAGAACATGACGGATGTAGGCAGTCAATTCACGCTGCCCTACAACATGCAGAATAACGGATATGCAATGTTGGGAACGGTTTCCGGCGTTCTGTCGGGGGCGCACGCCCAAGCAACCTGGAACGGCCTGAATTCGAACTCCCCCTATCAATGGTATGTGACGGTGAATAACGGAACCAGTACCACAACCGGTCCGGTCTGGAGTCTCACTACCGCAGGCACCGGAGTCCCGGCGGTCAACCTGTCGAGCAATAGCCTGAATTTCAACAATCAGGCGACGAACACAAACAGCGTTCCCCAGAACGTGACGCTGGGCAACACCGGAAGCGCACCGTTGACGATTTCGAGCATCGGGATAAGCGGTCAATATACGCAGTCGAACAATTGCGGAGCGGGCGTGGCCGCCGGTGCAAGCTGCATGATCACCGTCACCTTTTCGCCGACGGCAGCCGGAACTCAAACAGGAACGGTGAGCATCAACGATAATGCCGGAGGCAGCCCGCATACGATCAGTTTGACAGGTGTGGGGACGACGCCCGCTCCGGTGGCCAGTTTGTCGGTCCCGAGCCTGAATTTCGGCAATCAACTGGTTAATACACCGAGCGCCCCGCAGAGTGTGACCCTTACGAATACCGGAACTGGGCCGATGACAATCTCCGGCATTGTTGCCAGCGCGCAATACAGCCAAACGAACACCTGCCCGACTGGCGCGGCCACGCTCGCGGCCAATGGCAGTTGCTCGATCACTGTCACTTTCACTCCAACCGCGACGGGCGCGCAAAACGGAACGGTCCAGATTACGGACAACGCCGCCGGCAGTCCGCAGTCAGTCAGCCTGACCGGCACCGGAGCCACCTCGGTAATCGCGGGCGCATCGCCTTCGCCGACCGGCTTGACCTTTGCCAGTCAGAACACCGGCACGACGAGCGCTCCACAAACTATCACGCTGACCAATACCGGCAACGGTACGCTCAGCATCACCAGTATCGTGCCGAGCGGAGACTTTGCGCAGTCGAACAATTGCGGCGCCTCCTTACTCGCCGGAGCGAGTTGCACGATCAACGTGACTTTCACGCCGACCGCGACCGGCGCGCGCAGCGGCGCCATTACGTTTACCGACAACGCGCCGAATTCGCCCCAGGCGGCCGGCCTCACCGGCACGGGCACGGCTTCCGCGATCAAATACATTCAGAGCGCTTCGGCATCCAGCACCAGCGCGAGCTCGCTGGCCAAGGCGTTTACTTCAGCGACCACGCAGAACAACCTGCTTGTGGTCGGCGTCTACACCTGGGGAGGAACGGTGTCGAGTATCACCGATACCCTCGCCAACAGTTACATCCTGGCCACCTCGGCTTCAACCGCGAGTGGCAACAATCTCTATGTGTATTACGCGATTAACAAGGCTACCGGGGCAAATACGGTAACGGCGCATTTGTCCGGTGGCGGGGTGATGGAAGACATCCACGAATACTCGGGGATCAGCACGACTGCACCGCTGGATCAAAAGAAAGTCTCCTTGGGGACTGGGACTGCTATTAATTCCGGCAGCGTGGCGACACTCGTGCCCGATGAACTCATTTTTGGCTTCGCCGCTGTTGACGGGAATTCGGTGACCGGCGCGGGAGCCACATTTACCCTGCGGCAAAACACGGGCAGCGGCGAGTTGAGCGAGGACAAGATTGTCGCTACGACCGGGTCCTACAGCGCCACGGCTACGTGTCCTTCGACAACCTGGGCGGGGGCGATTGTGACGTTCGCAGGCGCAGGCACGACCCCGAATGTGAGCCTGTCGAGCTCCAGCCTGACGTTTGCAAGCCAGCCGCTCAACGTCCCCAGCGCGGCGCAGAATGTGACCTTGACCAACACGGGCGGCGCAACGCTGAACATCTCAAATATCGGGCTGGCTGGTGCGAACACCGGGGACTACGGCTACACCACAACTTGCGGCAGCACCGTGGCGGCAAGTGGCAACTGCACGTTTAGCGTGACGTTCACTCCCACGGCTTCGGGCGCGCGCACTGCTTCCGTCTCCATCACCGATGATGCTGGCGGCAGCCCGCAGGCAATCAGTCTGACTGGCACAGGCGCCAGCGCTCCGGCGCCCGCCGTGTCTTTGGCGCCTCCAAGTTTGACGTTTGCGAGCCAGACGTTGAACACGACGAGCGGGTCTCAATCAGTCACCCTCACCAACAGTGGCAATGCGGCGCTGACCATCAGCAGCATCGCGGCCAGCGCTCAATACGGGCAGACCAACAATTGTCCCGCGAGCCCGGCTACGCTCGCTGCCGCCGGCACTTGCACCATCAGCGTTTCTTTCACGCCGACGGCGACGGGCACCCAGACGGGCTCGGTTACGATCACAGACAATGCGTCCGGAAGCCCGCACGCAATTGGTTTAACTGGCACGGGCGCTGGGGCTCCGGCACCGGCCGTGTTGTTGTCACCAACTGGTTTGACGTTTGTCAGCCAGACGATTAATACCACGAGTGGGCCGCAATCAGTCACGCTTACCAACACCGGCAATGCGGCGCTGACGATCACAAGCATTGCGGTCAGTGCGCAATACGGGCAGACCAACAATTGTCCCGTGAGCCCGGCTACGCTCGCTGCCGCAGGTACATGCACGATCAATGTCACGTTCACGCCGACCGCTACAGGAACTCAAACGGGATCAATCTCGATCGGGGACAACGCCTCGGGTAGCCCGCATTCGATCACTCTTTCGGGTACAGGCGCAACCGCCGGCGCGCCTGCGGTTACTTTGACACCGACTAGCCTCTCGTATCCCTCGCGGACAGTGGGCACAACCAGTTCAGCCAAGACTGTAACTCTGAAGAATACGGGTACCGGGACGTTGACCATCACCAGCATTGCTACCAGCGGCGATTTTTCGCAGACCAATACTTGCGGCACTTCGCGCACTGCCGGGCAAAGTTGCACAATCAGCGTTCGGTTTAAACCGACAGCCAAGGGCACACGAACTGGAACCCTTACGGTGATCGATAACGCCACCGGCAGCCCGCACACGGCGAGTTTAACGGGAACCGGACGATAGCCATCCCAGGTACGGCTCGCGATATTCGTTGAGCGTGCGAGATCGGCTTGACGCATTTGCCCATCTCGCACGCTTCCACTTCTAATTCGAGTGAGACAGGTTTTAATTCCGCCATTTAAGCTCCGCTCAAATCACGCGAACATTCATTAGCTTCCCGTAGCCCCCCTTCACCGGGCATGATGAGTTAAAAGTTATTGTTGGGCTTCAGATTCCCTTGCTTACGGGTTGGTTTCCTTGTTCACCGGACGCGGAGGAAATGGGAGAGAAGTTTGGGCTTGGTTCGTATGTGGGGATATATGAAAATGTTGCGGTCCCTTCTTCATTCGCCCCAGGGGGCTTTGATTTGAGAGGAGCGTGCTTTGAAGATTTCTGTGATTGGTTCGGGTTACGTTGGTTTGGTGACGGGAAGTTGTCTGGCGGAAATCGGGCATGAGGTGATCTGCACGGACAGCGATGCGGCGAAAATTCAGATTCTCGAATCGGGCAAGCTGCCGATTTACGAGCCGCACCTGGACGAAGTGGTGGCCAAGGTGCGCCGGGAAAAGCGGCTGGCCTTTTCCGCCAATCTTGCCGAATCGGTGGCGACCGGCGATGCGGTTTTTATTTGCGTGGGCACGCCGCCGCTGCCCAGCGGGGAAGCGGATTTGAGTTCGATCGACCGGGTGGCGCGGCTGATTGCCACCGAATCGCGCACGCCCAAACTGGTGGTCGAAAAAAGCACCGTCCCGGCCAAGACGGGCGAGCAATTGAAGCGGGCGCTCTCGATTTATGGACGAAAGGCGGGCGCGAGTTTTCAAGTCGCTTCCAATCCTGAATTTTTGCGCGAAGGAACCGCGGTGGAAGACTTCCTGCATCCCGACCGCATCGTGATCGGGGTGGAAGACGAAAGCGCCGAAAAGCAACTGCGCGAAATTTATCGTCCCCTG
>JBGPTK010000122.1:0-10935 GCA_041490605.1 Terriglobia bacterium | reverse complement strand
GGTGGGAGAAATCGTGGCGGCGGGAGGCGAAGCGCAGGCCGTTCGATGCGATGTGACGGAACGGGCGTCCGTGGAATCCGCGATTCGGAGCGCCGTGGAGCGATTCGGAGGGCTGAGCACGGTGGTCAACAGCGCCGGGGCATTGATGGCCGGGGATGCGGAAGGAACTTCGGACGACGACTGGCATCGCTTGATCGCCATCAACTTGACCGGGACGTTTTATGTTTCGAGGGCGACAGTGCCGGAGCTGCGGCGCGGAGGCGGAGGCTCGATAATCAATATGGGGTCGATATTTGGACTGATCGCGATCAAGCAGCGTGTGGCATATGCGGCGTCGAAGGGCGGAGTGACGCTTTTGACCAAGGCCATGGCGCTGGACCACGCGCGCGAAGGCATTCGAGTGAATTGCATCTGCCCAGCGATTGTGGAAACTGAATTGATTCAGGACCTGTTCGCGAAAATGCCCGACGCGGAATTTGCACGCAAGGCGAGAGCCGAGCAGATTCCCCAGGGACGTTTCGGGCGGCCGGAGGAGATTGCGAACCTGGCTGTATTTCTCGCGTCGGATGAGTCGCCATGGCTCACCGGCGCGGCAATTCCGATTGATGGAGGATTTTCTGCGGGCTAAGCGCAAAAAGCAGCCATCGGCAAAACTGGCGCACCTGGCCGAGAAGGAACTGAGGTGGCGCCTGGCCAACAGCAACACGGCGCGCCAGTTCGGATTCGAGCTGCACACGGCTGAGCCGGGGCGCGTGCTGCTGCAGATGCGCGTGGCCCGGCGGCACAAACAAGTGCATGGCGTGGTCCATGGCGGGGTGCTGGCCTCGCTGGCGGATACGGCGGGAGGACTGGCGACCTACATGGTGGTGGCGCCGGGGACGCGAGTGGCCACGGTGGAGATGAAGATTAATTATCTGGAGCCAATCGACAAGGGAACGGTGACGGCGGAAGCGCGAGTGATTCGCCGGGGCAAGTATCTGGCGGTGGTCGACTGCGACCTGCGCAACGAGGAAAACCTTTTGGTGGGGAAGGCGCTGATGACGTTCTCGATGGGCCCGGTACAAAAATGAAACGGGGCAGAATCTTCCGCCCCGCTCCCGCACAATTCGTTCCAGCCGTTTTTTGATTCTGAGTGGCGATCGCTACTGCTGCCCGTTCGACCCGCCGAGCGCCGCTTCTTCGCCGTCCTTAAAAAGATACTTGATGCAGTGTTTGTAGATGAGCAGGTTGGGGTTGCCCAAGCGAGTGAGCTTGATGCAGTCGCGATCGTACCATTCGACGGTGCCGTGGAGCACTTCGCCATCCGTCAAGACGATGGCCACGGGAGATTTGGACTGCATCTGCTTCACATAGTAGAAATTTTCGGCGTGAGTCTGCTCCGGGGGCGCGGGCTTCTTGCGAAGCGCCGGACCCGGCCCGGAATTGGGCTGAGCCATGGGCCGGGGAATATATTGTTCTTTAACTTCCGTCAAAGTAGGGCGAAACAATTTCCGGTTCACCATCAGAACTCCTTCTGAGCTTCAGCTAGTTTGACTACAAAGGTGATCGTTTGGTTTCAATTGCTTTCACACTTCCGATCGCACCCCAAGAATCGCGATCAGGCCGGCGGCGGGCCGAGAGGCGCCCCCAAGGAAACCGCCAGCGCATCCAGGCCCAATTGCCGGTTGATGTTGCGCCGCAACCGGCTTTGGAGCTGATCCAAATTCCCGACAGCCCGCTCGATCCAAGCGAGGCTGGTTTTCTTGCCGAGGGTTTCGAGTTCACGCCGCAGGTCAGGATTGCGCGGAACGAAATTCTTCGGGCCGTGGGACAATTCAAGTAGATCTGTCAACAGACTATAGAACAGCTCCAGAATATTTTCAAAGGATTCCTTTTCTTTTTTGGCCAGTTGCGCGGAGAGCGCGAAAACTTCGCGATAATTTTTTCCGGCAACCGCGGATTCGAGAAGACGCAACACCTGGCGGCGCAGGCGCTCCGATTCGGCGAGATCGATTTCCAGCGCCAGGCCCGGCGAGCCGGCGCTCAACTGCGCGGCGAGCTTGCGGTTGCCGGCATTCCGATCGGCGCGCCGCTTCAGGAATTCCTCGATCGATTCGGCGGCCACGGGGGCGAAATAAAATTGCAGGCAGCGCGAGCGAATGGTGGGCTGCAACGCTTCGGCCGAGGCCGCGAGCAGGATGAGCGTGGAGGTGGGCGGCGGCTCCTCGAGAATCTTGAGAAAAATATCGGCGTAATCCCGGCGCATGGTGTCCGCGCCATCCAGAATAAAAACGCGGCGGCGCGCCTGGGGCATGAAATAAGCGGCCCGCTGCACGGCGCGCAATTGGCCCATGCGAATCACGGGCCGCGCGACGGGAGTCTTCAGCCGCACGGGATCCGGCACGATGGCCCACACGTCGGGATGGGTTTCGAGGATCAGCGGGGTGCGCTCGACCATGGCGGCGTCGGCACTTTCGCCGCGCTCGGCCAGGCCGCGTTCGATGAGCGGCCGCGGGTCGGCCAGCCGCGCGATCTTCTGGCACGATTCACATTCGCCGCAGAAATCATCTTTCAGGCGTTGGCAATTGGCAGCTTGCGCAAACATCAGCGCCAGGGTGTACTTGCCGATTCCGCGCGGGCCCCAGAAGAGGATGGCGTTGGGCACGCGTTCGCGCGAGAGCATCCCGCGGAGAGCGGTGACGATTCGTTCGTTTCCCAGGAATTGTTCAAATCCCATGATGGCGGCCAAGTTCCGAATGCTGCTTATTGGATATAGACGACTGTTCCGTTGAAAAGGTTGCGCGAAGACAACTTATCCCGATGCATTCGATTTAAATATCGGGACTTAGCGCGGCAAATTTATTTCGCCGACGCAGTCAAAATTGTTCTTGCATCCACAGCGGCCAGCACGGCGCGATGAATCGTCTCCGGTGCGAGCAATTGCTGCGAAGCCGAATCGAAGCATTCAACCGTCGCCCAGTTCGGTTGGCGCGCCAGGAGCCCGTAAGTTTCCGAAGCGGCCGCGAGATGGGCTATGTCGTCTTCCAGCAAGTCGCGGCGCAAGTTCGTATAATCGCGCGCGCCTTTCTGGCCCACCAGGCGATGCGCTTCCGCCGGGGGAAGACGCAGATAGATCACCAAATCTTCCACCGGCAGCCCGTAGACGCCGTATTCCAGCTTTTTGAGCCAGGCGAGAAATTCTTCGCGGTGCTCGCGGGGCATGCGCGCGGTTTGGTGAGCCAGGTTTGAGCCGATGTAACGATCCGAGAGAACAATGGTTCCGCGCAGGAGTTGGGCTTCGAGCTCCGGCTTGGCTTCGAGGCGGTCACCGGCATAGAGCAAGGCGGAGAAATGGGGATCCACTTTGTCCAGCGTGCCAAATTCGCCGTTCAAGAACTGGGCAACCAGGGCGCCGAAAAAACCGTCGTAACGCGGAAAACTGACGCGGACATGCGCAATCCCGCGCCTGGCTAACTCCGCCGCGAGAAGCTCCAGTTGAGTGCGTTTTCCGGAGCCATCGATTCCTTCGAGGGCGATGAATTTTCCGCGGGTAGGCATTTTGGTGAGGCGATTTTAGCACAAGAGCGCCGGAGGCATGGAAGCCGGGAAGGGAAGATCGCAGACGCAGGCGCGTGCTAGAATCGCGCAGATGGCGGCGGACACAAAATCAATTGCAGAAAACATCGGCTGGGCACGGGAACGGATTGCCCGGGCGGCGGAGCGCGCGGGGCGGCGAGGCGAGGACGTTACGCTCATCGCGATTTCGAAAACGTTTCCCGCCGAGGCCATTCGCGAGGCTTATGCCGCGGGCGCGCGCCACTTCGGCGAAAACCGCGTGCAAGAGTGGGAGGGCAAGCGCGGCGTCCTGGCGGATTTACACGCGACGTGGCATCTGATCGGCCACTTGCAAAGCAACAAGGTGAAGCGGGCGGCGAGCTTGTTTCACACGATTGATTCGGTTGATAGCATCGCGCTGGCGCAAAGACTTGATGCGGCGATGGTTGCGGAATCAACGAATTCGTCATCGGGGGAGCATCCAATAGGCCCGCGCGGCATTGGCGTATTGCTGGAAGTGCGCCTGGCGCCGGAAGAATCGAAATCAGGGGTTGCAGAGGCTGAGCTGCCCGCGCTGGCCGAAGCGGTGCTGGCGTTGCCGCGTCTCGATCTTCGTGGATTGATGACCATTCCGCCTTTCCTCGATGACCCGGAGCAGATTCGTCCGTACTTTCGCAAATTGAGAGAGCTTCGCGATTCGTTGAGCAGGGGAACCGGACGCCCTTTGCCGGAGCTTTCCATGGGAATGAGCCACGATTTCGAGATCGCAATTGAGGAAGGCGCCACGCAAGTCCGGCTTGGCACCGCCATTTTCGGCGTGCGCACGAACGCGCCCTAATTCGTTTTGCATCGTATAAACTTGAGAGAAGCGAGGGCGCGGCTGAAGCCGGCCCCTACTCGAGAAGGAAGAGGGCGCGGCTAAAGCCGGCCCCTACCACGGAAAAAAGGAAGTTGGCGTGGGCGTTGATATCCGGGAGAGCGACGGAGCGGTGACTTTTGCGGTGCGGGTGGCGCCGCGGGCGAGCCGCGATGCCATCGAGGGCGAATGGCAAGGCGCGCTGCGCGTCCGGCTGACGGCGCCGCCGGTGGACGACCGCGCCAATGAGGCGCTGCGGCGATTGCTTGCCAAGCGTTTGAACATCGCTATCTCGGCTGTTAGAATCGTGGCCGGGGATCACAGCCGGACCAAACGAATCGAAATCCGCGGCGTGCGGGCCGCGCAAATTCTGGCGCTGATGGAAGCGTGAGGCGGAACATGGACGTTCAATCGATCCAAGCGGAATTACGGGCAAACAAGCTGGACGGGTGGCTTTTTTGCGACCATCACCGGCGCGATCCCATCGCCGTACGTATTCTCGGACTCAATTCGCACGGCCTGGCCACCCGGCGCTGGTTTTATTTTATTCCCGCCAAAGGCGAGCCGCGCAAGCTGGTCCATCGAATCGAAGCGAAGATGCTGGACGGCGTGCCGGGGAAGAAGACGGAATATTCGGGCTGGGAAGAATTGCACAAGGCGCTGCCGCATTTATTGAAGGGCGGCAAGACGATCGCCATGCAGTATTCGCCGGAGAACAATATTCCCTATATCGGCCTGGTGGACGCGGGCACGGTGGAGCTGGTGCGCAAAGTGGGCAAGAAGGTGGTGAGCTCCGCCAACCTGGTTCAGAAATTCGAAGCGAGCTGGACAGCGGAGCAACTGGAATCGCACCTGGCGGCGGGAAAAGCGGTGGACCGCGTGGTGCAAGATGCCTTTGCGCGAGCGGGAGCGCTGGTGCGCGAACACAAGCTGCTGACCGAATACGAACTGGTGCAATGGATGCGCGATCAATTTCGCGCGCACAGTATTACGGCCGATGACGGTCCGGTGGCAGCCGTGGGGCCGAACAACGGCAATCCTCATTATGAGCCGAGCTCGGAGACGGCGAAGCCGATCAAGGAAGGAGATCTGCTGCTGCTGGATGTGTGGGGAAAACTGGCGAAGCCGGGAAGCGTTTATTACGACGTGACCTGGATGGGCTACCTGGGCAAGACCGTGCCGTCCGAATACGCGAAGATCTTCGGAATCGTGAAGCAGGCGCGCGATGCGGCGATTCGCTTTATTCAGGAAAAAATCGCGGCGGGCAAGACGGTGCACGGCTGGGAAGTGGACGGCGTGGCGCGAGGCGTGATTCGCAAAGCGGGTTACGTCAAAAATTTTGTGCACCGCACCGGCCACAGCATCGGGCAGGAAGTCCACGGTAACGGCGCGAACATGGACGGCCTGGAAACGCGCGACGACCGGAGCATTGTTCCGCACACTTGTTTTTCGATCGAGCCGGGCATTTACCTGCCCAAGTTCGGGGTGCGCAGCGAAGTGAACGTTTACGTGGACGAAAAAGAAGCCCGGGTGACCGGGCCGATGCAGGATGCGATTATTCCCATCTTGATTTGAGGAATCGTGGCGGAAACGACAGTGGAACCGGCGCAGCCGGCACAGCAAGCGGATACGAAAAAGTTGATCGCGGTGGTGCTGGTGACCTGGATGATCCCGGGCATGGGACATATCGTGCTGCGGCGCTGGGGCCGAGGGCTCATCTTTTTGGGAGTGGTGGGAACGCTGGCGATCACGGGATTTTTACTGCGCGGGAATATTTTCTCGGCGCACGCCGACGATATTTTCGAGTTTCTGGGATATCTGGCCGACCTTGGCTCCGGAATATTCTTTTTTCTGGCCAAGTCGATTGAGAAGGCCGGGCCGGACGTCTCCCGAGCGGCAGGGGATTATGGCACGCGTTTCATCGCCACGGCCGGCGTGATCAATGTGCTGTGCATGCTCGATGCATTCGAGATCGCGAAAGGAAGAAAGGGTTGAGGATGGCGCCATGGCGATGAAATCGATCAACTTGACGCATCTTCAGGCCATGTTGCTGTTCGCGTTTCTGGTGTCGGCGGCATTTGGGGCGCTGACCAAGCACGCGACTCTGGAACGAGTAAAGGCTGCGGCGTGGGCATTTCTTCTTTTTATCATGATTGGAGTGGCGATTGGCTGGGTGATGTACCCGTTCTCGCGCTAAGTATTGCGAGCGGCGCAGGCACTGCTTTTCTACGTCCCCTTTGACAGTTTTTTCCGGCCGATGGTAAAGTCAAAGCACGACTTGCCGAGGTAGCTCAGCTGGTAGAGCAGACGATTCGTAATCGTCAGGTCGCCGGTTCAATTCCGGCCCTCGGCTCCATTTTTCAACAGATCAGAACCGGGACAGCATGCGGCGGTCAATCTACTGCAGCCGATATTGTAGCGACTGTAAGCGAGCGGGATGTGAGTTCCAGGATTTCCGGCTCAGAAAAGGAAATAGCGCTGGGCCAGCGGAAGAACAGACGCTGGTTCGCAGGTGATCAGTTGACCGTCGACTCGAACTTCGTAGGTTTCGGGATCCACTTCGATTTGCGGAGTGGCGTTATTGTGAATCATGTCTTTTTTGCCGATGCTGCGGCAATTGCGCACGGGAGAGATGATGCGTTGCAACCCGAGCCGGCGGGCCAATCCATTTTCCACTGCGGCCTTCGAAACGAAAGTGATGCTGGTGGAAGCGATGGCTGAACCGAAACCGCCGAACATCGGGCGATAGAGCACCGGCTGCGGCGTGGGAATGGAAGAATTCGGATCACCCATCGCGCTCCAGGCGATGAATCCGCCCTTGATAATCATTTCCGGTTTCACGCCGAAAAAGGCCGGCTTCCACAATACGAGATCGGCCAATTTACCGGATTCCACCGAGCCGACTTCGGTTGAGATGCCATGCGTGATGGCCGGATTGATCGTATATTTCGCGACATAACGTTTCGCGCGGTAGTTATCGTTGCGGCCGGAATCTTCAGGAAGCGGGCCGCGCTGCGTTTTCATTTTGTGCGCCGTCTGCCAGGTCCGCGTGACCACTTCGCCGATCCGGCCCATGGCCTGCGAATCGCTCGAAATCATGCTGATCACTCCGAGGTCGTGGAGGATATCTTCCGCGGCGATTGTTTCGGGGCGAATACGGCTTTCGGCGAAGGCCACATCTTCGGGCACGTGCGGATTCAGATGATGGCAAACCATGAGCATGTCGAGATGCTCGGCGATGGTGTTCACGGTGTAAGGGCGAGTCGGGTTTGTCGAGGACGGCAAAATATTCGGATAGGAAGCGATGCGAATGATATCGGGTGCGTGGCCTCCGCCGGCTCCTTCGGTGTGATAGGTGTGAATCGTGCGGCCGTTGATTGCGGCGACGGTGGCTTCGAGAAATCCCGCCTCGTTAATTGTGTCGGTGTGAATCGCGACCTGGACATCGAAGGCATCGGCAACTTTGAGGCAGGCGTCGATGGCGGCGGGAGTGGTTCCCCAGTCCTCGTGCAATTTCAGGCCGCACGCGCCAGCTTCGATTTGCTCGGCCAAAGGAGCCTGGTGCGCGGCATTTCCTTTGCCCAGAAAACCGAAATTCATGGGCCACGCTTCGGCACTTTGCAGCATTCGCGCAAGATTCCATGCGCCGGGAGTGCAGGTGGTGGCAGCGGTGCCGGTGGCGGGGCCGGTGCCGCCGCCCAGCATGGTGGTGATGCCGCTCGAAATCGCTTCGTAAATTTGCTGCGGGGAAATGAAGTGGACGTGGCTGTCTACTCCACCCGCGGTGAGAATTAGATTTTCGCCGGCGATCACTTCGGTGGCGGCGCCGACCACCAGTTGCGGATCGACTCCGTCCATGGTGCCGGGATTTCCGGCTTTACCCACTTTCACGATGCGGCCATTCTTGATACCGACATCGGCTTTTACGATGCCCCAATGATCGAGGATCACGGCGTTGGTAATCACCAGATCGAGAGCGCCATTCGGCGCCTCGCGAATGGCGACGCTGCTCTGACCCATGCCGTCACGAATTACTTTTCCGCCGCCGAAAGTGATTTCATCGCCGTAGTGCGTGAAGTCCTTTTCGATTTCGATGACGAGATCGGTATCGCCGAGGCGGATTCGATCGCCCTTGGTGGGGCCGTACAAATCGGCGTAGGTGCGGCGGGGAATATTGAGGCTCATCGGTTGTTCTCTTTGACGCTGAGGAAATTCAGTTCACGCGCTTTTTGCAGCGCGCGTTCGCGCACGGCGGAGTCGGCCAGTTGGCCTTCCACGAGCCCGTTCAGGCCGTGAATCGCTCGGCGTCCGCCAAATTCGGTTAGTTCCACTTCCTTTTCGTCGCCCGGCTCGAAGCGCACCGCGGTGCCTGCGGGAATATTCAGGCGCAGGCCATAGGCGGCCTCGCGATTGAATTCGAGCGCGCGATTCGTTTCAAAGAAGTGGTAATGGCTGCCGACTTGAATGGGGCGGTCGCCGGTGTTTTTCACGAGGACACGGGTAGTGGCGCGGCCTGAATTCGCGACGATCGGGCCCGCCGCGTCGTCCAGCCAATATTCTCCGGGCTTCATGGGCCTTCTCCTGTGCGATTTCCGCGTCGAGCTTTGTAATTGGCGTCCGCAGGACCTCAGCGAATCGGGTCGTGAATTGTGACCAGCTTGGTGCCGTCGGGAAAAGTTGCTTCCACCTGGACTTCGGCGATCATTTCGGGAACACCTTCCATCACCTGATCTCGCGCGAGGATCTTTGTTCCAAAACTCATGATTTCGGAGACGTTTTTTCCATCGCGAGCCGCTTCCATCACCTCGGCGGAGAGAATGGCGACCGCCTCGACATAATTCAATTTCAAACCGCGTGCCTGCCGCCGGCGGGCAAGATCGGCGGCCACGACGATCATCAGTTTTTCCTGTTCATGAGGAGTGAGGTGCAAATTATCCCTCCGAGCCAGTTCCTGGTTCCTTGCTGCCGCGATTCGATCAATTCACCTTGCGGGGCGGAACGGCGTTGCGCCCGTACAAAAGAAACTTTGAAGTTTGCCAGATTGAGTGCAGTCCGGATAGCACATCGCGTCCGTGGCGCGCCAAACAACGGAAGACCAAACCGTGAGACATCAGCGTGCTGACGCCCCAGAGCGTTTCGCCGGGCCGGGATAGTCCGGCAGCGGATTCGCGCAATCGCTGCTCGGCATCGAGCCAGGATTTGGCCTCGAGTCCCACGCGGCAGACATAGAAAGTTGCGTAGTAGCGGTAAATACCGAACCGCGCGGGGGAGGAGAGATCGTACTTTTGCGGTTCGAGGCGAATGCGTTCGGCGGCGATGGGCCGGCCTTCAGCGGATAAATCCATTTTCATTTCGAGGCAATCGTATTGGAAGATTTCGCCGCGCGCCTCACGGCCGGGGGCGATCATCTCCCACCAAAACAATCCGGCGCCGGGGGAAAGATTTATGGATGTGCGCTGGGAGAAGCGGGAGCCGGCAAATGGGATCAATGCATCCGGCACATATTCGAGAAGAGCGTTTTCCTCGACGATGATTCGATTCTGTTGCGTGGCAACGGCCGCATTTTTGCGCGGGCGATAAATGCGGGTGGCGCCGGTGGTGGTCAATTGAACGTTCGCGGCAGCGCCGACATGGACGGAGAGCGAGAGGGAATCGCCGCCGAGGATGCCTCCCGACACGTTGTGAAGGTGCGCCATTGCGGCGCCATCTTCGATGGGGAAGGCGCGCACAACCCGGAGCGGAGGTTCTTGTAGGCTGGAAGCGAGTACAGTTTGCCCGGTGGCGGCGTCGCGCTGGAATTCGAGTTGAAGGGAAGCCAGAAGGCGGCTGGGCTGGGCGAGGGCCGGCGGTGAATCGGCTTCGGGTTCACGTTTTGTGGAGAGTAGTGTCACGGGCGGCGGCCCTCAACTAATAAACAGGCGAGTGGAAAGCGCGGGGTGCTCCATCGCGCCCCAATCCAAAAGCGGCATAAAGCAGCAGGCATCGTCGAGAGCGCATGCGGCGCTGCGTGCCGCGCTTTCAACGATTGCTGGTTTCAAGTTCCAGAGAATGCGCGTGGCCTCGCTTTGCCCGAGCGGCATCAGGCGCTGGCACGCGGAAACCAGGCTGACGATACATTGATGCAAGTAGGCGAGAACGGAGCGATCTTCCTTGAGGCCGAGAGCGCCGCTGGCCAAGCCGAATGCAGGGCTGTGATGAACCACGCCGGAGCATTGGCGCGTGGCCTGCAGGGCTTCGCGCAAGAATGGGAAATCACCGACGCCAAGGACAGCCATCAGGAAATTCTGCCCGAGCGCGGCGCTTCCGGCGCGGCTTTCACGCGCGGGCTTGAGCGCGCTGAGGCGGTCATTTAATTCCACCCAAAGTTGTGCTGGGAAACTTTCTTGCCCCGCAGGGGCCAGCCGGAATGCCGCGCGGCAGAAAGCCGCTTCGAGTACTCCGGCTTCTTCCAGGTAGGCGCGGAAGAAATTGGGGAGTTCGCGGACCGTCAGATGGTCTTGGGAGACGAGCGATTCGATTCCAAAAGAATGCGCGAGGGCGCCGAT
>JBGPTK010000121.1:0-10996 GCA_041490605.1 Terriglobia bacterium | reverse complement strand
GTCCCGTAAGGCGGCGGACTTCGCGGCGCAAAATGCCGGCTTCTTTCTTGAGCTTCAGGTGTTCGGCTACCTGCTGGACAGCGGGGCGGAGTTCGTCGATGAGCTTATCGCCTTTGATGACGTAGCGGTCGGCTCCGAAATTGAGGGCATCGACGGCGGTGGTGATGGTGGGCACGCCGGTGATCAGGATAAATACGGTAGCCGGCGAAACCTCCTTGCAATAGCGGAGCAAATCCACCCCGGACATATCGGGCATGCGGATATCGGAGATGACGATGTCGAAAATTTGCGATTCGAGGCGGCGCTTGGCGGCTTCGCCACAGGAAGCCACCTCGACGCGATGACCTTCCTTGCGAAAGGAGATTTCGAGGAGTTCGCAAATCGATTTTTCGTCGTCAACCACCAGGAGATGAGCCATGCTGTCGTCAGCTCCGTTCCGCAACTTCAAGAGCTTCCAGGGGAGCTCGAGTCGCGATCCGATCCTTGGTGCGATTGGTGATGCTGCGCGGCAGTTCCACCGTGAATTCCGCGCCCTGTCCCTTGATGGAATCCACGCGAATGCGGCCGTCGTGCGCCTGAACAATTTGATAGACGATGGCGAGGCCCAGGCCAATTCCCTGCGAGAATCCGGATTGAAAGGGTTCAAAGAGTTTGGTGGCTTGGCGGGTATCGAGTCCGACGCCCGTATCGCGGATGGCCACGCGCACCCACTCGGCATCCGAATCGAGGCGAACGGAAAGCACGCCGCCATTGGGCATGGCCCGCAGGGCGTTGCTGCACAAATTCCACAATACCTGCTTCATACGATCGCGATCCACGCGCGCGAGGGTGCGGCGCGAATCATAGTGGCGCTCGACGGTGTATTTCTCCGAGAAGCCGGGCTGGCGCACCAGCAGGGTGAGCGTTTCGTCGATCAAGGAGACCACGTCCAACTCGGAGAACTGGTACGATTTCTCGCGGGAATAATCCAGGAAATCGGTGATGATCTGGTTCAAACGCTCGGATTCCCGGCCAACAATTTTGACCAGGCGCTTGTCATCTTCTTCGAGCGGTGCGAGCCGGGACAACTCCTTGAGCGCGCCGGTCATGGCGGTCAGGGGCTGCCGTATTTCATGAGCGATGCCGGCGGCCAGGCGGCCGAGGGCAGCCATTCTCTCTTTCACCGCGACTTCGTGCTCGAGCCGCTTGAGTTCGGTGAGGTCCTGAAAATTGAACACGTATCCGGACATCTGATTCTGCCCGGAACGCAACGGCGAGACCGAAAGTCCCAGATAACGCATCAAGCCGTCCGGGCGGAGGAATTCTTCCTCCTTGCGCTGGGCGAGCGGGCTGCTTTCGGTATCGGTTTGAACGCGTTCCCACAGCGCCGGAAAAAGATCCTGAACCTGCCGGCCGCGGACCTCGCCCGGGGAGAAACCCATGATGTCCGCGCCGGTGCGATTCAAAAGAAGAATGCGGCCATCGAGGGCGATGGTCAGCAAACCGCCGCGCATGGATTGGATAATGTCGTCATTGAATGCCTGGAGGTCCCTCAATTCCTCGCGCTTGGCATCCAGCTCGAAGCCCTTGCGGCGCAGGTTGTGCGCCAGCGAGCTGCCCAGATAGGCCACCGCGAAGAAGGCGAAGAAATTGCTGAAAATCCAAAACTGAATGGTCTTGAATCCCGGCATGGAGCTGGAAGTACGAGGGATGATGCCGTAAAAGCACAGTTCGACCAGACCACTGAGCAAGGCAAAACTGCCGCCGGCCACCAACAGCACGCCCTGGCGTGAAAACAGAATGCCGGCCATCAGGATGACCAGCAAGTACAGCGATAGAAAATAACTTTGATGCTCGCCGGTGGAATAGACGAGTCCGGTCATCACCATCAGGTCGCAGGCCACCTGCAGCCCCGCGTGCCAGCGGGCGTTGGGAATCAATCGCAGCAGAATGACGTACACCATCGCCAGCGTGTACCACATCAGAATGGAGAGGACGAAGTACTTGGGATTGAGAGGGAGCAGCGTCAGTTGCTGAATCGCCAGAGCGATGCCCAGCAGAAAGGTAATGACGAGAAAGCGGAGACGGCCCAGCCAGCCCAGCCATTCCTGAAGAGTTTGAGTGGATTCCAACATCCGGGTGCGATCGCTCCCCCATCCAGAGACACAGCGCTCGCCAGGAACGCCGAAATTTTTCCAAACAACGCCGCGACAAAAACAAGAGCAGAGCGGGCGGGCCAAATGCCCGCCCCTCCTTCTTAATAGGCTTAACGCCGAAAGACTGAACGGGGCGGCGGCCGCGAAATTTCTAGTGAGCGCCAGCCAGCTTGCCAATCAGCGAGAACAACGGCAAATACATGGAAATCACGATGCCGCCGACGACCACGCCGAGAAAGACGATCATGACCGGCTCGAGGAGCGTGAGCAGGTCCTTCACGGCGGAATCAACTTCTTCTTCATAAAAGTCGGCAATTTTCTGGAGCATGGTATCCATCGCGCCAGTCTGTTCGCCCACGGCGATCATCTGCGTGACCATGCCGGGGAAAACGTCGGATTCCTTCAGCGGATCGACGAGCGAGCGGCCCGCCTCAACCGCCTTGCGCGTGGCCTGAATCGCCCGTTCCACTACGGCGTTGCCGGAGGTGCGCGCGGTGATGTCCAGCCCTTCGAGAATGGGGACGCCGCTGGAGATCAAAGTGCCCAGTGTGCGGGTAAATCGCGCGACGGCGATTTTGCGCAGGATCATGCCAATGATGGGGAATTTGAGCAAGACGCCGTCGATGATCAGCCTGCCCCCGGGAGTTCCGTACCACATCTTGAGCCCCACGCCGGCGACCACTCCGAAAACCACGATCAACAAACCAAAAATGCTGCCGACGAAATTGCTGAGGCCAATGACGATGCGCGTGGGCAGCGGCAGCTCGGCGCCCAGTCCGGCAAACAAGGTGACGAAAATCGGCACGACTTTCCACAACAGCAGGGTGATGACGCCCCCGGCGATGGTGATAACGGAAACCGGGTAAATCAAGGCCGATTTCACGGCTCGCTTCAGCTTGACGTTTTTCTCGATGTAGGTGGAGAGGCGCTGGAGAATGGTGTCGAGAATACCGCCGGTCTCGCCGGCGTCCACCATGTTGTAGTAGAGCGGGTCGAAGATCTTGTCATACTGTTTCATGGCCGAGGAGAGAGTGGTGCCGCCTTCGACCGAGGAGCGAACTCCGGAGAGAACCTTCTGAAAGGTTTTGTTCTCCTGCTGGCTGGCGAGAATTTCCAGGCACTGGACGAGCGGAAGGCCGGCGTCAATCATCACCGAGAATTGGCGGGTGAAAACGGCGAGCTCCTTGCTTTCGACACCGGAGCCAAAAGTGGGAAAGGCGAACTCCTTGCCCTTTTCCGAAACTTTGGAGACGTTGATCTGCTCGCGTTTGAGCATGTTGGACAGCTCGTTCTTAGTCGCGGCAGTTCGCTCACCGCTGACGGTAGTGCCAGCGCGATTTACTCCCTTATAGGCAAAAACGGGCATAGGACTTTCCTCCTGTCACTTCCCAGACTTAGCGGCGCACGGGAGTTTTCCCGGACGTCCCTGGAGAAGTAACCCCACGGTTAATTAAATCCTGCAATTCATCTGGATTCGAGGAGCGCGCGAGAGCCGTTTCCAAAGTGATTAACCTCTGGGAAAAGGCATTCGCAAGCCCCTGGTTAAAAGTTTGCATGCCGGAAACATTGGTTCCGGTCTGCATGGCGGAATAAATCTGGTGAATCTTGTCCTCGCGGATGAGGTTGCGGATGGCGGCATTGGGAATCAGGATTTCCATAATCATGACGCGGCCGCGGCCATCCACGCGAGGCAGCAGCGATTGGCAAAGAATTCCTTCGAGGACCATGGAAAGCTGGGCGCGCACCTGGGGCTGCTGGTGGGCGGGAAAGACGTCGACCACGCGATTGATCGTGGAGCTGGCCGAATTGGTGTGCAGAGTGGCAAAGGTCAAATGGCCGGTCTCGGCGATGCGCAGGGCGGATTCGATGGTTTCCAGGTCGCGCATCTCGCCGATGAGCACGACGTCGGGATCTTCGCGAAGCGCGGCGCGCAGCGAATTGGCAAAGGAGTGCGTGTCGGAGTGCACTTCGCGCTGGTTGACCAGGCACTTCTTGTGATTGTGGAGAAACTCGATGGGATCCTCGATGGTGATCATGTGCTCTTCGCGCTCGCAATTGATCTTGTCGAGCATGGCGGCCAGCGTGGTGGACTTCCCCGAGCCGGTCGGCCCGGTGACCAGCACCAGGCCGCGGGGCTTGTCGCAGAGAGTTTTCACCACCGGGGCCAGGCCCAGTGAATCGAAGTTCTTGATTTCCCAGGGAATCGTCCGGAAGACCGCGGAGACGGCGCCGCGCTGGTGGAAGATATTGCCGCGGAAGCGCGCCAGATTCTTCAAACCGAAAGAGAAATCGAGCTCCAGAGTTTCCTCTAATCGATGCTTCTGCGCGTCCGTGAGCACGCTATAGGCAAGCGCCTTGGTGTCGGAGGCCGAGAGCGGGGGCATCTCGATCGGCTTCAGCTTGCCGTGGACGCGGATGCGCGGAGGGCTGTTGGTGGAAAGGTGCAAGTCGCTTCCGCCCATCTCGATCATTTTTTTCAGCAGTTCGCTCAGGGTGATGCCAGCCATTGTTATTCTCCTCTACAGCGTGCCGCCGTTTTCCTTGCGCGCCCCTCGATTACAGAACGGTTTCGCGCAACACTTCTTCCATGCTGGTCTGCCCGCCGGCCACTTTCAGCAGGCCGCTGCGGCGCAGGGTGATCATGCCTTGCTCGAGCGCTTTCTTGCGCAATTCGAGCGACGAAGCGCCAACCAGAATCAACTCGCGCATTTCGTCATTCACTTCCATCACTTCATACAAGCCGACCCGGCCCTTATACCCGGTGCTATTGCAGGTGGCGCAGCCCCGCCCGTGAAAAACCTGCACGGTTTTCACCTCTTCGGCGGTGTATCCGGCATCGAGGAGGGCCTGAGCAGGAGTGGGAAGCTGCTCCTTGCATTGCGAACAGACGCGGCGAACCAGGCGCTGCGCGCAGATCAGGTTCACGGAGGTAGCCACCAGGAAGGGTTCAATTCCCATGTTCATCAGGCGGCTGATCGTCGAAGGGGCATCATTGGTGTGCAGCGTGGAGAGCACCAGGTGGCCGGTGAGCGCGGCTTTGACCGCGATTTCCGCCGTCTCGAAGTCGCGGATTTCGCCGACCAGGATGATGTTGGGATCTTGCCGGAGAAAGGCGCGCAGGGCCGAGGCAAAATTCAGGCCGATCTGCTCCTTCATCTGGACCTGGTTGATCCCGGGGAGCTGAAACTCGATCGGGTCTTCGGCGGTCATGATATTTGTCTCGGGAGTGTTGAGGCGGGCCACCGAGGAGTAAAGGGTATTGGTCTTGCCCGATCCCGTGGGACCGGTGACCAGCACCATGCCGTAGGGGCGTAAGATCGCGCGTTCGTACTTCTGGAGCGATTCCGGCTCGAAGCCCAGCTTGGTCATGTCCAGCCGCAGGTTTTCCTTGTCCAGCAAGCGCATCACGATTTTTTCGCCAAAAAGGGTGGGAGCGGTGGAGACGCGGAAATCGAGTTCCTTCTTTTTCCCTTCCTTGACGTACTTGATCATGATGCGGCCGTCTTGCGGCAGGCGCTTTTCGCTGATATCCAGCTTGGACATGATCTTGATGCGGCTGGTCATGGCGTCTTTCAGCTTCAGCGGCGGGGTCATCACGGATTGCAAGATTCCATCAATGCGGAAGCGGATGCGCAGTTCGCGCTCGTAAGGCTCGACGTGAATGTCGCTGGCGCCCCGCTTGACGGCGTCGGTCAAAACCAGATTGACGAGCTTGATGATGGGCGCTTCCTCCGCCGCCTTTTCCAGGTCGGCGAGGTTCATTTCCTGTTCTTCCGCCGTCAGCTCGAGGCTGGCTTCCTCGCCCGCCAGGTCCTTCATTACCTTGTCGAGTTCCTGGACGCTTTCCGCTTCCCCGTAGAATTTATGGATGGCTTCGCCGATCGCCGATTCCGAAGCCACCACCGGCTCGACGTTGAAGCCGGTCATAAACTTCACGTCGTCCATGGCGAAGACGTTCGTCGGGTCGGTCATGGCGATGGTAAGCGTGGAGCCTACCCGCGAAAGAGGGACAATCTGGTAGCGCGTGGCCGTTTCCTGCGGAATCAGTTTGATGACGGTGGGATCGACTTCGTAAAACTTCAGATTGATCGAAGGGACGCCGTACTGGCGCGACAAAAC
Organism: Terriglobia bacterium; assembly: GCA_041490605.1. Classification (GTDB taxonomy): domain Bacteria; phylum Acidobacteriota; class Terriglobia; order Acidiferrales; family UBA7541; genus JBGPTK01. The sequence continues at coordinate 4,742 of JBGPTK010000121.1, read as the reverse complement.
GGCGGTAATATCCTCATCGCTCACCAGTCCCAGCTTGACCAGGCAACTGCCCAACCGGCCGCCATTCTGTTTCTGGTGGTCTAGCGCCTGTTTCAATTGCTCGGACGAGATCAGCTTGTCCTTAACCAGTATTTCGCCTAACCGGGACGACATCCGGGCTCCTGGCTACAACAGCGGAACTTGTCGAACTGCGCGATGGGTGCGCTTCAGCGGACGCACATCCGGGACGCCAACGGGCACACGGCCTTCCCTTAAGCCCACCTGGACTTCGACGCGCAGCCTAGAGAAAAAAGCGTAACATGCTTGGAAGGAGTGCTAGTACACGGGCTTAGATCGTCGTAGTGAAACAGGTAACACTAAATTGAGACGGGCCTGTGGCATTTTCGCCACAACGCTGTCTTGACTTGCTGCCATTCGCTCGCTATCGTGCCTCTAATGTCTGCCGAACCCCAGATGGCCCCATTGCGCGCGCTGCGGAGGAATTCGCGGAGCGAACCGAAGCCTGACTCGAGGCTCACAATTGCCGAGTACTATAACTCGCTTTTTTGCGCGCTCGGGCCGCAGCACTGGTGGCCAGGAAAGACCAAATTCGAAGTGATCGTAGGAGCGATCCTTACGCAAAGCACGGCCTGGATAAAAGTGGAACGCGCCATCAGCAATTTGAGAGCGGAAGAAATGCTGACGCACGGCGCGCTTGAACGTGTGACGTTGAAACGGCTGGCACGCCTGGTGCGGCCCTCTGGATACTTTCGGCAGAAGGCAAAAAAACTGAAGGCGTTCACTGAATTTTTGCGCCAGGATTTCCAGGGGTCGCTGGCGCGCCTGTTTCGAACGCCGACGGCGGAACTGCGCGGCCGGCTGTTGGAAGTGCATGGGATCGGACCGGAGACGGCGGATTCAATTCTGCTCTATGCGGGCGGGCACCCGGTGTTTGTGGTGGATGCGTACACGAAACGGATCCTGGTACGGCACGGATGGGTTGGGGAAAAAGCCGGCTACGAAGAGCTGCGGGAATTTCTTGAGAGCAATCTCGATCGTGATGCGGCGCGATTCAATGAATTCCACGCGCTGATCGTGCAGACGGGAAAACGCTGGTGCCGGCCACACGAGCCGCTGTGCGGCGAATGCCCGCTGGAAAGATTTCTGGAGGAAGGACGTTGAAAGCGCGAACCTGGACAACGCGCGTCTGGCTGGCTGTGGGCGGGATGCTGGTGGCCTTGCTGGCGGCGGCTGTTTTTACGCTGGGGTCGCTGGACGCGCCGGTGCGGCCGGAAAAAAGCAACGCATTCCTGGTGCTGTTCGCGCTGTCGACGTTTATCGTCGCGGCCTTTTTGGTGTTCGGCTTGATCCTGACGCGCACTTTGTTGCGGCTGTGGGCGGAACGCCGCGCCGGGAAGATGGGCTCGCGATTCAAGACCAAGATGGTGATCGGCGCGATGGGAGTGTCGCTGCTGCCGGTGGTTATTATGTTTTTCATCAGCTATGGGCTGGTGAACCGGACGCTGATCCTGTGGTTTCCCCGGCCGCTCGAAATTGCGAACGAACAGAGCCAGAAGATGCTCAGCGATCTGGGCAGCCTGGAGCGGGATCGTTTGAACGATCGCGCGGAGGCTGCGGTCGACTGGCTGAATGCGCCGGCGAATCATGGCGATTTGCAAAGCTATGCTCATCGCTATGGGCAGGCTTTGAGCGCGATGTGGGTGGTCGATCCGGCTGGTCATGTAACGGCGACGGGGACGCCCGCAAACGAGTCTCCTTCGCAATTCAGGCGCGTCCAGGAGATGTCCAGCGGCGCCGAGCTATGGACGGCCGATGGAAAGTATTACCTGGCCGGGCGGGCTGCTTACAAAGACGGGTGGCTGATGGCCGGCCATCTGCTGCCGGGCGATTTTTATCAACGGCTCAACGATATCAAAACGCAAACTGCGACCTATGAATCCCTGCGCCAGCAGATTCGAGTGTACAAAAATGAGATATTGCTCACGCTGCTGCTGATCACTTTGTTGCTGCTGTTTGCCGCGACGTGGATGGCGCTGTTTCTTTCGAAGCAGGTGACGATACCGATTGAGGCCCTGGCCGCAGCCACGCAGGAAGTGGCGCAAGGCAACATGGACTATCGCGTGAACGTGCAGGCCCAGGACGAACTGGGCACGCTCGTCGCTTCCTTCAATCAGATGACCGCGCAACTGGGGGAGAGCCGGCGGCAAATCGACGAGTTCACGCGCAGCTTGCAGATTGCCATTGAAGAAAATGAGCGCCGGCGAAAAGTGATGGAAGCGATTCTCGAAAATATTCCCACCGGCGTGCTGTCGCTCGATCCGAGCGGCGCGATCACTCGAACGAATTCGGCGCTGGTGCGGATTTTTGGAGACCATGCGCGGACCGCGCAAAATCTGGGCGACCTGGTGGGCGAAGAAGCGGCGCGCGACGTGCTGCAATTGATGCGGAGATCGCTGCGCATGGGCGTGGCCTCGCGGGAATTTGAAATTGCCGTCGGCGGCCGGCCTCTGCACGCGGCGGTGACGGTGAGTTCGCTGGGCCCGCGGCGTTCCAATCCCGGATTCGTGGTGGTGATGGACGACTTGACGGAATTGCTGCGCGCGCAGAAGGCCGCGGCGTGGCAGGAAGTGGCGCAGCGCATCGCGCATGAAATCAAAAATCCCCTGACGCCGATCCAGCTTTCCGCGCAGCGGATGCTGCGGCATCTGGAACGCAACGCGGCTGGCGAGCGCTCGCCGGCCACGGCTGCCGATTTCGAAAAAGTGGCCGCCGAGTGCGCCGTGCTGATCGAACGTGAAGTGCAAACGCTGGAGTCGTTGGTGGATGAGTTCTCGCAGTTCGCGCGATTCCCTTCCGCGCGGCTTGCGCCCGCGGATTTGAATGGGATTGTATCGAGCGCGCTGGAAGTTTTTCAGGGCCGCCTGGAAGGAATTGTGTTGACTACCAACCTGGCGGCCACGCTGCCGCTGGTCCGGGCGGACATCGAATTACTCCGGCGGGTGCTGGTGAATTTGATCGATAACGCGGCCGAGGCCATGGAAGGGTCAAAGGTTCGCCGGCTGACGGTATCCACCCGCGTGCAAAATGACGGCGATTCGGTGGAAGTGGAAATTGCCGATAGCGGCCAGGGAATCTCGCCGGAGGACAAGGACAAATTGTTTTTGCCGCACTTCTCGACCAAGGAACGCGGCACGGGTTTGGGCCTGGCGATAGCCAGCCGAATTGTGGCGGAACATCACGGGACGCTGCGGGTGATGGACAACACGCCGACGGGAGCGCGGTTCGTGATTCGCTTTCCGGTGGCGGAGGTGCCGGCGGCGCAGGGGAGTTTGTGAAATAGTGAAAGTTGTTCACAATCGTGAGTCTGTGTGCTTCAGGGGCTAAAGCCCGAGTTTGTGAGGAGTGCTATGCCGGAGCTAAAGCTCCGACCCCCTAAGAACCATTTACCGGAAAGGCTGTAATTAAAGATCACCAGGGACGATGCAAAAGGAAAGGTGAAAATAGACACAGGTACTGAGAAGCCACGCACCCCCGCGCGTTGAGCTCGCGGAAAGAATCCTTAGCGAACATTCATGCCACACACCATTTTGATTGTTGACGATGAAAGCGGCATTCGCCAGTCGCTCTCCTCACTGTTGCGCGAGGAGGGCTATCAAGTGGAAGCGGTGGGCTCGGGAGAAGATTGCCTGACCGCGGTGGAGCAGAAGCCGTTTGATTTGATCCTGCTCGACGTGTGGCTGCCGAAGATGGACGGGCTGGCGACGCTGGAACGATTGCAGGAGCGCGACGGCGCGCCGATGGTGGTGATGATCAGCGGCCACGGGAATATCGAAACGGCGGTGCGCGCCACCAAGCTGGGAGCGTTTGATTTTATCGAGAAGCCGCTTTCACTCGAAAAAATAATTTTGGTGGTGAAGAACGCTCTCGATTACCTGCGCCTGGAAGCGGAAAACCGCCGCTTGCGCGCCGAACTCGAGGAACGCTACCAGATTCTGGGCGATAGCGTGCCGATGAAGGCTCTGCGGCAGCAGATCGCGCTGACGGCGCCCACCACCGGCCGAGTTTTGATTTACGGCGAGAGTGGAACGGGAAAAGAACTAGTGGCGCGGGCGCTGCACGCGCAAAGCCCGCGATCGCAGATGCCTTTCGTGGAGGTGAACTGCGCCGCCATCCCCGAGGAGTTGATTGAATCGGAATTGTTCGGCCATCGCAAAGGCAGCTTCACCGGCGCGAGCGAAGACAAAACCGGAAAATTCGTGAAGGCCGACAGCGGGACATTGTTTCTCGATGAAGTCGGCGACATGAGCTTGAAAACGCAATCGAAGGTGCTGCGCGCGCTGGAAGAACAGCGCGTGGAGCCGCTGGGTTCGAACCAGCCGGTGACGGTGGACGTGCGCGTGATCGCCGCCACCAACAAAAAACTGGATGAGGAAATTTCGAAGAACGCTTTTCGCGAAGATTTATTCTACCGGCTCAACGTGATCCCTTTTTATCTTTCCCCGCTGCGCGATCGCACGGCGGACGTTCCCATCCTGGCGCGGCATTTTCTGGCGGAATTCAGCGAAGCCCACGGAAAGCGCGCCAAGGAATTGAGCGATTCGGCAATGGATGTGCTGTTGCGCTATCCGTGGCCCGGAAACGTTCGCGAGCTGAAGAACCTGATCGAACGGCTGGTGATCATGTGCCCGCAGGCGCGCGTGGAGCCTCATCACCTTCCGCCGGAAGTATTCCGCGGAGCGGCG
>JBGPTK010000120.1:0-11014 GCA_041490605.1 Terriglobia bacterium | reverse complement strand
GGAAGCGTATTGTCCCGGAAGCCGGCGAGGATCAGCGCAAGCCCGCGCGGCGGAGCAACCTGCCGCCCGCCCGGCGCATTGCAAACATTCCTGAAAAAAGAAACGGCGCCGGATCTTTCCAGTTCCACCAGGCGTAGGACTTGGCGCTGGCAACTGTGGAAACCCATTGCCCGAATGAAATGGGATGCGCGCGTTTGGTCTGCGCATACCATTCCGAATAGTTGTGATAGCCGAGCCAGGTCACGCCCTCGCGCTGCCGGGCAGTCTCGCTTTCCTGTCCGGTAAGATCGAGATAGGCAAGGTAGGGCAGATTCACGCCGGCATCCGCGAAAATCCCGTTGTACCAGGGCAGCCGCGTATTCATTTCGATGAAATAATATCCGCCATCCCTCTGCCGGTATTTGAATTCCAGGGAACCCAGCCCGCGATATCCCAGCGCCTGGACCAGCTTCAGCGCTTCCGCCGCAAGCTCCTCATTTTTTTCCGTGCGCCCGTAACACATGCTCCCGTAGCCGGCCGGAAATTGCCGCAGTTTTCGCACCGTGGAATACGCGGCGATTTTTCCCGATCCGTTCACCAGCACCGTGCATTGAAAAACCTGGTCGTCCCCGCCTTCGATCACTTCCTGCATCAGCGTGGCGCCCTTCAATTGCGGATAGCTTTCGAAGAAAGTCCGCAGCTTTTCCGGCGAATCCGCCACGAATACTTTGGCTGCTTCCATCGGGAAACTGGCCGTATGCCGGTGCAGCGGTTTTACCAGGCACGGATATACGAACTCCCGCGCGATCAGCGCGATATCGTCTTCGGGAAGCGTGGTGTGCGTCCGCGGAACGCGAACACCCGCGCTTTCGCAGAACCGCACCATCCGGCCTTTGTCCACGATGGTCGTGAATAATTCGCGCGGAACCCAGTGGAACAGAAATCGCGGCGAGAGTTCTTCCTGGCGGTTGGAAAGAAAGCGCGCGAACCAATCCGACGTGGCGAACAACACCGGCTTTTGTTTGGAATTCGCCGCCCATTCCAGCAGAAGACCGCACAGAATATCTTCATTCGCAATGGAATCGCCGGCGTAGGCCCGCTGTTGCGTGGGATCGTCCGGATAGAGGAAGCAATCGCGGCAGTAGCGTGAAAAGCGCAGCGCATCGGCCAGCCGGTCGTTCATCGCATACACCGGCACGCCCTTTCTGCCGGCGCTTCGAGTGATGCCATAAGCGGAAACATCCAGACCTTCCACCCAAACCTGTGTGATGTTGCCGTCCGGTGCCATTGCGCCGCCTATTGCTTATCGTTCGGAATCTGTTTCGTTCTGCGGATTGTCGGGCGGAGACAAAAGCTCCATCGGTTCATTTTCGTCCACCGTTCGGCCCACCAGCTTTTTCAGGGTTTCCCTGCCCGAGATGCGAAGCGCATGGAGGAGCGAGCCATAGAAGCCTTTTTGAAAAATGAAGACTTTGTAATGAGTTCGACGCGCGCTTGCCCACCGTCCTTCATCCCAGGTGGCCGCTCCCACAAAGTCGAGCTGCCGTAAGCCGCGGGCTGCGGATTCCTTCAGGATTTCGTGGGCCAGCAGTTGCCCGGTGCCGAAACGCTGATAGGTCTCGTCATATCCCGCCTTCGTCAAAAAATAGCGCCCTCCCTGATTGAAACTGAAGAACGATGAAATTGGCTTCCCATTCAACTCCAGGAAATCCAGCGATAGATACCCCTGGCGAGCCGCCGCCTGCGCGATCTCATCGTAGAAATGGCGCGTCTGCGCATCGCAAATGATTGCGGTTCCTTGTTTTCCTTTCCACCCGGAGCTCTCCAGCCGGTAAAAATGCTCCAGCGCCTCGGGTTCGGCAGTGTTGTAATGACGAATAGCAACGGTCCCAAGCTCCTCCAGTTGACGGAGCGTGCGGCGAATATTTTTGCGGAATTTGGGACGAGTCTTCGCCAACCACGCTGGCTGATCAGCATCCGGGGAATTCAACGGCAGATGGAGCGATTGCCAGCTTCGGTGGCGAGCAGCCGAATATCCATCGGCGATCGCCAGGGGAATAAACTGATCGATTCCATTTCCTTGGACCACGAATGGCGCAAGGAACAGATCCCACCCGGGAATTTCCTTGACGTGCTGCCACAGGGAGCGCAACACATCCTCGCCTTCCGCTCCGCCGCAATGGACCAGGCCAAAGCGAGAACAGTGGGCATTGGCAGGGCAGGTCAACGTGGCAGCCGGCAATCCGCAGATTCTTGTTTCTCCCCGGACAAGCGGCAGTACTCCCCGCAAATGGCCTTCCGCCCAGGCAGACAAAACGATTACCTGCGTCTCCGGCGCAAATGCGCGCAGATAGGCCAGAGTCCATTCCGGCCGGTAAAACGGTTCACTCGACAGGACTTCGTCGCACAGCCGCCGCCAATCCGCCGCTATTTCCTCAACGACCTCTAAACCACCTATTCTGACCACGATGGCCAGTGGGGATAGCGTCTCAGCCACGACTTCCTCGGGAGTGATCGTAGATAGGGACATAAGAGTGTGAGCAGCTCCAAGAACCAGAACGCATCGCCAAAAAGTCTTACACTCATGCTAGCAAGTTTAGTGTTTGAATGCTTGGTGATGTTCCTGGCGAGCAACCCCCGGCCCGCCCTCCGGCTTTCCGTTCCCGGGGATCCCGCCTGAAATACCCTTTGACTTAAAGTCAACTTTAACCTGTACGATGCCCTCCGTAGCCGATCCCAGATGATAGAGGAGAACGGACTTGAGAGACCAGCATGCACGCATCACTCGCTTGTCAACCGCAACTGCACTGGTGATGGCCCTCGCGCTCGGCGCTTTCGGCAGCCTGTTTGCCCGTCCCCGGCAAACAGATCCCGCCGCCGCTGCGAATCAAAAAGGCAACGCCACGATGGAAGAAACCGGGTTCTACTGCAACATAAACGCTCTCACGAAAGCGGAGCGTGAGCGGCACAAGCAGCTCACCGGCAAGCTCAACGAAGCAAAGCTCGAATCCACGGAACTGCCGGACGGCTTCGCATTCCGTTTGCAGAGCGCGAAATTATCTCTCCCCGAACTGGCCGAATGGATTTCCGCGGAGAGCAAGTGCTGCCCATTTTTCGATTTCGAAATCGAGCTCGAACGAAACAATGGACCGCTATGGCTGAAACTGCGGGGAAGAGACGGCGTGAAACAATTCATGCGTTCCGAGCTTAGTATCCACTAGTCCGGGAATATTGCAGCCTCAGTGTCCGGTGCAGGCGCGCGCGCCACAGGGCGCCGCCATGCAGCCTTCGGAGTTTCAGTTCTCGGGGCAAAGGAAACACGCGCATCCTCACTGCTGCTGCGCCAGGGCCCGCCGCGGACAAGCCGGCCAATTTCCTGCTGCTTGTCCGCCATCTCCGACCGCTGCTGGTGTTAAGGCTTGGGTGCCGGCGCGGGAGCCGCTGCCGCTGGCGCTTCCGCGTTGTAGGCTTCCACCACTTCCTTCGTGATGTTGGCGCTGGGCAGCGCCCACAGCACCGGAGTGGTTTCCGAGGAAACGTCCAGGATCACTGAATATCCATTGGCCTTGGCATATTTATCGAGCGTCACCATCATCTTCTGTCCCAGACGGTTCACCACGTCCCGCTCCGCCTGCTGGAATTCACCCTGGGCGGCGGTGAAGCTCTTCTGCAAGGCCTTCTGCTTGGCGTCCATCGTCGCGTTCAGGCTCTTGCGCTCTACTTCCGTAATGCCTGGCGCTTGCAGCTTTTTTTTCAAGGTCTCCACTTCCTGGCCCTGCGCCTTGATCACTTCCTGCTTGGGAGCGAACCGTTGTTGCAATGCGCCAAATTCAATTTTGCCTTCGTTCGTGGTCGCCAGGGCTTCCTGCATGCTGACGATTCCCGTCTTCGAGGCTTCCATCGCCGGTGTGGCATTGGCCACCGCTTTTGCGGAAACGTGCCGGAACGCCGCGATCGAAAGGAAAATGGCCAGGCCCAGGCAAAGGCCCAAAATGCGTTTCTTCGAATTCGTGAAAACTGGCATGTGATCTCCTAAAATTGGCAAAATTTGGTTGCGACTCGCTCTACGGTTGAGTGTGCGGACGGTCGGCGCATCCTTTCTTCGAATGCCGAATCTAGCCGGCGTCCCCGTGTGGCCCTGCTTCCCCCGCCCTCTAAGAAAATGACGCGCTCGCCGGCAGGTGAACATTCCACAAGCCTTCCTAAGGATAACAGGGAAGCTCCGCTTAGGTGAATAGAAGCCGTTTATCTCAATTTGGTTGGCGGGTGGTTGGGCCGGCTCCGGGGCCGGCGCTCGAGGTCGTACCGCGAGCGGGGAATCCGGTCGCGGCTGACCGCGATTCCGGTCCGAAGGCAAACGCCGATTCCGGAGGAAAGGCGGGCGGTTTTCGTTGTCCTCCGGAATGGCGTTCGCCTTGGATCGGAATGCGATTAGGCGCTTACCGAGAAGCCATTCGAACCGGACTGTGACGATGCCTGTGCCTGCTGTCCGTTATTTTCACTAAATTGCTGGAACTGCTGCTGCAAAGTGCTGTATGCCTGCTGAGCGGAAGCCAGATTGCCGGACTGCAGCGCTTGGCCCAACTGCTCCAATTCCTGACTGATCGCATTCGCTTGGCTCCCGCCGCCACCGTGATGATGATGAGGGTGCCCTTGCGCTGCTTGATTCTGAAAAACCTGCTGAATTGTCGCGAAGTCCTGCTGGGCAGCAGACACATTTCCCGATTGGAGATCCTGTGAGAGTTGGTTGAATGCCCGCTCGACGGGATTGCTGCTCTGCGATGGCGTGGTTGAATTCGACTGTGGCCCGGACTGTTGCAGGGTCGCAAAATCCGCCTGTGCAGCAGACAGATTCCCGGACTGCAGATCCTGTCCGAGTTGCTGAAACTCTTTCTGCAACTGCTGCGCCTTGTTCCCGCTCTGGACGCTCTGGGTGATGTGATCAAAGACACTGCTGCTGAAAATGCCCGGCACTGACATAGCTATCTCCTTAAGGGGGAACTGTTCGTCCCACAAACTCATCGGCATTTAGCTGGCTGAACTTCAGCTGCCGTTAAGTCTCAAGGAGTAGGGCAAGTTTCGTGCCAACCGCGCCCGGCTGTGAAAAGAGTCAAATCTACTCAATTGACAATGCTTAGCTGATGCCTCGTGAATGCGCTCCTCTCAACCAAAAGTAACTGGGCAAAGCCGCCCCCCCGCCAACCAGGCAAAGTTTGCCCACTGGCTTCGTCACCGTTGAGAACTGCCAGCAGCTCTCTCCCAAACTTTCCAGTGAAAGTATGAGGTCTGTCGTCATCCCTGGCAGCCAAAATTCGCGCTGACGGCCCCTTCGCTTCGCTACGGACAATGTCGTTTGCTACAGAAGCCACATGCCTATCGCCAACGCCGCCCGCAAACGCCGCCAGCTCAGTGCTGTGCTGCCGCGGCGAATTCCGCGAATAGGATGACGTGTCCGCCCGGGTCTTTGACGCCAATTTCCTTAGCGCCATAAAACGTGGTGCGCACCGGCACGACGATCTTCGCGCCTTTCATCGCCTCAATCACCGCATCGAGTTTGTCCACTTCGACGTAAAGGAACGCGCGGCTTCCCGCAACGTCCGCGGAAACCGCGGCCGCATCTTTCTTCTGGCTGGCGAATGTCTGGTACATGATCTCGACATTCCCTTTTTGCAAGAGAACGAATCCGAGCTTTTCGCCATCGGGCACTTCGGCCGTCTTTTCAAATCCCAGGCGTTCCATCCAGAACTTCATGCAGGGCTCGATCTCCTCCACGTACAGAACCGGCGTGATCTTTTTTACGTTCACGGCTGTGGTCTCCTTTGTTTTAAGTTGGGCAAAATAGGAACCCGGGAACAGGGCAAGCGCAAGTGCCAGCAGGGAAGTGAGGTGCATCGTGAATTCTCCTCTTGCCAAGGGTAGTAGTCTAAACTAGACTAGCGAACGATACAAGGACTTCATTTGCCCGTCAAGGAGGATTTTATGGATGCAAAGCAGCCGCGCTTGCAGGACCTGATTTCGATTGGCCCGGCCATGTTGCGCGATTTCGAAATTCTCGGCATTCGCAGCGTCCGCCAGCTTGCCCGCGTGAATCCCCGCCGCCTTTACGATAAGCTCTGCCGCGTGACCGGACAGCCGCACGATATCTGTTGCCTGGATGTTTTCACCTCGGCCGTGGCGCAGGCGCGCAATCCACGCCTGCCCGCGGAGCAGTGCCAGTGGTGGTATTGGAGCCGCAAACGCAAGGAGAGCCGTGCGCGCAAATAAGCGCCATCTCACTCTGACCACGCCCGACCTAGTCCTGTTGAGCCTGCTGGCCGAGCGGCCGATGCACGGCTACCAGGCCAATCTGGAATTGGAACGCCGCCGGGCTCGCGAGTGGGCCGGAATTTCGCGTCCGCAGGTTTATTATTCGCTCGAAAAACTCGTCCGGCTCCGCCTGCTGCGCGGTATCAAAAGCGTGGCGCCCGCCTCCGGCCCCGCACCAAGCGTCTTTGCAACCACCGCGAAAGGACGCGCCGCGCTTGCCGCCGCGCTGGAACGGGAAGATTGGACCACGCAGCGCGAGCGCCCGGCGTTTCTCGCGTGGATGGCGCTTTCCTGGCAGGCCCGCCCGGGCACGGTTCGCAGACAGATTCAGCGCCGGCGAAAATATTTGCAATCGGAAATTGCGCGTGAAAAAGAAACGCTGCGAAGCGTGCTCGAGGAAGTGGGACATCCTTACCACGAAGCCGTGTGGATGCTCACCCTGGTGATCCAACAATTTCAATTGGAACTGCGCTGGCTCCGAAAGCTCGAGCGCGAATTCCCCCGCCGCGCCCGCGCCCGCCACCCCGATTACGTTCCCCTGGATCAGGCGTAATCGGGCTTCCGATTGCCGGGGCCTTAGGGTCAACAGGCACGTCACTTTCTTATTCGTATCGCAGCGCTTCCATCGGATCGACTTTCATGGCGCGGCGCGCGGGCAGATAGCAGGCGAGCAGTGCCACTGCGGAGAGTGCGGCGCAAGTGAAAATTAATGTGAACGGGTCATGCGGGCTGACGCCGAAGAATAGGCTGGTCATCAACCGCATCAAGGCGAGGGCGCCCACCAGGCCCGCGGCCACTCCGATGAGCGTCAATCGAAGGCCCTGGCCCACGATGAGCATCACAATGTCGCGCGGACCAGCGCCCAGGGCCATGCGCACTCCGATTTCATGAGTGCGTTGCGCCACGGTGTACGCGGTTACGCCATAAACTCCCACCGACGCCAGCGCCAATGCTAACACCGCAAACAGGGTCAGCAGCGTCACCGAAAAGCGCTGGGGTGACAGGGATTCGGCCAGCGCTTCATCGAGCGTCTTCGCATTGGTAATCCAAGCGTCGCGATTGACTGAGCGTAGGGTTTCCCGCACACCGGCGATCAACGCATGCGGATCGGCCTTCGTGCGCACCAGCAGCACTGCGCCGCGGGCTTCATTCTGCAAATCGTTCAAGTACACCATCGAACGCGTGTCTTTTCCCAGCCCGCGGTCCTTGGAATCAGCGGCGACGCCTACGACCGTGAACCAGCGGCCGAGTGGCTGCAAATTCACAAGCTGAATCTGCTGGCCCACGGGATCGCCGCCGGGCCAGTGGCGGTGCGCCATCGTTTCATTAATGACGGCTACGAGCGCGTGGTCTTCATCGTCCGCCGCTGTAAAGGAGCGCCCGCGCAACAAGGGAATCCGCATGGTTTGAAAAAAATCGGGCTCGACCAGCCGGGAGTCGGACAGCGTCTCGTGGCCGGGATTGGGAACCGGACGTCCTTGAATCATGAAGGGTGAGCCGGCCCCGTCAAACAGCCGCAGCGGCAAACCCGATGTCGCGCTGGCTGACTCCACTCCCGGCAGTGACCGAAGCCGGTCGAATAGTTGCCGGTAAAACAGGTTGATCTGCTGTTGCGTCGAAAAATTAGCTCCGTAGAGGCAGCACACCCCCACCGTCAGGACGTGGCCGGAGGAAAATCCCAGCCGGTCGTTTTGAAGATTGCGAAAACTCTCGATGAGCAAGCCGGTTCCGGCCAGCAGGACAACCGCAAGGGCGATCTCGCCAATCACGAGCACGTAGCGCGCCGCGCGGTCGCGAACGGTTCCCTGGGCGCCGCGGGCAGTCTGGCGGAGCGACTCATTCAAATCCTGTTTCGAGATGCGCAGCGCCGGAGTCAATCCGAAGACGATGCTGGCGAGCAGGGATGCAGCCATCGCGAATGCGAATATCCCGCCGTCGATGCGGATGGCGTGTGGCCGGAACGAGGGGATGCGCGGAGCAATTGCGATCAGCCAGCCGAATGCCGTCCAGGCAAGAAGAAATCCAGCGGCGCCGCCGAGAAGCCCCAAAACCAGGCTTTCCGTAAAGAGTTGACGGATCAGGCGAAACCTGGTGGCGCCGAGCGCAGCGCGCACCGCCATTTCCCGCTGGCGCACCGTGGCTCGAGCCAACAACAAATTCGCGATGTTGGCGCAGGCAATTAGAAGCAGCAGGCCGACGGCGGCGAGCAAAACCAGCAGTGTATTCCTGGTATTTTCCATATTGGAAAAGAATCGTTGCAAGGGCTGAACAGTGATGCCCCAGCCTGTGTTGGTTTGCGGAAATTCGCGTTCCAACTGGCTGGCCATTCCGTCCATTTCCGATTGCGCTTGTTCGCGGGTGACGCCAGGCTTGAGCCGAGCGAAGACCAGCTGAGAATGATAGCGAAGGGCTTGTCCGCTGGCGTCAAGATCGAGCGGCGCCCACACGGAGACGTTTTCGTTGGCAAACTGGAAGCCTGAGGGAAGAACGCCAATGATGGTATAGGGTTCGCTGTCCAAGTTTCGCTGGATCGTCTTGCCGATTACGCCAGGGTCGCTCCCGTATTGCTGGCGCCAAAATTCGTAGCTCAACACCGCGACGTGGTCGCGGCCCGGCAAATCTTCCTCCGGCGACCACAGCCGGCCCAAGATCGGCTGAACGCGCAGCATGGGGAAAAAGCTGGCGGAGGCGCATGCTCCCAGCACGAATTTTGCATTGTTCGCATCGGCGAGGCGGAAGCCGCATCCGTGGGACGCAGCGATGGATTCAAACATTGTTGCGCGGCGCCGCCATTCCAGGAAATTCGCGGGAGTGATGTACAGCCAGTCCAGGCCCTGGGAGGATTTTGTTTCGAGGACGGTCATCAGCTGCGCTGGCTCGCGATAAGGCAGCGATTCGAGCAGGACCGCGTTGACCACGCTGAAAATCGCGGTGTTGGCGCCGATTCCGAGCGCCAGCGTCAGCACGGCGACAATCGTGAATCCGGGCGACTTCACGAGCATGCGGATGCCATAGCGAACATCCTGCAGGAGCGTATCGAGCCATGCTCCCACGCGCGCATCGCGCACTTCTTCTTTTACCTGTTCCACGCCGCCCGCTTCGATGCGAGCGGCGCGGCGAGCTTCGGCAGGCGTCATCCCCTGTTTGATTTTTTCTTCGGCGAGAAGCTCGACATAAGAGCGGACTTCATCGTCGAGATCTTTCTCCGCGACCTGCTTGCGGAAGATATTCCGGAACACTCCCAAGAGGTTGGGAAGCAGGGACATGAATCATTTCCCCCTTTGTTAAATCGCTTTGGAGAGCCGCCGGTAAATCAATCCGCAGCGATCCGTGGCTTTGCAAATAAGACGTTGCCGGCTGGAAAAAGTCAGCAACGTGAAAATCAGGAAGCTTCCAGCGCGCGCGCGATCGCCAGCGAAATGCGTCCCCAGCGTTCGGTCTCGGAATTGAGCTGGCGGCGTCCGGCTTTCATCAGCTTGTAATATTTGGCGCGGCGATTGTTTTCCGATTCGCCCCACGCGGAGCAAATCCATCCTTCTTCTTCCATGCGGTGCAGGGCGGGGAAGAGCGAGCCCGCTTTTACCTGGAACGTGCCCTTGGTGATCTGTTCGATGCGGCGGGAAATGCCCAGGCCGTGCATCTCCTCGAGCGCCAGCGTTTTCAAGATCAGCATGTCCAGCGTGCCTTGCAGAAGTTCCGTTTGCGAGGGAGGCATCTTTCCTCCTATAGACGATCTATAAGATAATGCAACAGACCTATAGAATGTCAATAGGAATTGCGGGAGGGGGCAAGGGCCGCGCGACGAGTGACGGTGCAGTTCCGCGGGGGAATTAAACTACTTTCTGGGAAGAATCAAAAGAGTAGCGGGATTCCTCGTCGTCCCCATCCCGCAGGCCGGACCAGCGGGACTCCTCGGAATGGCCGGAGGCCCACTTTTTCGCGGGCGCCGGCGCTGAAAAATTATTTCTTTGGAGAAGTGGCGACCACCGTGGTGCAGCCGCAGGTATTGGTTTTCACCGCGGTCGCCACCACCGCCGTGGGAACGACGATCGTCAGCACCAGCAGCGTGCTCATCAGCACCGAGTGAGTTGCCACAACGCTCGTCGCGGCGGTTCCAGCCGGCAGTCCGGTGGTGGTATGCGCCTCGACCACCTCGGCGGTGGGAATTGTAGTGGGTGCATCGGGCGGCTGATTGGGGTCGCGAATTTGCGACATCATTCCCGCGGCCACCGTCACGCAAACTCCGGCCAGATTGCAGAACTGCACGGAGCCTTCAAACACCTGGAGGTTGCTGACGAAATTCTCGAACGACAAAAAGAAATCCGTGCCCACCACGCCGGCCACTCCCGTGGGCGTGCGGATTTTGAAGCTCGCTCCCGGCTTGGTCAGATGCACAGCCTGCGAACGGACGCGCCCAAAGTTGAGCTCCAAATCCGTTTGCTGCGTGCTGGAATCGTGCTTGACGATGCTGAGGTTGGAGTCCTGGCCCACGTTCAAAATCGAACCGTCGTTCAGCGCCACGCGGGCACGGGCCATGTGTCCTGTATTGATGGTGTCCTGCCAATAGACGGGCATCCCCGCGCCGGCGGGCAATTGCTGCGCGCCTCGCACCACGTTCACCACCGGCACCACGTTCGAAACTTTGCCGGCGCTTTGCGCGCCTTGTGCCATCCCATCCAGCGGAAACGCAAGCAGCGCGATCAGCAAGCCTGCCAGGGCCGGGAAGCAT
>JBGPTK010000119.1:0-11017 GCA_041490605.1 Terriglobia bacterium | reverse complement strand
GGACCACAGAAAAAGCCAAGAGGAATCAAAGGCTCAAAGTCAAAACCCCCACACGTAAAGCCGACGTGTGGGGCACCCGCAGCATCCTAACGCTCCTTTCACCTATCAAAGGTGGTATCTTTAGCCGGACGATGCCAAATGAGAACGAGAAACGAATTATGCATCGGCGTCCGGGCCACCCGCAAACCCGCCAGCGCGACGATTTGCAGCTCTATGGTTCTCTTGTGCGCTCCCACGCCAGCAGCTTGCGGTTGGGATCGAATGCCACGCGCTTTGTCTTGAGTGAAGCTACTCCCAACAAACCAGACACTCCGGAGGGCCGTGCGCGGTCGTTTTCCAGAATGTACGCTGTGCGTTCGTCCCACGGCATGGTGCCCAAGTAAGCCTGTGTGAGGAGCGCTTCGCTGACTGTGACTTCACCGCCTAGATTTGACCAACGTTTTACCCCAGTAATTTTGATGGCCGAAATACAGGCGCGTATCGCACTCTCAAATAGAATGAGGTCGCTGGCCGCGGTATCCACCACCAGAGCCAGTTTTTGCTGCCGGATTTGAAATTCCACAAGCACGTAACTCAGGCCGGGAACATATTTGATCGTGGCGAACGATGGGTCGATTGGACCATAAGTGATCATTTTCGACTCGTAGTCAATCGTAAATGGCAGCTGCCCGAGGAAATCAAAGCCCACGATCGCATCCAGTCTCGTTCCCAGGTCCGCTTCGGCAAAAGACAAGTCCTCCACGACGACAGGCAGCTCATTCGTGTGCAATGGACCCAATTCAACGTCTGGGGCAATAGCTCTTTCCGTTTGCAAGTTCCTCGTTAGCACGGACATCTGCCCCGCCTCTCGCGCAAGATGCAGTTTGCGAGCGATCCGCCAATCTAACATACTCGGCACCGCAGCCGTATCAACAAGGAAGTTGAGGTTTTTGAGGCTTCCGATCGAGCCGCGAACGACAATCGCATAGCTCCGGTAGATTCTAAAGGGTACTTCTTTGGGGCTCTCTGCCGCTGCAGCGGCCGATCCGAACAAGGCCAACGCAAATAGCACTATTCCCACCCGCCCCATGACGCCTCCTCGGCGAGCAACCCGACGGCGAGTGCTAACCGGGCATGCTTTTCCGGTCGACTCCCAGAAGCTGCGCGCTCTGCGGCCTTAGATATCCGGGATGGGTTGCAAAAATCCCGATGGCAGGCTGAGGTTTAGAAGAGTTTTTGCCGAGGGATGCCCGTGAAGGGCCGAAAAAACGGGGTATAATCAGCGCGGCTAAAGTTGGGGGCAGGTGTGGATCAGGACTTCCGGTTGGAGGACTGGGTGGTGCAGCCGAGCCTTAACACCATCTCCCTCAAGGGCCGAACGCGCCGCATCGAGCCCAAGGCGATGGAGGTGCTGGTCTGCCTAGCTCAATACGGCGACCACGTCGTTTCCAAAGAGCAACTCATCAAAACGGTTTGGACCGACACGTTCGTCACTGATGATGTTCTGACGCGTTGTATCTCAGATTTGCGACGCGCGTTCGAGGATGAAACCAAAGAGCCCCGGTTTATTCAGACCATTCCCAAGCGGGGTTATAGGCTGTTGGTTCCGGCGGTGCCAGTAAGCCCACTGCCAACTGAATCAACGCCGAATCCTTCCCGGCCTTGGGTGAAACCCTTGCAGGTGGGGCTGCTTCTTGCTTTCGCAGTAGGGATTTCAGTTTATCTCCGCACTCCGCCGCAACGACCGGTGGTAATGAGATTCGTTGTGCAGCCGCCGCCAGGCCGTGTATTTGACGAAGTCGGGCCCCTTCGCATCTCACCGGACGGAACCAAGCTGGTTCTTTTCACATCCGACGCACGGGGGAAGATGCTCTGGCTACGCCGTTTCGATTCGGCCACGATCGAGCAACTTCCTGGAGGCGAAGGGGCCGATCCGTATGATGGTCTGGCTTGGTCGCCGGACAGCCGCTACGTCCTGTTCGTGACTGCCGGAAAGCTCAGGAGAACTGATACCGCCGGCGGAGTTCCCGAGACTCTGTGTGAGATTCAAGGCATGTCCGTGGATAGCTGGGGTCCGAACGAAACCGTGCTGCTTTCCCGCTCGTATTCTAGCGACAATCCCAGGGCGCCGATGAAGCTGCTGGATCTTGCAGACTGCAGTACAAAACCACTACTCGATGCGGATCGCTCACGCTATGACTGGGGAGAGAAGTGGGCCAGCTTCCTGCCTGATGGAAAGCACTATCTGTACGCGGGGTTGCGAATTGACCGCCAGCACGACGTTCGGTTGGGCAGCCTGAGCTCGGAATCGAGCGAACTGCAAATCCACGATGCGTCTGACCCGCGCTACGTGGAGCCCGGCTACATCTTTTTCGAGCGCCGAGGCTACCTTTTTGCGCAGCCTTTCAGCCTCAGCCAACTCCGCTTTACCGGCAATCCCATTCAAATCGTTTCGCACCAACTCAGTTACGGAGGTCTTGGCGGAATTGCCAGCTATGACGTTTCTCGCAACGCGCTGGCTTACCAGGAGCAGCAGGATCTCACACACAAATTGTATCTGGCCGATTCGATTGGGAAGGAGTTGGAAGTGCTGGATTCCTCCAGCGTCTACACTACGCCGCGGATGTCACCCGATGGCAAAAAGCTGTTGACGGGTAAGATCAACGTTCGGGAGCATTCGTCAGACTTATGGGTCTATGATATTGAACACCAGGTTTGGGAGAAGACTACCTTCGAAGCGAGCAAAGGAGATCATCTGGGTGTATGGAGCCGCAACGGAGCCAGCATCGTCTACGGGGCCGCTGTCAACGCTCACAATAACCTTTATCGCGTCCCTGCCCACCCTCCATACAAGGCAGAAACCTTACTCGAAAGCAATCTGGACAAGTACCCGACCGACTTTACGCCAGATGGCCGCTTTCTCCTGTACATCCAAGCGACCAACGAAAAAGGTGATCTGTGGCTGATGCCCATGGAAGGCGGCAAGTCGTTTCCACTGGCCGAGACACCCTCTGACGAACAGGATGGCCGATTTTCGCCTGACGGCCGTTGGATCGTTTACACATCGGATGAGTCGGGGATCCGCGACATCTACGTCCGTTCTTTTTCGACGCCGGCTGACCAATACCGCATTTCATGGGGTGGAGGGCGGGTTCCGCGGTGGAGCTTGGACGGAAGGAAAATCTACTACCTGACGCCAGACGAAAAGCTCATGGAAGTCACTCCACAGCCCGGCCCTTCATTCAAGCCAGGAGCTCCCCGCCTTTTGTTTTCGATTCCTGGCGAAAACTCGGAGTATGAAGTCCTGCCCCACGGAAAATTTCTTGTCAACGAGCAACTCGCACCGTGGCACGGACCCCTTACGGTTGTCTTGAACTGGGCGTCTGCAGTTAATCTTGGGAAATGAAGCATTGGCGGTGGCCCACACGTCGGTTGAAGCTGTGAAAAAACCTGGAACGAGAAGCGCCGTTCGTATTGATTGTGAGTTTCCTAGAAAGAGAAATCAAAAACCGCACCCTCCAAACGACGGAGAGTGCGGCACCCGCGAAAAAAATCTAACAACCAGGACGAAAGACCTGTTGCTGCGGCGATGCCTTTCCTACGTGCCTCAGGACGAGCGCAACCGCCTGCGGCAGCGAGGTGGGCGCTTCGCGCCGGTTGTTTTTTGTCGCGGCTGAAACAGGCTGCGGAAAAAGTCGGGAATTGCTCTGCGATGGAGTGACAGTCCAGATGAGCCTTGGAGAAATTCCCCACTTCTCAAGCATTTGGGATCAACTCTGGATTCCTCTCCCGCAGGAGCGGGATCGGAATGACCACAAATTGGATTTTTCCGTAGGCTGTGAAAGCCGCGACCCCCTGACCCCACCCACGGATTGAAGCCAGAATTCTGTTGAACGCCCGCCGGGGCGAAAAGGCGCGGGCGCCCCGATCCCGCATGCGGGACCATCGGGGTGCAAACTGCGCAGGTGCAGAGAGCGCACAAGCAAGAATCAAACAATCAAAGTCAAAACCCCCACACGTAAAGGCGACGTGTTGGGCACCCAGAGGCGCGGCCCTTCGTGCCTCAGGACAAGCCCTTCGAGGCTCCCTTCGTTTCTCCCTTCGTTCCTCTGGGCAAGCAGGGCGAGCAGGGTGAACCCTTCGAGGCTCAGGACAAGCCCTTCGAAACTCAGGGTAAACGAGCGGCGCCCCTACGAAGGAAAAGTCAAAGACCGCACCCTTAAAAGCGAAGGGTGCGGCACCCGGTGGGGCACGGAGGGATTCTTCGCCTTGCTCAGAATGACAGCCGGAGCTAGGGCATGAAGATTCGTCACCGGGGTGGAAGGGAGCGCGCAGAGAGTTTTATTCGTTGTTTTTTAGGGAGAGGGAGCCGCCCAGTTGAATTTTGGAGAAGCCGAAGCGGTCGCGTAGCTGGTCGGCGGCGCGCGTGAGGCGTTCCAATTTTTCGCGGCGGCCTGCGTCGAGGAGATCGAGCTGGCCCTGGGCGTTGGCTGAGGAAAATTCGGAGAGCGCGACACCGACGAGGCGAATTTTTTGCGTGGCGTCACGGGCGCGAGTGAAGAGCGATTGAATTGTGGAGAGCACGATCGAATCGAGATTGGTGGGCTCGGGAAGCGTTTTGCTGCGCGTGATGGTTTTGAAATCGGCGTAGCGCAACGTGAGCGTGATGGTGCGCGTGTAGAGACCGGAATCGCGCAGGCGCTTGGCGGCTTTCTGGCAGAGATAGCTGAGCGTGGAATCGAGCAGCTCGCGGTCTTCGGTATCCGTGCCGAAGGTTTGATTGTGCGAAATCGATTTGGGCTCGGCATCGATGAAGAATTCGTAGGAGTCCTGCCCGCGCGCTTTGCGATAGAGCGCCGTGCCCCACTGGCCGAATCCTTCTTCGAGTTTTTCGAGCGGCACTTGGGCAAGCTGGCCGACGGTGTGAATCCCCAGCGCATTCAGACCGGCTTCTGTCACTTTGCCGATGCCGGGGATTTTTCGCACGGAAAGCGGGGCGAGGAATTTTGCTTCGGCGCCTGGCGGAACCCAAACCAGCCCGCGTGGCTTGGCTTGTTCCGAGGCCACTTTGGAAACTAAGCGGGTTGATGACAGTCCTGCGGAACAGGGTAGCTGCGTTGTGCGCCAAATTTCCTTGATTAACTTGTGCGCGGCGGCAAGCGGCGGGCCGTGCATGCGTTCGGTGCCGGTGAGATCGAGATACGCTTCGTCGATCGAAGCCATTTCGACCACGGGCGAATATTTCGCCAGGATGGCGGCGATTCGATCGCTCCATTTGCCGTAGAGGCCGTGGTGCCCGTCGAGGAAAATTGCGTGAGGGCACAGGCGGCCGGCCGTTCGCAGCGGCATCGCCGATTGGATGCCGAACTTGCGTGCTTCATAGCTGGCTGCGGAAACTACGCCGCGCTGGTCCGGCTGGCCTCCGACGACCACCGGCTTGCCGCGCAGGTCTGGGCGCGCCAGCAACTCGACGGAGACGAAGAACGCGTCCATATCGATATGAAGGATGGAGGAGGAGAGAGGGGGAGCATCGTTTGGTACGGTATCGTGCTTGGCGCGGAAGGTGGCCAGCTTGGGCATGGCGGATTTCTCGCGTCTACCTTACACCGATTTTCCGGAGCCGTCGCAGCATTCAGACGGCAGGGTGGCGGTTCCATAGCGAACTTTACGAGAGTAGAGATTGAGTGAGTGGACGCGAGGCCCCAATCTAGTCCGGTGAGTGAGGAGGGAATAAGCAAATGCTAAGTCTAAAGGAATGTTATGACTAGAGCACGTGGTTGACTACACGTAGAATACGTGCTACACGTATCATACGTGTACGGAGGGTTATGGCGTTCGAGAAGAAGAGAAATGGGAAGCAGAATGTGACGATCAGTCTGGACCGAGAGATTATTCGGAAGGCCAAAGTCGTCGCGGCGCGGCGGTCCACTTCCATCAGCGGCCTCCTGGCTCAACAAATTGAGATTCTGGTAGGTGAGGAGGAGGCCTATGAACTCGCCCATCGGCAGGCAATTGCCCTGCTCGAGCAGGGCTTTCACCTAGGCGGAGCAAAGCTAGCCAGTCGAGATGAGCTCCATGAACGGTAGGACGTTCATTGATACGAATGTGTTGGTCTATGCGCACGACGTGGACGCAAATACGAAGCACCAGATCGCGAAAGAGGTACTTCGTGAACTTTGGAACGGGCGGACGGGCGTGCTGAGCATGCAGGTGCTCCAAGAATTCTACGTCAACGTCACTCGGAAGATCCCGTCACCCTTGCCGAAGGATTTGGCACGCCTTGTAGTGAGCAGCTATGCGATCTGGTGCATGGACACTACGCCGGCTGAAATTACCGCTGCGTTCCGGATCGAGGACGAATCGCGAATCGGTTTCTGGGATGCCCTAATTGTTTCCTCTGCGGCCAAATGCGGTGCGACCCGGATTCTCTCCGAGGATTTGAAAGCCGGACAACGAATCGCAGGAATTCTAATTCAAAATCCCTTCGCCGATATCCACTGAGGCGACGGGCGAACCGCGCGCCAGCACGGTCAAATAAAGGCAGCGGTCTGTTCTGTCAATCGAAGTTACTTGACCTCTGTGGCTGGTTTGACGATTCGCGCGGGGGCTTGAATGAAGTCTTCGCGCTTAGGCTTCTTCTGTTTCGGCTTCTTTTTTTCGCGCTTCCGTGCGTCTTTGTTTCCCATGCATAGAGTGTCCCATAAGGGAGTAGAACCTGGCTAGAGTGAGAATCGAGGCGCGGCTGAACGGTTTGCGGAAAAGCCGAAAACCTTCTTCCGATGAAATAGCCACCCCGGATGGGCGCAGGAAAAGTTCTCTACTTCTCAAGTATTTTGGGCTTTCTCTGGATTCCTCTCCCGCAGGAGCGGGATCGGAATGACTGCGATTTGAATACTTCCGAAACTTGTGAAGCCGGCCCCTACAGTTATTTGAAACATTGAAAGAATCAGGATTGGCGGCAATTATTCGCGCTCGGCGGCGATTACGCGGGGGATGCCGGCGAGATCCTGGGTGGCGCTGACGCGAATCCAGCCTCGGGAGGGATTGAGGAGAGTGCTGACGTGGTCGAGCGAATCGTGGCCTAGTTCCATGATGAGAATGCCGCCTGGGCCCATTAATTTTCCGGCTTGGCGGATCAGGGGGTCGTAGAGTTCCATGCCTGTTTCGCCGGGGAAGAGGGCGATTGCGGGTTCGTGGTCGCGGACTTCTCGGGGGAGACTGGCGGCTTCGCGGCGTGCGATGTAGGGGGGATTGCTTACGATCAAGTCGAAGCGGGCGTTGGCGGAATCGGGCCATGCGCTTAGGAAGGAGTCGAGCAAATTGCATTCGATGAAATGGATGCGACCGGATAGGTTGTGGCGCGCGGAGTTGCGACGGGCTACTTCGAGAGCTTTCGCGGAAATATCGGTGGCGAAAATTTCGGCTTGCGGAAATTCGCGGGCTAGAGCGACTGCCAAGCAGCCTGAACCGGTGCCGACATCGGCGATTCGCAACGGGTGGGTTCGTTTATTTGGACCGAGGCGTTCGAGGGCTACTTCGATCACGTGCTCTGTTTCCGGGCGGGGAATCAGGACTGCTGGAGTGACTTCGAATTCGAGGCCCCAGAATTCCTGCTTGCCGGTCAGGTGCTGGGTTGGTTCGCCAGCGGCGCGGCGGGCCACCAGAGTCATGAAGCCATTCAGATCAGCAGGACTCAGGATTTCTTCGGGATGGCTGTAGAGCCAGGAGCGGTCGCGGCCCAGAGTGTGCATCAGCAGAAGTTCGGCGGCCAAGGTGTGCGAGGGGACGTCTGCTTCGCGCAGGCGTTCGATCGCGGCTTTCAGGGCAGCGCGGATGTTTGTTGGGTATGGTGGATTGGTCGATGACATGAGATCTCTAGCAAAGCGCTGAGAAAGTTGATAGCCACTCTTCGATGGAATGGCAACCGTAAATACGCCTCGCACAATTTAACTTCTGCTCAAGCATTTGAAACTTGCTCCGGATTCCTCGCTGCGCTCGGAATGACCCCATATTCATTGAAGGACATAAGGTTTCGAGCAGGGTGCGGAAAATGGCGATCGCCGCTCTCTGATGGTATAGCCGCCCTGGATTGGCGAAGAAGAAGATAACTTTTGCTCGAGCATTTGGGATCTGCTCTGGATTCCTCGCCCATAAATCGGGCTCGGAATGACAGCGAATAGGTTTCCCCCCTAGCTACAAGTGTGCAGTCCCGAATGCATCTCGCAATGCTTCGAGGGTTCTGGGGCGCAGCCCTTCGAGGCTCCCTTCGTTTCTCAGGGCAAGCAGGGTAAACGAGCAGCGCCCCTCCAAAAACTTGCGACTTCCAGCGAAGGAAATAACTTTTGCTCAGGCATTTGGGATTTGCTCTGGATTCCTCGCCCTTAATACGGGCTCGGAATGACCCCCAGAGTGAATTGCGCCGCACTAGGCGGCGGGAGCATTCGCGATCTCATTCGCGGGTCAGGCTTCGATTAGTTCCTGCTTCAGCCGTTCGGATTCGAAATGAGCGACGAGTGCGTCCACCAGCGGTCCAAGTTTGCCGTCCATCACTTCGGTGAGCTGGTGCAGCGTCAAACCGATGCGATGATCGGAAACGCGGTTTTGCGGAAAATTGTAGGTGCGGATTTTTTCCGAGCGGTCACCGGTTTTGATCTGGCCCCGGCGCTCGGCGGCGATGAGCTGATGCTGCTTTTCTTGCTCCATTTCGTAAAGACGGGTGCGCAGGACGCGCATGGCCTTGGCGCGATTCTTGATCTGCGATTTCTCGTCCTGCTGCGAGACCACCAGTCCCGTGGGAATATGCGTGATGCGAACCGCGGAGTAGGTGGTGTTGACCGACTGCCCGCCGGGGCCCGAAGAGCAGAACGTATCGATGCGCAGGTCTTTCGCTTCGATCTTGATGTCGATGTCATCCGCTTCGGGGAGCACCGCGACAGTTGCGGCGGATGTGTGGATGCGGCCCTGCTGCTCGGTGGCCGGCACGCGCTGCACGCGATGCACGCCGCTTTCGTATTTCAGCTTGGAATACACTTTTTTGCCCTGGATCGCGGCGATGATTTCTTTCAGGCCGCCAATGGAAGACGCCGAGCTTTCGAGCACTTCCACCTTCCAGCCCTGCGATTCCGCGTAGCGGGAATACATGCGAAACAATTCGCCGGCGAAGAGCGAGGCTTCGTCGCCGCCTGTGCCGGCGCGGATTTCGACGATCACGTTCTTGTCGTCGTTGGGATCTTTGGGGAGCAGGAGAAATTTGAGATCCTGTTCCACTTTTACTTTGCGATCTTCGAGGACGTGTTCCTCGTCGTGAGCCATTTGCTTCATTTCGGCATCGTCCGCTTCGAACAGCATCTGCTTCACGCCGACGAGGCCCTTTTCAATTTCTTTCCACTCGCGATATTTTCCGACTACTTCCGCGAGATCCGCATGCGTGCGCGCGAGCTTCTGGAAGCGCGCGGAATCGGATTGGACTTCGGGCGAGGAGAGCTGTTGCGTCAGTTCCTCATAGCGCGATTCGATGTGGTCGAGTTTTTGGTACAGAGTTAAATTGGCCATGGCGATTCACCCACGCGGAAAATGGAAATCGGAAGAATGTAAAAATGCAGTGGTTCAGCGCCCGGGCGAGCCGGGTGGGGAGGGAGCCGCTAATAGAATGAGGCGAACATTGCAGTTCAGTATGAACCGAGAATAGCTGTAATTGCAGGAAGTGTCAAAGGGTGGGTTATTAGGAAGTCAAAGAAAGACTTTACCGCAGAGGCGCAAAGAACGCCGAGGCAGAAAAAACCTGGGCGCGGCTGAACAGGGTGCGGAAAAAGTCGAGAATTACCCTACGATGGAAGGGAACTCCGGAAGTGCCATCGAGAAAATCCCCACTTCTCAAGCACTTAAGATCAACTCCGGATTCCTCTCCCGCAGGAGCGGGATCGGAATGACCCCTGAGGGTATTCTTCCGCAAACTGTGAAGCCGGCCCCTACAGGATGAGGGCGGGGTTCGCTAGCAGCACGAAGGCGCGGTGGATGCGATAGAGAACAAAGGCGGTTGCCGCTCCTGCGGGGATCGCTAGCCAAATTCCGGCATCGAGGATGATCGTTGGACCGTAGGTGATTAGCAGGAGCCATCGCTGGCGTGTCCCCTGGCCGGCTAGCAATTGACGCCCCCAAATTCCCAGGAGTTCGAGCAGAGCCGGGGAGAGGATTGATCCTGCCAGCGCCCATTGCCACGCAAGTTCCCAGTGCGCAATGCGGGCCAGCAGGCGGAGCAGAAACGCGCCTAGAAACGCGCTGGCGGCTCCGAAAATCAGCGCGTAGAAATTGAAGAGCAGAAGACCGACTGCGCCGCGCATGGAATAGGCTTGCATCAACGGCGCGCCGAAAAGATCTTTCAGCCAGATGCAAATGCTCATGAAGGTGCAACCGCAAATCCAGGCGGCGAGATAGTAGATCAGGCTGCCGCGGCGGGTCATATCCGGCGCTGAATTGCGGGGAACTGCTGCCAAACCTTGATCCCGCAGAAATGCGAGCCTTCGGTGCAGATGGGCGAAGCGATGCCGGCGCGGAGGTAGCAGGGAGGGCCGATGTAGCGGCCGAGTTCGGGATGCGCGGCGCGGACCTGTTCAACCTCTTCCATGGAGGCCTGGTAGATTTCTTCTTGGGCGTTGAAGCAGGTGCGCATGGTCCATTTATGGAGAAGGTGGAGCAGGGAGCCGGATTCGACGAGGCGAATCGATTTTGAATTCGGCAGCAGATAGAGAGCGAATTCGCGCGGAACGCCGCGATCGAGCAATTCGTTTTTGGCGCGCCAGGCGTCGTCCATTGCCTGTTCGTAAACTTCGCGGGCGTGCGGGTTTCCGGCAATCAGCATGGGCATGATGGCGTCTGGCTGGCGCGTATCGGCCAGCGTGAGCAGGGGGCGCGAGCCGGGAACCATGCGATGGCGCTGGTCCTGGCTATCGGCGGTGTGGCTGATTTTTTTGGCGAAGGTGAAAGTGGCGTGCTGCAGCGCGCGCATCATCGGGGCGTGTACGCCGATGTTCAACGTTTC
>JBGPTK010000118.1:0-11028 GCA_041490605.1 Terriglobia bacterium | reverse complement strand
CGCCCACCTGCGCCACCACCAGCGCGTTGCGCAGGCGGTGCTTGCTGCCCACGATGCCGCGGCCACCGCTGTGCAATACCCCGCTCAGGTCCCCGCGCGAGGCGCGAATGGCCGGAACGATTCCGACGATCAATCCCGTCAGCAGCGCCGCCGAGAAGGCAAAGGCAAAGATGCGCCAATCGAATCCGAAATCCAGCCGGATGGGAAGATCGGTCTGAATATTCATGGAGGCAAGCGCGGCGCTTCCCCACTCGCCCAGCAAAATTCCGGCAGCGCCGCCGGCCAGCGCCAGCAGCACGCTTTCCGTGAGCAACTGGCGGATCAAGCGAATTCGTCCCGCGCCCAGGGCGGCGCGAATCGCCATCTCCCGTTCGCGCACCGTGGCGCGCACAAGCAAAATGTTAGCCACATTGATGCAGGCCAGCAGCAGCACCAGCGCCGCCAGGCCCAGGAAAAGCCCTGAGATCACCATCAGGGTATTTTTCGGATCGGGGGTGGGACGCGAGCGAACTTCCGGAAAAGCCTGCAGCTCCAGGTCTTTTTCATCCTTCGGATATTCCTGCGAGAGGCGCTGGCCCACAACCGCCAGCGTCGCTTGGGCCTGCGCCAAATTCTTATCCGGCCGCAAGCGGCCGAGCACGGCGAGATTCCGGTACGCGCGATTGGTAGCGAAGTCGCTGGGAGTGCCTGCGATCCCCGCCATGCCGAGCGGCAAGTAGCCTTGCACATTCAGAATTGGGTAGACGCCATAAAATCCCTCGGGCGCCACTCCCACCACGGTCATGGGGTGCCCATCCACCGTAACTTTTCTTCCGACGATGCTGGAATCTCCGCCGAAGCGGGTTTTCCAGTAGCTGTAGCCGAGGACGATCACCGGATCAGCATCTTGTGTCTCGCCTTCCGACGGCAGTATCAGCCGCCCCACGGCGGGCTTGATTCCCAACGAGGAGAAAAAATTGCCGGTGACGTAGTTGGTCATGATCCGGTCGGCCTGGCCGTCCACGCTCAGACCGTCCATGCCAAACTGGTAGGCAAAGAGGCCGGAAAAAACTTCCGTGGTCTGGTTGCGAAAATCGCGATACTCAGGGACGGAAAACTGATTGAGCACGGGACCGTTCTTCTGCTGGAAGGCGAGAACGGTGAGCTGTTGCGAATCCTTCACGGGCAGCGGCCGGAGGAGGATGGAATCGACCATGCTGAAAATGGCGGTGTTTGCGCCGATGCCCAGCGCCAGCGTTAGAATCGCGACGATCGCGAAGCCCGGCGATTTGGCAAGCACTCGGATTCCGTAGCGCACATCTTGTAAAAAGTTGTTCATGCCTCTCCCCTTCGATTTTCTAACTTCACATCTGGCAATCCGCCAGCCATTCGAAGAATAGGTAAATATTTGCAATCAGGGTCGTTATGGAGGAAGCCGCGATCGATATGAATTCGAGCTGTCCGATTATGGGACGACTTCTTCGGAAACGGACACTCGCGGGACTCAGCAAAACTGAATTGCGGTGCGTGCCCCGTGGCGCTGGGAATTCCGTGTGGATGCGCGTCGGATTACATTAGGCCGTTTTCACGCTTCCCTAAAATCGGGCTAGAATGGGGAAATGGCCCTGGCCCCTTATGCGATGGACGTGCGTTTCTCCCGCGGACGCCGTTATGCCGAGCCGCCGCATCCCTATCGCAACGACTACGCGCGCGACCGCGACCGCGTGATTCACGCGCGCGCCTTCCGGCGGCTGGAATCGAAGACGCAAGTTTTCACCACGCGCTATTCGGATCATTTCCGCAACCGGCTGACGCATACGATTGAAGTGGCGCAGATCGCGCGGACCGTTGCCGGCGCTTTGAATTTGAATACCGACCTGGCCGAAGCGCTCGCGCTGGTACACGACATCGGCCACCCGCCCTTCGGGCACGCCGGAGAACGCAAGCTCGACGAACGAATGCGCGAGCACGGCGACCGCTTCGATCACAATTTGCAGGCATTGCACATCGTCGAGCAATTCGAGCAGCGCTATCTGGATTTTCCCGGCTTGAACCTGACGTTTGAAGTGCGCGAGGGAATCATCAAACACTCGCGCGATTATTCCGAGGGCGAGCATCCCGAACTGGCCGAATATCTGCTGGGCCAATTTCCGCCGATCGAAGCGCAACTGATCGACCTGGTGGATGAAATCGCTTACAACACGGCCGATCTCGACGACGGATTCGAGGCGCATTTACTCGACCTCAACCAACTTCTCGCTTTCGTGCCCATGTTTGAGAAAGCGTATGCGGACGTGGAGCGCCACTATCCGCAAGGCCGCGCGAAATTGAAATTGAATGAGGCGAACAAGCGTGTACTCGATCGTCTGGCCAGCGACCTGATCGAAAACACCATGCGGCAAATCGCGGCCAGCGGCGCGCACTGCGTGGAGGATGTGCGGAACTCCGCAAAGCGCCTGGCAGGCTTTTCAGAAAGTATCGCGCGCGCGAATTCGACGATGAAACAGTTCCTTCAAGCGCAGCTTTACGAGAATCCGGCCATCGTGGCGGAACGCCAGCATTCGGTGGAAGCGCTGGACGAATTATTTTCTTATTTCCTGGCGCATCCGGAAAAGATGCCGCCGGCCTACGCCGAACAAGCCCGGCAGACGGCGCCGCATCGCGTGGTATGCGATTACATCGCCGGGATGACCGATCATTTCCTGCTGCGCCAGCACGGCGAATTCATCGGCGCATCCGCGCCACATCCCGCGGATTGACGTGGTGGACTGATTTATTCCATGCAGAGTGAGTTCAAGAATTCCTGGCGCGGTTATTCCGGGAAGTCCTGCTATCCGGGACGACGGCGAATTCTTCATTGGTGTGATAAGCAACCCAGGGAGATTCTTCCGCTTCCATCAGAAGCAGCATCTGAATCAAAAGCTGGCGTGTAAAAACTTTCCGGAGGCCGAGACGATGAAACGGCACTTAACGATCGCGGCGGTTTTGCTTTTATTTTCCGCAGCGGTCCAAGCGAATTCTCCAAAGAAGCCTATGACGGGCACGGATGCGTTACTGAAAGCCGATACGGATTTCGCCACGGCCACAGCCGAAAAGGGACTGGAAGGTTTCGGTTCGTTCCTTGCGGATGACGCGGCTACCCTGCGCGCGGATCAGCCCGTCATTTCCGGGAGAGACGCCTTCCTCGCCGCGTGGACTTCCCTGCTGACGAATCACGCGCTGTCGATCCAATGGAAGCCCATGACTGCTTCTATTTCTTCATCCGGCGATTTGGGATTTACCGTGGGCGCCTACGAAATCACGCGCACCGGGGACAAGGGCACGCAGATCGTGGCCACCGGAAAATATGTGACGATCTGGCGGAAGCAGCACGACGGCTCGTGGAAAGTGGTTTTTGATACCGGCGTGACGGATACGCCCGCGGAAGCCCCCAAAGCAAATTAGCCCAAGCAAGTTAGATTGATGGAATATGATCTTGATGGCCAGGGCGGACACCAGGAGAGTAGGAGATGCACAATAAAAGCAGCCCCGCAAAAGCGGAGCGAAGCCTCTGGCCATGGCCGGATTCGCTTGACGCCTTGATCGCGGCGCCGGACTTCCATGAACTGCTGCTGGAGAACGAGCGCGTGCGCGTTCTGCGCGTGCACATTGCGCCGGGTCAGTTCGTGCCGGTTCACACTCACCGCTGGCCCAGCGTCCTGCACGTCCTCAGCTCGAGCGATTTTATTCGCCGCGATGGCGAAGGCAATTTGCTTTTGGATACACGCACCGTGAAGTCTCCAGTCCCGCCGCCGTCGATGGTATGGCTGGAACCTTTGCCGCCGCACTCGGTGGAAAATGTTGGGAACTCCCCGATCGAGTTGATTACTGTGGAATTGAAAGACTGAGCCGGCTAAACACGGTGCAGAAAAAGTCGATAGTTGCTCTCCGATGGGAAGGCTATCCTGGATGAGCAACGGAAAAGCCAACTGCTTTTCAAGCACTTGAGGTTTCCTCTGGATTCCTCTCCCGCAGAAGCGGGATCGGAATGACCGGCAGTTTCATTTTTCCGCAGACCGTAAAGCCGAATCAGGCGCCTCTGGAGCAGAAAAATATCGCCCGCAGAGTACCAGGACTTGGCGTTGACCGATTAGCCGCGCGAGTAGAAGCCCCAATGGCGTCTCCTTGACAATCCAGAGTTGCGAAATATAATGAGCACTCGTCCTCACATTCGGGGAATTCGATGTTCATCGACGTAAATGAACTAACAGTTCGAAAGATCCGCATCCGGAAAAGCTATGTTCCGGGCACGCTCGATTTTCACTCCGGAGAATTTCGCCAGGCGGAACCGCTGGAAGTGCATGCGACCGCGGAGTTGATCGAGGGGCAGATCCGAATTACCGGTAACCTGCACACCCGATTAGAGTTAGTATGCGCCCGCTGTCTTGAAATGGTCTCCGAGGAGGTCGGCCGGGATTTCGATCTCTTCTACCGGCCCATGACCAGCATTGCCAAGGACGAAGAGTTCCGATTGGATTTGGACGACACTGAAATTGCCTTCTTTGAAGGCGATGGACTGTTCCTGGCGGACGTGCTGGCCGAACAGGTGCTGCTCGCGCTGCCGATGAAAGTGATCTGCCGCGGGGATTGCCGAGGTCTTTGTCCCCATTGTGGAGCCAATCTGAACCACGAAGAATGCCGCTGTGAGACTCACGCCAGCGATCCGCGGCTGGCGCCGCTGGCTCGCCTGAAGCAGGACTGGTTCAAAAAACAATAGCCAAATGAAGTGAAAAAAAGCGAAAATGGCCTGGCAATCTTGCAGGTCCGCTAGCGAGGAGCTTCCATGCCTAACCCAAAACGACGTCATTCGCACGCCCGCAAGAACAAGCGGCGCGCCCACGATCATCTGACGGCGCCATCGACATCCGAGTGTCCGAATTGCCATGAGCGGAAACTGCCCCACCGAGCCTGTCCCCATTGCGGGCACTATCAGGGACGCGAAGTGATTGACACATCGGCTTGATCGTCCTAAGTTCTCCGAGATCTACCTTCCTGAGCAGGTGCTGAAATGACCACCATCGCCTTGGACGCCATGGGTGGAGACCATGCGCCCCGTGCCGAGATCGAAGGAGCGGTTCTGGCCTCGCGCGAGCTGGGCGTGCGCGTGCTGCTGGTGGGTATCGAGGAGACGGTAAAGCGCGAACTGGCCAAGCAACGAACGCGTGGCTTGCCGATTGAAGTGGTGCATGCGAGCGAAGTGATCACCATGCGCGATTCGCCTTCGCTGGCGTTTCGCAAGAAGCGCGACAGCTCCGTGCACGTGGCGGCGAAACTGGTTCGCAGCGGACAGGCGGACGCCATGGTCAGCGCCGGAAATACCGGCGCGGTGATGGCGACGGCCCGATTCATTCTGGGCACGCTGCCGTCGGTGGACCGGCCCGCGCTGGCGGCGCCTTTTCCCACATCGCGCGGCAGCGTTTCGGTGATGCTGGATGTGGGCGCGAATGTGGATTCGAAGGCGAGCCAGATCGAGCAATTCGCGGTGATGGGCGAAATTTATTACCGCACGATTTTCGGCACGCGCCGCCCGCGGGTGGCTCTGCTTTCGATCGGCGAAGAAGAGATGAAGGGAAACGTGCTGACGCGCGAGGCGCACAACCTGCTGAAGAAGACGAATCTGAATTTTACCGGCAACGTGGAAGGCCGCGACGTTTTCGCCGGAGACGTGGACGTGATCGTGTGCGATGGATTTATCGGCAACATCGCGCTGAAAATC
The DNA here is from genome assembly GCA_041490605.1 of Terriglobia bacterium. Classification (GTDB taxonomy): domain Bacteria; phylum Acidobacteriota; class Terriglobia; order Acidiferrales; family UBA7541; genus JBGPTK01. The sequence continues at coordinate 5,294 of JBGPTK010000118.1, read as the reverse complement.
AGCGAGGGACTGGTGGAGCACATCGGCGGCATGCTGAAAAAGGCGCTGAAGAGCACGCTCAGCTCGCAAATGGGATACGTGCTGGCGCGCAGCGCCTTGCAGGATTTGAAGAAGAAAATAGATTACTCGGAGCAGGGGGGAGCGCCGCTGCTGGGGGTACGCGGCATCTGCGTGATCGGCCACGGCCGGTCGAATGCGAATGCGGTGAAGAACGCGATTCGCATCGCGGCGGAGTTGCACCGCTCCAAGGCCAACGACCGGATCGAGCAGGAACTTTCCGCGATTGCCGCGCTGGCGCAGGGCTAGAAGCTTGCCAGGTTACCGGGTATGGTGTCATTCTGCAGGGCGGTTTCGATGACGAAGAACCGGTTCGTCTCCCTGTTTTCACGCCGGAGAGATTCTCCGGCTGGCTCCCAATAACAACGAAGGTCGAAGCTTCAAGAAACAATCAGGCGAAATCGATGGGAAAACTTGCATTTCTATTTCCGGGCCAGGCCTCGCAATATCCCGGCATGGGGCGCACGCTCCACGACCAGGTGGCCGTGGCGCGCGCGGTGTTCGAGGAAGCCGACCGGGCGCTGGGCTTTTCCATTTCGAATATTTGTTTCGAAGGAACCGAAGAGCAGCTCAGGCTGACGCCCGTCACGCAACCCGCGATTTTGACGGTATCGGTGGCTGCGTTTCGCGCCCTGGAAGAGCGCGGCGTGATGCCGGACTACGTGGCCGGGCACAGCCTGGGAGAATATTCGGCATTAGTGGCTGCGGGCAGTTTGGATTTTACGGATGCGGTCCGGTTGGTGCATAACCGGGGCAAATATATGCAGGACGCCGTGCCGGCGGGCGAAGGGGCGATGGCGGCGATTCTGGGACTCGCGCCGGCGCTGGTTGCGGGTATTTGCAAGAAAGCCTCCGATGGACAAGTGATCGCGCCGGCGAATCTGAATTCTCCGGAGCAGACGGTTATCTCCGGGCGCGCGGAGGCCGTGAAACGGGCCGTGGAAATCGCTTCACAGAATGGGGCCAAGCGCGCCGTGATGCTGCCCGTCTCCGCCCCGTTTCATTGCGAACTGATGCTGCCCGCGCAGGTGCTTCTCGAGAAAGATCTGCGCGCGGCGAAGTTTCACAATTTGCGTTTTCCGCTGATCACCAATGTGGAAGCCGAAGCGGTTACCACCGGTGAAGAAGCGCGGGAAGCGCTGATCAAGCAAGTGTGCTTGCCCGTGCACTGGGAAGATTCCATACGCCAGATGGTGGAATTGGGCGTGAACACCTTTATCGAAGTGGGACCGGGGCGCGTGCTGAGCGGCCTGTTGCGGCAGATCGATCGCTCGGTGCGCTGCTTCAACGTGGAAGATCCCGCCAGCATGGAATCGATGCTCGAAAAACTGGCCCAGGCGCGGGCGGAAACCACCGAGAGCTGATCGAGTGTTCTCCCTCCAAGATAAAGTCGCGCTGGTTACCGGCGCATCGCAAGGAATCGGCCGGGCCACGGCACTGGCGCTGGCGGAAGCGGGCGCGAAAGTGGCGCTCGGCGCCCGGTCGAAGGAAAAGCTCGCCACGCTGGCGAGTGAAATCGAATCGGCGGGCGGAAAAGCTTTGGCAGTTTCGATGGACGTGGCGGATGCCGAACAGGTGAAGGCCGGCTTTCAGCGAACACTCAGCCACTTCGGCAAGCTGGATATCTTGGTGAACAACGCAGGCATCGCGCGGGACGGCCTGGCGGTGCGCATGAAAGTGGAAGATTGGGAAGCGGTGCTGCGCACCAATTTGACGGGGGCGCATTTTTGCATCCAGCAGGCGCTGGCCCCGATGATGCGGCAGCGCTCCGGCCGCATCATCAACGTCACGTCGGTGGTGGCGCAGACGGGCAATACGGGGCAGGCGAATTACGTGGCGGCAAAAGCGGGGCTGATCGGGCTGACGCGGGCGATCGCGATTGAAATGGCTTCGCGCAATATTACCGTGAATGCGGTGTCGCCGGGATTCATCGCGACGCCCATGACGGACCCGCTGTCCGACAAAGTGAAGGAAACGATGATGTCGCGCATTCCGCTGGCGCGCATGGGCACGGATCGCGATGTGGCCGCGGCGATTGTGTTTCTCGCGAGCGACGAGGCCGGCTATATCACCGGCCACACTCTCGACGTGAACGGCGGGATGTACATGGGGTAGAGTGAGCTGTTTGGGGAAAGCGGGCCAAGGTTGACCCGGCTGAGAGCCGCGCATAGAATAAGCGGGATGATCATGGAGTGGGATTGAGGGCCGGGGAGAATTCCGAAACACCGTAGCGAATCGCCGAGAGCGGAGGAAAAATCAGAATGGCCAGCGTGGATGAACGCGTTAAGCAGATTATCGTCGAGCAGCTCGGCGTGGATGAAGCCGAAGTAACGCCGACCGCTTCATTTGTGGACGACCTAGGGGCCGATTCGCTCGATACGGTCGAGCTGGTCATGGCCTTCGAAGAAGGATTCGGCATCGAGATTCCAGATGAGGACGCCGAAAAAATCACCACGGTCAAGGACGCCATCGCTTACATCGAGAAGCACGCCCAGGCGAAGAAGTAGTCCGCGTCCGCCGGGCTCCGAACGGGAGAAAATCCAAGTTGAGCCGTCGAGTTGTGGTTACTGGCGTCGGGCTGGTCTGCGCGTGCGGCATTGGCACGGAAGAAACGTGGCAGAACCTGATTGCCGGCAAAAGCGGCATCCGCACCATCACGCATTTTGACGCGAAGGCATTCGACTGCCAGATCGCCGGCGAAGTCCAGGGCTTCGATCCCTTCCAGTGGATTGAAAAAAAAGAACTGAAAAAAATGGCGCGGTTCATCCAGTTGGCCATCGCCGCCACGGATTTTGCGGTGAAGATGGCGCGGCTGGAGGTGACGGAGGAGATCGCCGATTCCACGGGCGTCTTCATTTCCTCTGGCATCGGCGGATTCGACGTGATCGAGCGCGAGCATTCGAAATATTTGCAGGGCGGACCGGGCAAGATCTCGCCCTTTTTCATTCCTGCCGCGATCGTGAATCTGGCTTCCGGAAACGTGTCAATTCGCTACGGGGCGCGCGGGCCCAATTCCGCCACGGCCACTGCTTGCTCCGCTTCCGCGCACGCGATCGGCGACGCTTTCAAAATTATTCAGCGCGGCGCCGCCGAAGTGATGATCGCCGGCGGATCCGAAGCGGCGATCACTCCCATGGGCATCGGCGGGTTCGCGGCGATGAGAGCCCTTTCGACGCGCAACGGCGAGCCGGAGCGGGCCAGCCGTCCGTTCGACGCGGACCGCGATGGCTTTGTGGTTGGCGAGGGTTCGGGCGTTCTGATCCTGGAATCGCTGGAACATGCCGAACAACGCGGCGCGCCCATCCTGGCTGAAATTGTGGGTTACGGCATGTCCGGCGACGCCTTTCACATTACGCAGCCCGCCGAGCAGGGCGATGGCGCGTTTCGCGTAATGATGGTGACGCTGAAGGACGCGGGGATTACTCCGGAGCAGGTGGACTACGTGAATGCGCATGGCACGTCCACGCCGATCGGCGACGCGCTGGAAACGGTGGCGCTGAAGCGCGTGTTTGGCGATCGCGCCAAGGACGTGCCGATCAGCTCCACAAAATCCATGACCGGGCATCTGCTGGGCGGAGCGGGGGGCCTGGAAGCCGGGGTCAACGTGCTGGCGCTGCGCGATCAGATTCTGCCGCCGACGATCAATCAGGAAAATCGCGATCCCGCCTGCGATCTGGATTACATTCCCAACCAGGCGAGAAAAGCGATCGTGCGATACGCGCTCTCGAATTCCTTCGGCTTCGGCGGGACCAACGCCTCGCTGCTCTTCAAGCGCTGGGAAGCACGTTGAGCGCGGTGGGGATGGAAGTATCTTGTTCCACTGATTTTTTTCGGCCGATTTTCGGGAGGGATTTTTGAAGATTGCTGTTTGCGTGAAACAGGTGCCCGCGAAAGACGCGCCGCTGACCATCGCGCCCAGCGGCACGTGGATTCGCGAGTCCGACATCGGCTTCGAAATGAACGAGCCGGATAGCTATGCGCTGGAAGAAGGCCTGCGGCTGAAGGAAAAACACGGGGGAGAAGTGGTGGCGATTTCGATGGGCCCCGAGCGCGTGAAGCAAACCATCAAGGAAGCCCTGGCCAAGGGCGCGGATCGCGGCATTCATGTTTCGGACGATCAATTTTTCGAGCTTGATCCGCTGGGCAGCGCACGCTCGCTGGCCGCGGCCATTCAGAAAGAAAATTTCGATTTAGTGTTAACCGGTTTGCAGAGCGACGATCAGGGATTTGGGCAGACCGGCGTTTTGCTTGCTGAACTGCTCGGATTGCCGCACGCCACGATCATCATGCAGATCGATGTTGCCGATGGCCGCATGAAATTGAAGCGCGAACTCGAGGCGGGATGGTTCCAGTGGGTGGAGTTGCCGCTGCCGGCGGTGCTTTCCATTCAATCGGGAATCAACAAAGTGCGCTACGCCACGCTAAAGGGAATCATGGCGGCAAAGAAAAAGGAAATCGCGGCGGTGCCGCGCGCGTCGCTGGCAGTGGTTTCGGCGCTCACGCAGCGCGTGCAAAAAATTTACGTGCCGCAGAAAACGAAGAAAACGGAATTTATCACCGGGACGCCCAAGGAAATTGCGGTAAAGCTGATCGAGAAGCTGAAACACGAAGCGCGCGTCCTATAGGCATGCGAGAGGGCAATTGAAATTGTGGTCATTCCGAGCGGCGCGAGGAATCCAGAAAGGATTGCGCAGTCGGTTCGGGATTCCTCTTCGGCCCGGTCTAAAGTCGACCGGACCTCATCGGAATGACAGCGATAGGCTGGCGCGCTCATTCTAACGGCCCATGCGGGTGAAACAAGTTTATGAGAATTCTCTTTATCAGTGAACAGCGCGAAGGCAAGTGGAACAAAGCGAGCCTGGAAACGCTTGCGGCCGCGCAGCAAATGGCGAAGGAAGGGCAAGGCTCGCTCGCGGGGCTGGTGATCGGCAAGGGCGTCGCGGGCCTTGCGGACGAACTCGCCAGCCTGCAAGTCGACGAAGTTTTCCTGGTCGAACACGACCTGCTCGAACGATACACGCCGGATGGTTTTTCGCTCGCGCTGAAGCAGGTGATTGAAGCGGCGAAGCCGGACTTCGTGCTGATGCCGCACACTTATCAAGTCCGCGATTTTGCGCCGAAGCTGGCCGCGTCGCTCGGAAAGGGCATGATCGGCGACTGCATCGGCTATCGCCATGAAAACGGAAAATTTGTTTTTGTGCGGCAGATGTTTCAGGGCCGCACGGCGGCCGACGTGG
>JBGPTK010000117.1:0-11109 GCA_041490605.1 Terriglobia bacterium | reverse complement strand
CGGCTTCTTCTCACCCATCTCCGCAGGGTTTGGGTAAGAATCTCGTTATGCCGCGTGATTGTCGGTGCGCAAGAATTCGTATCGTTCAATCGCGGCGGCTACGCCAAAGTTGCTGCCCGATTCGACGGTGGTGCGCAAAATGCGGCCCAGGCATCGCACGCGAACTGGGCCGGCCATCGTCACTTCATGCGGCAAGGTCATCACAATCTCGACGGGCGAACCGCTCTTCACCTCTTTCGGCAGCAGGAAATAAATCCCGCGTGAGCTGACCTCTTTGGATTCCGTGATCACTTCGCCGATGGCTGATTCATTGGTCCAGCGAACCGTCAGCGGCAACTTCATTTGGAACCGGCGTGAGAGACGACGTTCTTTTTGCACTTGTAGATTCCTCCGCTTGACACAGTGAGAATAGCTGCAAGGCTCGCGAAGCCCTATAGCGCAAAGGACTCAATTTGGCCTATCAATCTCGGTACGGACGTACTAGGAGCAATTGCGGCAGCCACTGATAATGCAGCGGTTAATCAACGGTACTCGCCGTATAACGGTGGGTATGCAGGAGGCCAGCTTCCGTCAAGACCCCTTCAAGACAAATTCTCGCCCCAGCTCATTCTGCTTGGCGTGATACATCCGGCTGACAAAACCCATCGCGCAGAAATGCACCACCAGCAACACAAAACTTGCCAGCACCACGCCTTCTCTTGGAAAATTCCACGATTCTGCGGGAGCCGCGCCATGGGGACATTCCGTCTTGCCCGCGGAGATCAGACGTCCGCATCTCGGGCAATATCGCTCGGCAGCCGGTTCGGCCATTGGCTCTGGCAAGGGCTTTCAGGATAACGCAGGAAGGCTAGGTTTGGTCGATCAACCGGTGATGGATAGCATAGAGAGCTAGTTCGAGGCGGTCCGAGACACCCAACTTGTCGAATATGTTATGGAGATGGTTCTTCACCGTCTGCTCGCTGATGAATAGCTTTTCGCCAATTTCGCGGTTCCGGAAACCCTGCGCCACCAACTGGACAATTTCCTTCTCGCGCTCGCTCAGCAAAGGCTTCTCGCGCCGCTGGCCCGCCTCCGCCGATTTCTTGAAAGCGTCGATCACTTCCGCCGTCATCCGGTTATCCAGCCAGATTTCGCCGTCCGCTACTTTGCGGATGCTCTTCAGCAGCAGATCGCTGGCGGATTGTTTCAAAACGACACCTCGCGCGCCGAGCCGCATCGCGCGAACCACATCGCGATCATCCTCGGCAGCCGTCAGCACGATCACTTTGGTCGGCAGCGAATCGAAATTCACTTCCTCGAGCACGGCCAGGCCATCCTTCTCCGGCATGCGCAGGTCGAGCAGGAGGATATCGGGCTTGAATTTGGCGAGCATCTTGACGCATTCGGTGCCATTGGAGGCTTCGCCGATAATGGTCACGTCGTCGGCATCCCCCAGCAGCTTTCGCAAGCCGTCCCGGAAGATGGCGTGGTCGTCAGCCACGAGGATACGAAGAGGTGGTTTGCCTTTTGTCATGTCAGCTCAATGGGATTTGGACCGTCAGCCGCGCTCCATGCCCCGGGCTAGATTCCACCGTCAGCATGCCCCCCACGCTGCGGGTTCTTTCCTTAATTGATATGGGCCCCAAGCGCAGCCGGTCAAGCTCTTCGCTGCTGTAGCTGCCAGCGAAGCTGAAACCCTGACCGTTGTCGTCCACGACGAGGAAGACCTTAGTCTCGTCCTGCCATAGTTTTACCACGACGTGGCTCGCCTGCGCATGCTTTTTTATATTATTGAGTGACTCTCTGTATATCTGGAACAATTCCCGGCAGACCCGGTCTGGCACCCTCAAATCGTTGCCTTCCACGAATAAATCGAGCGCCATGCTTGCTTCATTTCGGAACCGCTCGGCAAATCCGCCCATTAATTCAACTAAATCGGCGCTTTCCACTCGCAACGGACGCATTTCCGTGACCAGCCGGCGCAATTCGTCCCCTTCCTGCTGCACGATCTTTTGTAGTCCGCCAAGTGCGCCATCCGCCTGTTCCGGGGCATTAGGCAACTTGCGACGTAAAACGTCAAGTTGGATGTTTAAACTCAGCAGTGTCTGCAGGGTTCCATCGTGCAGATCCCGCGAGATGCGGCTGCGCTCCGCTTCCACGGCCCGCGTTCGCAGATGCCGCAGCAGAAAAACATTCTCGAGCGGCGGACTGATGTGCCGGACAATCTGCTGGCACCAACGCAAATCTTGTTCGGTGTACTTCCTAGTCCCATTCAGTACCAGGACGCGCCCCGCTGGCTTTCCTTCCGACTCCAGCGTGACCGCGAGGAACGAGCGCACTTTCAGCAACTCGCGCGTTCCATTTGGCAGTCTCGGCAATTCATTCAGTCTCGTGCCATCCTGGCGATTCCAGCCAAAGCCCTCCCCCTTCCCGTCGACTGAATTCCAGCAAATTATTTTCTCCATATCGTCGGCCAGGAATGCATCCGCGCGCGTCAGCGCGAATGTCTCGGGCGCAATCGGTCCTTTCTCGCCCGCGCGGGCGGTCCACGCGAAAACCCTCTCCACTTCGCTATCGCATACGGCCAGTACCACCAGTTCGCTCGTAAACTCCCGCGCAATTTCATCCAGCACCATTCGAATCGATTCCGCCAATCCGTGCTCCACGCGCAATTGCCGCGGCAGCCGTTCGAGGAATCGATCCTCCGCCACGTGGCGCCGCTCGCGTGCCCCCACCACGCCGGTCAGCGCGCCGATGGCGATCGTGCCCACGCCCAGCGCTCCCCACAGCAAAGCATGTGGCCAGTCCTGCGGGTCCCGCCAGGCGCCCCGCGCCACCACCGCAGCTGTCGTCACTCCTCCCACCGCCCATGCCAGCCGCGGCTGGCCTTCCAGCGTCGCCGCAAAGGTAACGAATCCGTAGAAAAACCACAGCGCCGGAGCCGCTGGAACTGCCAACAGGAATACCCCCAGAGCCGCCACATCCACCGCCAGCGGCAATCGAAACTTCATCTCGCCGCTCATTTCATCCACGGACAGGATGATTACCGCAACCACCAGGTAGCCGATACAGAGTAAGAATGTCGCGGGCCGCACGGCCGCGCGATTCACGGTCAGCAGTTCTACCAGCATCAACACCACGAACACAAATCGAGCCAGCGCCACCTGGCGGTCGAAACCGTATTGATCTGCCTTTTCTGGATTCTTCACTCGAGCGGAAAGGCCCCTCTTGAAGTCTAGCAAGGCTGCGGCCCGGCGCAACGTCGCGTTGCGCGCGAGGTAGCCGTAATCACACTAGCCTCCCCTCCCTCTCCCCGCTCCCCTGTCCACATAATATTGCCCCGCAAAATCTGGCGGACTGGTGCATAATCATCTCTGGGAATTGCTGGGGTCTCTCTCGTCTTTCCGGAGCTCAGGCAGCCTGGAAAGATTTGCGCGTTCGCAACACATCCAAAACGGAGTCTAAAAAAGTTGGCCGAGCGCTATACGCGAAGTGAAGTGGAACGCATTGCCGGTGTCAGCCCGCGGCAGCTCCACTATTGGCAGCGGCTCCGCCTGATCCGTCCGCGCGTGCGCTGGGGCGAGCGCTTCTACAGTTTTTCCGATCTCGTTGCTCTCGGCTCCATCAAGCGGCTCACCGGCGAGCAGGTTCCGGCCGGCCGCCTCTCGCGCGCGGTCGCCGCGCTCGAGAAGCAATTTGGCGAACAGCGCCTGCCCCTCGATAAATTAAAAGTTCTCTCCAACGGAAAGCAGCTCGCCGTTATTTCGCCGGGGCCGGACAGCCGTCCGTTCGATCCTTTTACCGGCCAGCTCTGGCTGCATTTTGAAATCTCCACGCCCGAACGCAAAATCCATCACATGGTTTCGCGTACCGCCGAACAGTGGTTCGAATTTGCGCTGACCTGCGACGCGCAGGCGGAAACGCTTCTGGATGCCGCTTCCGCCTATCGCCGTGTGATCGAACTCGCGCCCGGATGGGTGGAGGCGCACATCAATCTGGGAGTGGTGCTGTACCAGCTTGCGGAGTTGGCTGGAGCGCGGCAAGCTTTCGAAGCCGCCCTCGCGCTCGATTCAACGAGCGCCATCATTCATTTCAATCTGGGCTGTGTGCTGGAAGAATTGGGAAATCGCGTTCAATCCATCGAGCATCTGAACCGCGCCGTCGAAATCGAGCCCAGTCATTCCGACGCTCACTTCAATCTCGCGCTGGCCTTCGAAAAAAATCATGACTCGCTCCGCGCCCGCGAGCACTGGGCCCTTTATCTGCGCTATGAGCCCAATGGTGCCTGGGCCGATTACGCCCGTTCGCGTCTCGAACCGGCGCAATCCGCGCAAGCAGTCCGTGCCAGGCGCACCCTTTCCGCCCCCATTCCTTTCCCCTCAAAAAACTAAATCTGGTTCATCGAGAGGCGTAGCTTCCTACTTATGCACCCGTCGAACTCCCTCGCCATCTCGGCCGCGGCCAGGATTTCAACTCTTTAATTCCCCACCGGCACCTCCAACGAATTGAATACGATGCCCTTGTACCGCTCGAGATTGCGGAGATTTTCTTCGCTGGAGCTGATGGCGATGAACATTCGTTTCCCGTAGCCGGTCGGGCCAATGTCCTGCAGCTTGACCCGCGGGCTCGCCGCCGCCAGATCCTGAAAATCTTTCGAAATCAGTTCATAATCGGCCAGATGAAAACCCGCCCCGGGCTTAAATCCAAAATCCGGCTCGGGAGCCGGCACCGGAATGGCCGGCCCGAGTGAGGCGGCCGCCCGCCCCGCGCACACCATCACGATGAATGGAAAATACCGCCGCAAAGAAAACATCACAGTCACCCCTCGCAACGCGCGCGTTTTCTAGAGGAGAGCCGGGGCCGCAAACAAGACGAGTCGCGGCGAGGCGCGCTACAATTCCTCGTCAAGGCAGCCAGGGGGCTGCCAGGAAAAATCAAGATGAAACGAAACAAAGTTCGCTGGGGAGTTTTGGGCGCCGCTTCCATCGCCACGCGCAAGGTAATCCCCGCCATGCAAAATGGAAAATGGTGCGAGATTACCGCGATCGCTTCGCGCGACTTGCGCAAAGCAAAGCAGGCCGCGCGTGTGCTCGGAATCCCCAAAGCCTATGGATCGTACGAAGAGCTTCTCGCCGATCCGGAAATCGAAGCGGTTTACAACCCGCTTCCGAATCATCTTCACGTCCCCTGGTCGATCAAGGCCGCCGGCGCCGGTAAGCATGTCCTGTGCGAAAAGCCGCTCAGCATGACCGTCGCCGAAGCTCGCACACTTCTGGCCGCGCGTGATCGCGCGAAAGTGAAGATCGGCGAAGCTTTCATGGTTCGCACCCACCCGCAATGGCTCCGCACTCGCGAAATAATTCAATCCGGCCGCATCGGCCGTTTGCGCCTGGTCTTGGGACATTTCAGTTATTTCAATCGGGAAGCGTCGAATTACCGCAACAATCCCGAGTTCGGCGGCGGCGCCTTGATGGACGTCGGCTGTTACCCCATTTTCACTTCGCGATTTGTGTTCGGCGAAGAGCCCCTGCGCGTCCTGGGACTGGTCGAAAAAGACCCGGAATTCAAAACCGATCGCTTGACTTCCGCTCTCCTCGAATTCCCATCCGGCCAATCTGTTTTCTCCTGCGGCACCCAGCTCGTCCCCTGCCAGCGCATGCAGTTCCTGGGCACCAAAGGGCGCATCGACATCGAAATTCCTTTCAATCCACCCAACCACCGCCCCAGCCGGATTTTTATTGATGACGGTCGCGATGTTCTCGGTTCGGGTGCGCGGATTAATACCATTCCGCCCTGCGACCAGTACACCCGTCAGGGTGACGCCTTCTCCCAGGCCATCCGAGAAGATGGTCCGGTTCCGGTCTCGCTCGAGAACTCCATTCAGAATATGTCGGTGATCGAAGCGATCTTCCGGTCGGCAAAATCGGGCCACTGGGAAAAGCCCTAGCCCCAACAGCCATCAGCCTTTAAAGTCCTAGTACTCACGAACTAGCCAAATTGTAGCCTCCAGCCTATCGGCGCCGGACGCTCCCGCCGCTATCATCGTCTCGTACAACACAACTGTCGCAACCCTTGAGGCCCAATGGAATTGCGGGGCCCTCGGCAAGAAACGCCTAACGCCACGGGCAGCGAGCGAACCCAGAATCGCCGCTAGGCAAGATGGAGAGGGAAAATGCAAGTCACCATTTCAGAGGTTAATGCGATCTCGATGTATATTAGCTGTATCCTGCTGATTTCATTATGGATAGCGTACCGTCGAAACCGGAAATTGACCTTGAGCTCCCAGCACGCCATGTCTTCCGGCCTGCTTGGCTTCTCCGCCTACACTGGAAAGCGGCAGCCTTCGGCGAGCCAAAGAGCGCGCGAGATGCAGGAGGGGATCGTCCGCAGAGTTGCCGTGGCAGATCCCTACCTGATGACGCTGTCACGTGTCCCTTCCTTCGGGCACCCGCAGGTGGAGCCGGAGCCAGTCAACGATGCCCCCACCGCAGTTTCCGGGAGCATAGAGGAGCGTGAAGTTCTCCCCGAGCCGCCGTCTGCCCCTTCTATCCCCCAGGTGGCATCGCTGATGATTCGCGATGCAGTCGAGACTCTTGAAACCGCTGCGGTCGCCGCGGAAAACACCACGGCCGTGGCAGTTGAAGAATGCTCCGTGATCTGCGCCGATTGCGAAATCAGTGAAGAAACCGAATCTTTGAAAATGGAATTCGAACATTCCGTCGAAAGCATCGAAACGCCGTTGAATGAAACCTTCAAGCTCTTCGATATGCAATTCGGAGAAATCGCTCCTTCCGGGCAGGCCGTCGAGCCTTCCCTCGTCGAATTCTCAAACTCGGCCGATGCCGCTCCGTCATTTGCGGCCGGCGAAACCGCCGTTGCGAACTTTGAATTTTCGTTTCCAGAGCCGGTGGAAATCGCGGAGAGTGTCGCGGCTCCGGTTGCCCGTGAAAATTCCGAATCCGCTGCCGCGCCGGTCATCGCAGAATCGTTCGAAGAACCCATCGTTCAATCTTTCCCCGGACCTGAATCCCAGGCAGAGCCCGCGGCGCCGGCTTTTCTCGGCTTCTACGGATTGAACGAACAGCCGTTCGGCGTCACGCCGGACCCCGCGTACATTTATCCCAGCCGCATGCACAGCGAAGCGATTTCTTCCCTCTCGCAAGGCATCCACAGCCTTCGCGGCTTCATGGCCCTGGTCGCGGAACCCGGCATGGGCAAGACCACCCTGCTGAACAAATTGATGGAGGAGCTGCGCAACTCCGCGCGCGTCGTGTTCCTCTTCCAGACGCAGTGCGATCCTAAAGAGCTTCTCGGCTATTTGCTCGGCGAACTGGGTGTCGAAAGCGCCGGGATGGATCTCCCCGCGATGCACCGCACGCTGAATGAAATCTTGTTCCGCGAAATGATGCAGGGCCGCCGTTTCGTGCTGATCGTGGACGAAGCCCAGAACCTGAACGAATCCACGCTGGAAACCATTCGCCTGCTTTCCGATTTCGAAACTTCGGACGCGAAATTAATTCAGATCGTCTTGGCCGGCCAGCCGCAATTGGTTGAAACGCTCCGCAGCCCCGGTCTTTCTCAATTGCGCCAGCGCATCGCCGTTCTTTCCAAACTGGATTCGCTCAGCGCCGAAGAAACCGCGAATTACGTCCAGCACCGGCTGCGCGCTGCCGGTGCCGGCGGCGAATCGATTTTCACGGAGGAAGCTCTGGCCCTCATCACCGAGTGCAGCCAGGGGACTCCCCGAAAGATCAACAATCTTTGCTTCGACTCCCTGGTTCTTGGCTGCTCGGAAGGACGTACCACGATCGATACCGACATCGTGATGAAAGTCGACGCCAAGCTCAGCCTGGACATTTTCTCGCGACGCTCCGAGCTGGCCGCGGCCGATTCTCCGGCTCCCGATCCGATTCTGATGGGCGATTCGTCGCAGCTTGCCCGTTTGCTGCTCTCGGCTCTCGCCAATCACAACCGGCCGGAATCAGCGTCCGCCGGGGAAACTCCGGCAACGGCCGCGATCGCCTTGACCGGAAAAATCACCGAGATCATTAAGACCTTTAGCGGAAACAGGAATGGAGAATTTCGAGTCCAGGTTTCTCTGCGGCGCGAGGCTTCCTCGGAAATTCCCGTCGCCGAGCGCTATTACTCTTGCAGCTTTTATGTGGAGGAAAAAGAAGCGAAGGCTTTTCAAGTCGGGCAATCCGTCAGCTTCAAGATCGAACAAAACTAGCTCGGATCGCTTCGCGCTGCCGGTCCGTGATTCAGCCCTCTACAGCCTGCACCAGAAATGGTTTTTAGGGGGTGGGAGCTTCAGCTCCGGCAGAACAGTCCTCAAAGACAGTGGCTTTGGCCACTGAAGCACACAGATTCGCGCTCACTGCCAACTATGGGATGGCTTGTAATGGGCACAACCGGGTCGTTCCTGGGCAGCAATCGAGGGCCAGCGAACGGCCTGCTTTCATTGCGCCGGCGATTCCGGCGTGTGAAAAACTTCCAATTGAACGCTGTTATTTTGGCTCAGTGGGCGGTAACGATCCAATCGTCACGGCCGATAGGTTTGCCTTCTTCAGAGTCGCGTTCAACTTCGGTAGCTCCTGCTCCTTAAACGTCTTCCACTGCGACATCAATTCCGCCATTTTCTGGCGCCGCTCGGACGCCGCTTCGACAATCTGTGCCGGTGGAGTGGCATCCGATCCCTGCATCATGCTCATCAACCCTAGCAGAGTCCCGCGCACGCTCGAGAGTGTGTCCGGCCCCGTGGCCCGCTCGAAGAAGAGTTGCAACTGATTTCCTTCCCCCTTCAGCGCCGCTGCCTTTTGATCTACTGCGGTGATTGCATCCGATGCGGCTCCCTCGCCGGCCCGCTTTTTCAAGGAATCCATCTGCTCGCGAATCGCTCCCAGTTGTTCGATGGCCTTCGAAGCCGCCACCGCATCTTCATACAATTTCATCGACTCCGTGAATTGCTCCATCAATCCGGCGTTGGGAGTTTTCACGCGCGGGTCCATTCTCACCGTAAGACTCCGCGTGTAACTTTTCCCGCCGGCAGTGAGCTTCACGGTGTATTGACCGGGCATTACCCACGGCGAACTCGGCGCCGGCGCCGTGTCGTGCACCACTGCCTGCATCGGATACAACGCTTTCAATCCCGGCGTCGGCGAATAATGCATGTCCCACAGGAAGCGATGCATCCCCGCGTCGCCCGGCAGCACTTGCGGCGGGCGCACCCAATATTTTGGAATATCGAGCATTGGATCGATCTGTGGCACAGGGTCAGCGCTCGAATACCGGCGCACCAGTTTATTGGCCGCATCCAAAATCTCCAGCGTCACCGGGCTGGCGCCGGCGGATTTGATGTAATAGTCGATGATGGCGCCGTCCGGCGGATTTTCGCCGGCCGGTTCATCCGGCGGCAGCGGCGTATCCGTGTTCATGTCCCAGCGAATCCGCGTGGCAACCTGCGGGCTGAACAGAAACGCATTGGCCTCCGCCACGCTGTCGGTGATCTGCCGCAAGGGCGTGATGTCGTCCAGAATCCAGAAGCCTCGCCCGTGAGTGCCGGCCACAAGATCATCATCCTTCACCTGCAAATCGCGAATGGAAGTCGCGGGCATGTTCAGCCGCAGCGATTGCCAGTGATCTCCATCATCGAACGAGACGTAGACTTGCCGCTCGGTCCCCGCAAAAAGCAAACCCTTATGCTTCGGATCTTCCCTCACCACGTCCACCGGAGCGCCATCCGGAATTCCATTCACGATTTCAGTCCAGGTTCTTCCGCCGTCACGCGTGCGCAGAATGTGCGGCCGCAGATCATCCAGGCGAAGCGTGTTGATGGCTGCGTAACAGGTCTGCGCGTCGAAATGGCTGGCATCCAGAATCGAAACTTTCATCCACGGCGAGAGTTCTTTCGGTGTCACGTCATTCCATTTTTGCCCGCCGTCCTTGGTGATCCAGATCAATCCATCGTCGGTTCCCGCCCAAATCCGGTTCACTTCCACCGGCGAAGGAGCCAGCGCGTAAACCACTCCGCGTTGCGTCACTTTCGTCCCGGACGAGTCTTTGTATTTCCCCGCCACCGCGGGAACTTCCCATGTTTTTCTCGTCAGGTCAGGGCTGATCTGCTTCCAATTATTTCCGCCGTCGCGCGTCATCCACACCGTATTCGTTGCGAAATACAAAATGTGAGGATCCTTCGGATTGAAAATGATCGGCTCGCTCCGCAACATTCGAAAGCCTTCGCCGCGCAAAGGCTTTGGCAGAATTTCCGTCACCTGCCCGGTGCGCCAGTCGAATCGCGTCAGCTTGCCGCCATACACGATATTCGGATCGAGCGGATCGGGCGTCACATATCCATATTCTTCCGCGCCCACCGGCAGCCATTCGCGCATCGTGATTTCACCATAAGCGCCGCGGCTCGAAACGCACGCCGAGCCGCTTTCTTGTTGGCCGCTGCACACGTGATACGGGAAAGAATTGTCGGTGCCCACGTGATACATCTGCGCGGTTGGCTGGTTGTACCAGGAACTCCACGATTCACCTCCATTCACCGTGATGATCGCTCCCTGGTCCGCCACCAGGATGATCACGTCCGGATGATCCGGATTGATCCAGATGTTCTGGTAATCGTCCCCGCCCGGCGCGCCGCGAATTCCCGTCCAAGTTTTGCCGCCGTCCGTCGATTTCCAGGTGACCACCGTGACGCAGTAAACGATTTCCGGATTCTTCGGATCAACTTTCGGCACGGCAAGATCACCTCCCCCGATCCTTCCCGCGGGTCGCGGGTCGGTGGTGATCTGCGCCCAATTCTCGCCCGCATCATCGGAGCGGAAGATCAGGCAATCACGCCCGATCGCCACTGTCGCGTAGAGACGGTTGGAATTGCTCGGCGCGATGGCGACGATGATCTGCGACAAGCCTTCGGGAAGGCCGTTCTTCAATTGACGCCAGTTCGCGCCGCCGTCGGTTGATTTGTATAGGCCGCCATCCGTCCCGCCCCACGCTCCATTTTCCCAGGGAGCTTCCTGCGCTTGCCACATCCCCGCGTAGACGATATCCGGATTCGCGGGATCGAGTTCAACGTCGCTCCCTCCGGTATATTCATCCTTCGACAGCACTTTCTCGAACGATTGG
>JBGPTK010000116.1:0-11183 GCA_041490605.1 Terriglobia bacterium | reverse complement strand
GTGGGACCGAAGACAATTGAAAAGCTGGAGTTGCACGGCGTCACTTCGATCGAGAAACTTGCCGACATGACGCCCGAGCAACTGGTGGAAATTCCCGGCATCGGCGAGAAAATGGTGGAGAAGATTCACCAGTCGGTGGCCGCCTATTTCGAAACCCTGGAAGCGCAGCAGGCGGCAGCGGCCAGCGGCGAATCCGAAGCACCGGTTGCCGAAGCGCCAGCGGAAGCGGAACCGGAGGCAACTGCCCCGATCGAGATGGAAGGCCCGGCGGAGAATCCGGTGGAAGCGGCAATCGACGAAGCCGAGGTAGAGGCGGCCGAAGGCGAAGGAATGGTGGAATCGGAAGTCGAGACGGCCGCCGCAGCTTCGGAAGAAGCTCCTGCGCCGGAACCGGCGGGAGAAGCGGCTCCCGCATCCGGGCCGAATGAGGAAAAACCGGACGAGAAGCAATCGGAGCACAATAACTAAACGATGTCTGACGCGAACCAAATCCGCATTAACGAGCTGGCCCGGGAACTCGAGATTAAGGCCAAGGTGCTGATCGAGTATTTGCCCGAAATCGGCGTCACCGAAAAGAAGACGCACTCCAGTTCGGTCGATCTCGATCACGCCGAACTAGTTCGCAAGCATTTCCTGGGGCTGGCGAATGCGGAAGCGGCCGCCGAAGCGGAAAGGAAAGCCAAGGAAGTTGCCGCGAAAGCCCGGCCGTCCGTGCGGACTGCTGCTCCGGCGCCTTTTGCGGCCTCACCGGCTACCGCAGCTCCTGCGCCGCCCGCCGCTGCCAGACCTGTTGCACATCCGGCTGCACCGGCCGCAGGCGGTCGTCTTGCAGCACCCGTAGCGCGGCCCGGTGCCGCGCCTGCAGTTCCGGCGGCAGCGCCCGCGGCCCCCGCTCCGATCCGGCCAGCAACTCCCGCTTCAAGACCGAGTGTTACCCCTGCCACGGGTACCCCTGCGGCTCCGGTTGCTCCGGCGGCAGCCGCCCCGGCTAAGCCAGCCTCCGCTCCAACCGCGCCGAAGCCAAGCGGGCCGACGCTGATTCCGGCGACAGCGGCGGCAAAGCCTGCGGCGCCTCCGCCGATTACTTTGCGCCCGCATGTTCAGGGCGCACCACCATCCACAAGATATCCTTCGCAGCCACAAAGGTCTGCTCAGCCCAGCGCGGCCGGGCGCACAGCTCCAGCGGGGCCGCGCCCGCAGCATCCAATCGGCGGACGCCCCGGCGGCGGCCCACCATCGCGTTTCCCGCAGCGCCCAGGCGCCGGTGCGCCGGGTGGACGTCCCGGCGGCCCACCGCGTCCCGGGCAGCCCATGATGGGCGGCAAGCCCGGAGCGCCAGGGGCCGGCGTGCCCAAGGCGGAGCCCGGCAAGCCGCTCTATGCGCGCAAGGCTCCCGCGCGAGCTCGGCCTTTAATCGAAAAGCGCTTCGCGGAAGGCGAGCGCAAACTCCATCCCGTCCGCGCCCGGCTGGGGGTGGGGCAACGCGCCGCGCATGCCGAGCCGGCCGCGCCGCCTGTACAGCGCGAACCGCGGCTGGTCACCTTCACCGAAGGCGTGACGGTCCGCGAATTGGCGGAAAAACTGGACGTTCGCGCCAAGGAACTGCTGAAGAAGCTGCTGGACCGGGGAATTTTCGCCAGCATCAATCAGGCGCTGGATCTCGAAACAGCCAAGGGCCTGGCCGAATCGTTCAACGGGATTGTGCAGGTGGTTTCGTTCGAAGAGCAGGCCGCGCAGGATCACCAGGAAATCAGCCCGGAAGTTCGCGCCGGCAAGCAGGTGCCGCGCGCGCCGGTGGTCACGGTGATGGGCCATGTGGATCACGGCAAGACCAGCCTGCTCGACGCCATTCGCCAGACCGATGTGGCCGGGGGAGAATCCGGCGGCATCACGCAGCATATCGGCGCGTACCAGGTGAGCATCGAAGGGCGCAAAATCGTTTTCATCGATACGCCGGGCCACGAAGCGTTCACGCGCATGCGCGCCCGCGGTGCGAAGGTGACCGACATCGTGGTGCTGGTGGTGGGCGCGGATGACGGGGTGATGCCGCAGACCGAAGAAGCCATCGATCACGCGCGCGCGGCCAAGGTGCCCATCATTGTGGCGATCAACAAAATTGATAAACCCGATGCGCAGCCGGAGCGCGTGAAACGCCAGCTTTCCGATCGCGGCTTGATGGCCGAGGAATGGGGCGGCGATACGGTGATGGTGGAAGTTTCCGCGCGCACCAAGAAAAATATCGAGAAGCTGCTGGAAATGATTTTGCTGGTGGGCGATTTGCGCGAGCTTAAGGCTGATCCCGAAGCATCGGCCAGCGGCACCGTGCTGGAATCGTCGGTGGATCGAGGCCGCGGGCCGGTGGCCACCGTGCTGGTGCAGAACGGGACTTTACATGTCGGCGATGTGTTCATCGTCGGCGCGGTGTATGGCAAGGTTCGCGCGATGTTCGACGATCGCGGCAAGCCCATGAAAGAAGCGGGGCCCTCCACGCCGGTGGAGGTGCTGGGATTGCAAGGCGTGCCCGATGCGGGCGACCAGTTTCAGGTGGCCGACGAAGCCAAGGCCCGCCACATCGTGGAATACCGCCAGGGGAAGCAGCGCGAAGCCACGCTGGCGAAATCGGCGACGTCGCGGCTCACGCTCGACCAGTTGCACGAGCAGCTCAAGGCCGGCGAGGTAAAAGAACTGCCCATCGTGATCAAGGCCGACGTGCAGGGCTCGGTGGAAGTGCTTCGAGAAATGCTGCCGAAACTTTCCACCGACCAGGTGAAGCTGGAGATCATCCATGCCAGCGTCGGCGCGGTTACCGAAAGAGACGTGGTGCTGGCCGCGGCGTCGAATGCCATCATCCTGGCGTTCAATGTGCGCCCGGAGCGCAAGGCCGCGGACATGGCGCAGCAGGAAAACGTGGAAATCCGGCTGCACACGATTATTTACGAGATCGTCGACGAACTGAAGAAAGCCATGGTGGGCCTGCTGGCGCCGGTGATGAAGGAAACGTACCTGGGCCGCGCCGCGGTTCGCGACACGTTCCGCATCAAGGGCGTCGGCATGATCGCCGGTTGCTCGGTGCTGGAAGGAGTGATCAAGCGCGACGGCGAGGTCCGCGTGTTGCGAGATAATGTGGTGGTCTTCACGGGCCGAGTCGGGTCGCTCCGGCGATTCAAGGAAGATGCCAGCGAAGTGCGCCAGGGCTTCGAGTGCGGCATTGGCGTCGCGAATTTCAGCGACGTGAAAGTGGGCGACGTCCTGGAATGCTTCACGGTTGTGCGTGTGGCCGCCCCAGCATTCGCGTAATCGCGAGCGCTCGCCGGGCCTTCGAGCGCCGCGGCCGGGAGAATCCTTATGCCGGTTGGCCTCCTCACCCTGGAAATTCATATTCCCGATGCGCGCTCGCTGAAAGATAAACGCCAGGTGATCCGCAGCCTGAAAGACCGCCTGCGCGGGCGCTTCAACGTGGCGGTGGCGGAGCTGGATCACCAGGAGTTGTGGCAACGGTCGCTGGTGGGCGTGGTGGGAATCGCGGCGGACGGGAATTTCCTGGAGCAGTCGCTCCGCGAGGTCGCGGAGGAGAGTGAAAAGCTGCTTGGCCGCGATCTGATCGCCCACGAAATCGAATATTTCGAGTAGGCGCGGGCGTCGAGAGCGCCCGCCCGCGGCGCAAACTTATTTTTTGGGGAATGAACATGACCATCGCCGGGCATCGGCCCGAGCGCATTGCCGAAGAAATTCGCATCGAAGTCAGCGTGATGCTGGCCGGTGAATTGAAAGATCCGCGCCTGGCCGTTCCCATGGAGATCACCGAAGTGCGCATGTCGGCGGATATGAAGCACGCGCGAATTTATGTGAATGTTACCGGCAGCGAAGCCGAGCGGAACGATACGCTCCAGGGCTTGGCGGCAGCCGCGGGCTACATCCGGCACGAATTGATCGAGCGGCTGCGGATGCGGCGCACTCCGGAGATTACGTTCGTGCTCGACCAGTCTCAGGAATATGGCCATCACATCGACGAGTTGCTGCGCAAAACAAAAAGCCCGGAAGAATCGTAAAATTATTTCGCCGGCCCGGCCGCTCGCCGCCCGGCACTGGCCACTGACTGTCGAACACTGCTCCCAATGCCTCGCATCCCACAACCCCCGCCGATCGACGGCGCGCTTGTAATCGACAAACCGCAGGGGAAAACTTCCCACGACGTGGTGGAAGCGGTGCGCCGCCTGGCCGGATTCCGGCAAATCGGCCATCTGGGAACGCTGGACCCACTGGCCACCGGAGTGCTGGTGCTGGTGCTGGGCCGCGCCACTCGACTGGCGCAATTTTATGCCGGACGCCGCAAGCGCTACGCCTGCGCCGTGCGATTCGGATTCGCCACGGATACCTACGACGCCGATGGCACGCCGTCGGGACCGGAGAGTGCGCCCGAGCTGAGCCGCGAGGCGATTGAATCGCTGCTCCCGCAATTTTTGGGAAAGATTCAGCAGGTGCCGCCGTCCTTTTCTGCAAAAAAAATTCAAGGGCGTCCGGCGCACGAGCTGGCCCGAAAAAACAAGCCGGTTTCGCTCGCGGCCGTGGAAGTGGAAGTCTACGAATTTCGATTGGTGGAAATCGAAGGCCCGGTGGCGCGCTTTGTGATCGAGTGCGGCTCGGGAACCTACATTCGTTCCCTGGCGCATGAATTGGGACAGGCCCTGGGCACGGGCGCGCATCTCGCGGAAATTGTGCGCACCGCCGTCGGGGAGTTCACGCTGGATCAGGCGATTTCGCTGGACGAGCTGGCCGAAGAGGCGCGCGCGGGACGCCTGGCCGGGCGCATCATCCCGCTCGAGCGCCTGTTGCCGGAATTGCCGCGCGTGAGCGTGCTGCCGGTTATCGAGCGCCGCGTGTGCCACGGAGCAAAATTCAACATTCAGATCGCGCAGATCCAGCCGGGAATAGTGACCATCGCACAGGGCGCTCCCGCCCAGCTCGATTCCGGCGAATGGAAGCCCGCGCGCCTGCGCGTCTTCAATCAAGCCGACCGGCTCATCGCCATCGCCGAAGCCGTGGTCCCGCGCACCTACCAGCCCGTCGTCGTCCTCGAAGCCGCGCCCTGAAGTTCGCGGAAAGCCAAAATCAATCGGCATCCACCTATTGGAGCCTGGCAAGACGTGTTGATATCTTTGCAAGTTCCCGGAAAGTGCAATCCAGAAGAATGGATCGGCAGACTCTGGATCCCTCGCTGACGCTCGGGATGTCCCAGGAAAGAATGGTTCTTCTGAAGCTGGCCGGGCTGTGGAGAAATTGTTTCGATTTGCAATTGAGCAAAGGCGCGAGCGAGTGAGCTAAGGGGTGCGCGAAGGTCCGCTGCCCGCGCCGGTTCCCGCGAAGATGGATTTCGGCGTGCGGTCGGGATTGCGCACCAGCCGCGGCGTCATCAAGATCAGCAATTCGGTCTGCGTATCGGTTTGCGTTTGGTTGCCGGCTGCCAGGCCCGCCGGGCCCAGCGCCGCCAGTCCCGGCGTGCCGGTGATCGCGCGCATTTCGTCGGTTTCCATCACACCTGCGAGGATGGATGTTTCGTCCACGTGCAGCCGCACGGTCTGTTCAATGGTGCGATTCGAGAGGATGGGAATGCCGTTCACGGCTACCCCGGAAAGGCTGCGGATTTCGAATTCCATCTTCAGCGTGACATCATTTTGCGGATGAATCCGCGCCGTGGCCTTCACCTTCAGCCCCAGGTCGATGTATTCAACGCCAGGAAAGGCCGTCTGCGGCAGGACGTTCGTTCCATTAAACGTGTTGGTGTTCAGCAGCACCGTGACGGCGTTCCCGGGCTTATCGGCCAGCACCAGGTCCGGAAGACTATCCGCGTTGAAATTATCCGTGGCCAGAGCCACCGGACCGCTGCCCGTGGGGAGATCAAGTCTTGGAGCAAAAGTGCCATCTCCCAGGCCAATCAGAATCGATGCGGTGTTGGCCGATTGACCGGCAACGGCGAGATCGGGGCGGCTATCGGCGTTGAAATCGTTGGCGACGATTCCCGAGGGGCCCGTGCCCGTAGGGAAATCCACGCGAGTGGTGAAGGTGCCGTCGCCATTGCCAAGGAATATGGAAACCGTATTGTCCTGGAAATTGGTGACGGCCAGATCGGCGAAGCCGTCGGCGTTGAAGTCGGAGGTAGCCATCGAAGTGGGTTGATTGCCGGTGGCCAGCGTGGTTTTGAGCGTAAAGGTTCCATCGCCGTTGGCGAGGAAGATCGAGACTGTGTTGTCGCCCTGGTTTACGACGGCCAGATCGGTGTGGTCATTGGTATTCTGGCTGTTGAATTTTCCGGCGGTGATGGCTGCGGGAGCGGCGCCGGTAGCGAGTGGAGTCCCGCTCACGGGTGTGAAAGTTCCGTCTCCATTTCCGAGCAGAATCGAAACCGTATTGTCCACTCGATTGACGACGGCAAGATCGGTGAAATCCGCGGGGTTATTGGCGTTAAATGTTCCGGCCACCAGCGCGACCGGCCCGGCGCCGGTTACGGGCGACGCCGGCGCCGCGGTAAATGTTCCATCGCCATTGCCCAGCAAAATGGTGAGCGAGCCGGGGCCGCAAACCAGCGGCGTGCCCGTGCAATTGAAATTCGCGACGGCCAGGTCGGTTTTGTCCGTGGCGCTGTTGGAATTGAACTTGCCCGTAACGATGGCCGCCGGCCCTGTGCCGACCGCGATGGGCAAGCCAGTGGCAGCAGTGAATGCGCCTGTGCCATCGCCGATCAAGATCGAGAGAGTATTGTCGTCCTGATTGGCCACGGCGATATCGATGTGACTATCGGTGTTCGTGTTGAACGTGCCGGTGGCCACCGCTACCGGTGAGGCGCCAACGGAGAAATCGGTGCGCGGGAAATTGTTCTGGAAAACTCCCGGGATGACCGTGGAACTTCCCAAACTGGCGGAGAATTGCGCCAGCGAAACCGGGAAGCGGTCGCCCACGAAGAAGGAGGCCGGTTGCGCATCCATCGCGCGCAGCAGGATGCGGCGGCCGGATTTCACCAGCGAAAGTGCGTTGGAAAAATTCGCGGTGGCCCCGGGCATGGTGGCGAAAAAAGTGGATTTGCCGCCGCCGAACGCGATCAGCGGCGGAATCAAGGAACTCAGGCTCACCTGGCCGGCGGTCAGCAGCGACGCCAGCTCGGTGCTGCTCACTCCGGAAAGCGACGACGGCTGGCCGAAGAGTTGGGTCAACACATCGACGAGTCCCTGCACGGATTGTTGCGCTTCCTGAAGCTGCTGCTGGCTGAGCCCGACGACCCGGCTGGTCGTGGGCGGAGCAATCCCGAGAGTTCGGGCCAGATTGCGATCCACTTCCAGGATCTCAATTTCCAAAATCACTTCGCTCGAAGGCAGGTCGAGCTGATTGATCAATTTTGCCGCCAGCGCGACTTTCTCGGGAGTATCGCGAATGGTGATCGAGTGGCTGCCGGTGTCGAGATCGGCGTGGGAGATTTCGGCGATGTCGCGGACCACGCGAAACACTTCCGTCATCTGGTCGTTGGTCGAGGAGTTCGGCAACAGGACGGTGCGGAGCACCAGGGCGGCATACTGGCGGCGCTTCTCAGAAGTATCCTGGGCCACGAAAAACATCTGCGTGTTCATCGGCTGCCAGAAAGTATCGGTCACCTTGCCCAGCAAGCGCATGGCGGTTTCGAAATCGACATCGGAAACGCGAAACCGCACGGGACGCGAGTTCAGGTCCACATCGAAGGCCACCTTCACGCCAAACTGCTGGGCGATTTGTTCGTATGCGCCTTGAGTAGTGCCTCGATAGTCGAAGCTGTGAACTCCCGGTTGAGGATGCAGGCGGATTTGACCGCTCAGCTCGCTGGGGCGCATCTGCACGCGGCCCGGGGAAGCCGCCTGCAACTGGACCAGTCGTTCACTGGTGATGGGGTCCGCCGGGCTCAGCGCCAGGCCGGCGCGCAATTCGGCGCGGGCATCGTCAAACTTTCCGTTGATGATGTCGAGCTCCGCGCGGTCGGCGTGATTCTGGACCAATTTGCCGCGGGCGAAATCCCGGCGGAAAGCGTAATCGCGAACGTCCGGCGCTTTTTCGGCGGCCTGGGTGTAATACGCGAAGGCTGCCTTCCAATTTCCATCTTTTTCCGATCGCACTCCCTTTTCGAATAATTGCTTGGCCTTCCTGGGGTCGGGCGGCGGAGGCTGTATTGGGGAATGCATCCCCGTCATTATTGGGAAACGAATCGTTCCGGGCATCTGCGCCGGGCGAGCGGGAGTGGCCACGGCCAGCAAGACAGCAGCCAGGAAAAAGACTAAACGAGCTGGAAAGGAAGATCGCACTGGAGCCTATATTGTACTGGGCCGGCAGAAGGAGAGCAGCTAATTTCCTTGACGGGGAATGGGGGCGCAAGATACAATATTCCAGTTGAAACTCAGTTGCAACTAGGACTCCCTTTTGCTCGAAGCTCTGCTCGTCGCCCTCCGCGAAGGCGTTGAAGCCGCTCTAGTTGTCGGCATCGTTCTGGTCTATCTGGACCGCACCGGACGCCGGGCCTTGGCCCGCTATGTTTGGGCAGGGGTCTTTCTAGCCGTGGCCTGCAGCTTCGTGGCTGCCATCTTACTGCAGCGCTGGCAGGTTAGCGAAGACGGTTTTGAGGGCTTGCTGATGCTGGCCGCCGGCGCCCTGGTGGTTACGATGATTATCTGGATGAACCGGGTTGCGCGCAGCCTGAAGAAGGAAATCGAGCAGAGAGTGGAAGCGTATGCGCGGAAGTCCACCCGCGCGGCAGGATTCGGGATCGCGCTGATCGTATTTCTGATGGTGATCCGCGAGGGCGCGGAGCTGGTTTTGATTCTGCGCGCGGTGGAGCTTTCGAGCGCCGGACTGCAAGTTTGGATCGGCACGGCGCTGGGGCTGGCGGTCGCGATCGCGGTGGGGCTGTTCTTTTTTCAGGGCACGCTGCGGATTCCGCTGGGAAAATTTTTCGCCGCCACCAGCACGATTCTGATGGTTGTGGCGTTCCAGCTTGGCCTGACCGGCGTTCATGAACTGAGTGAAGCGACGTGGATCTGGTCGAGCCAGCGCGAGATGGCCTGGATCGGCCCGATTGTTCGCAATGAAGCGTTCTTCTTCATCGTGATTTTAGGCGTGGCCGGCCTGGTGATTTTGCGGGAATGGTTTCGAACGCCCGCGGAAACTGCGGCAACCGCAAGCGATGCGGCAAATCCCGCCGAGCGGAGGAGAATGGAATGGGAGCGGCGCAGGCAGCGGCGCTGGATGTTCGCGGCTGCGTCGCTCTGTCTCGCGGTGGTGCTGGCGTTTGCCGCGGAATTCGTTTACGCGCGCGCTGCGGCTGCGCCGCCCGACGCCCGAATGCTGGCAGCGCAGGGGAATGAAGTGCGAATCCCGATTACGGAGCTGAACGATTCGAGCCTCCATTTTTATTCGACGGAAGTGGGGAATACTGCTCTTCGTTTCCTGGTAATCCACAAGCGCAATGGCGACTACACCGCCGCTCTCGACGCTTGCCAGATTTGCGGCGCGCAGGGCTACCGCCAGGAGGGCTCGAACGTAATTTGCCGCAATTGCGCCGCGGCGATGTATGTTCCCTCGATCGGCGATTCCGGAGGCTGCAATCCGATTCCGGTGAAATCGCAAGTGGTGAACGGCGAAGTGATCGTCGATCTTTCCGCGCTCGCCGATTCCGCTGCGCTGATCCACAAGTAAACCTATGTTTGCACGCCTGGTGGGTGAATCATTCGCGCGCAACCCTCGCCGCAAAGTGCTGACCGCGGCGGCGCTGGTGCTGGGCATGGCCGTGGCCACGGCAACTCTCACCGTCGCGCTCGACGTGGGCGACCGCTTGGCGCGGGAATTTCGCAGCCTGGGCGCCAATCTGCTGGTTGTGCCGCAATCCGATACGCTTCCCCTGGAAATTGGAGGCGTGGACTACCGCCCGGTGAATGAAGGCGCCTACTTGCCGGAAGCCGATCTCGGCAAATTGAAAACGATTTTCTGGCGTCACAATATTGTGGGCTTCACGCCGTTTCTGGATGTGCCGGTGGGGATGGGAGTGCAGCGCGCGAGAGGAGATTCCATCCCGGCGCGCCCGCTGGCGCGGACAACACTGATCGGAACCTGGTATCAACATGCCGTGCCGGTTCCCGACGGCGCCCAATTCACGACGGGCGCGGCGGCCACCCATCCGTGGTGGAAGATTCGTGGCCGCTGGTTCGGCGATGATGCGAACGAATGCGTGGCCGGCGCAGCGCTGGCTGCCCGCGATAAAATTCAGCCGGGTGATGTGCTCGAAATCACGGCGGGGACGAAAACTGCCAAGCTGACTGTCACCGGAATCGTCTCGACCGGCGGCGCCGAAGATCAGACGATTCTCGCGCCACTTTCCCGAGCGCAGGAATTGGCGGGCGAGCCTGGAAAATTCCGGCAATTGCTCGTCAGTGCATTGACCAAACCCGAAGATGCTTTCGCGCAGAAAGATCCGGCATCCATGACGCCAACTGAATACGACCGCTGGTTCTGCTCGCCCTACATTTCCTCGATCGGCCTGCAAATCCGTCAGGTGCTTCCGGAGACGGACGTGCGCGCGATCCGCCGAGTGGCCGAAACCGAAGGCCGCATACTCACGCGAGTGGGCGCGCTGCTGTGGATGGTTACGCTGGCTGCGTTGATCGCCGCCGCGCTGGCGGTGGCGGCCACTTCGGCAACCACGGTGCTGGAGCGGCGAGTGGAAGTGGGATTGATGAAAGCCCTGGGCGCCACGAACGGTCTGGTGGCTGCGCTCTTTCTCGGCGAACAATTGATGCTGGCAATCGCGGGCGGTGGAATCGGCTTTCTGCTAGGCATGGGGCTGGCGCGAGTGCTCGGCGAAAGCGTGTTTGGAGTTCCTTCCGAGCCGCGCGCGATTCTTTTGCCCGTCATTTTGGCGCTGGCTATTTTCGTTGCGCTGCTGGGGAGTTTGTTCCCGCTGCGGAGCGCCGCGCATTTTCAGCCGGCGCCCATTTTGAGGGGCGAATAAATGTTTGGACGGCTATTGTGGAATTTGTTGCGGGCCAGCCGCGCACGCTTGGCCGTAGCGCTGCTTGCCTTGATCAGCGGAGCAGCGGTAACCAGCGCGCTGATCAATCTCGATCTGGATGTGGAACGCAAGCTGACGCAGGAATTCCGCGCGCTCGGAGCGAATCTGG
>JBGPTK010000115.1:0-11224 GCA_041490605.1 Terriglobia bacterium | reverse complement strand
CCTTCGTTCGCCATCATGATGCCCATCCGCCCGATTTCCGTATCCACCACGGGCCAGAAGGCCTGCAGGTTCCGGCCATATTTCTCCACCCACCAATCGTAAATGTCATGCGGGCAAACCGAATGTTCCACCGGCCACAGCGGCGACACTTTGTAGTGCTGCAGGATGATTTCGCCCTGGGGATTAATGATGAAGCCGACGTTGAAGAAGCGGTCTTTGATATCGGGATGCCTGGCCTTGGCCTGCGCCATGATGAAGCAATCCCATTCCCGCGCCAGTTTGCCGATCTCTCCGGTTTCCTCACCGGGAATATCGATGGCGCATTCCCGCGCGAATTTTACGTGATCGAGGTCCAGCACTTCGTCATTAAAGGCCTGTAATGCGCCTTCCGGGATGGCGATCAACTTCACGGGAAGACTCAGGCTGGAAAGCCAGCTTGCGGCTTTCACCAGGTGCTTCAAATGCTCGATATTTATTTGGATGTCTTTGCGGGAACGAATGCCGCGAATGGTGGGGACCAGTCCGACGGCGGTGTAAGGTTTGATCATTTCCCTGTTTCCTGACGTGAAGAGAGCGGCGATTTACCGCTGCCGCCGGGCGCAATTCCCGGGCCGCGCGTGGCGGCCCGGGTGTTGCCATCCAATGTCCTTATTTCCGAAAATGTTAAAAGTTGAGACGGAACGAGAGTTGCAATTGCCGCGCCGGCGCCGCAAATTTCGGCGAGCCAAACGTAGGATTGGCCGGACTCGAGAGGCCATCCTTATAATGCTGCGGTACCGGCCCCAGGAATGTGGGGTTTCCGTAGACGTGGTCGATATCCACAACGTTGGCCCGGTTGAATAAATTGAATACTTCGAGGCTGAGTTCCCCTTTAAATCGTTCGTTGAAGGGGATCACGCGCTGCAGGCGCACTCCGGTGTCGTAATCGGAGTCGCCGGTGTAGGTGTTGCGGCCGATGGTTCCGACGCGATCGGAGAAAGGATACTGGTCGCCGTTCACGTCGAAGCCGGTGAAGATGGTGTAGTAGCGCGGGCTCTGCAGCGTGGTCAACACCGAAAACTTGAAATTGCGCGCCACCGCATTCCAGGTGGAAGGAGTTTCGGTGAGCAGGGCCAGCGTCAAACGATGCCGGATATCGTTATCGCCGCGGGCCTTGTCGAGCTTGGTGTTGAGGTAGTCAAACGGCGTGTTGCCCAATTGGACGTCGGTGGCGATATCGAGCGACTTGGAATAAGTGTAATTGGCAAGGACGCTGTAATGATGCGAGAAATTTTTCCGCAAGCTGAGCGTGCCGCCGTTATAAATCGACCATCCGGTGGGGGCGACGATCAGGGAAAACCCGAAAGTGGGGTCCGCCGGTACGAAATTTTGAACGCCACCGGGAGTGATGCCGGCGGGAATGCCATTGATGCTGTCGTAGACGGGGAGATGCGATGCATGAACATACTGGTATCCGACCGTCAGGAAAGTATCCTTGGCAATCTGATTCTCGATTTCCAGGCTGGCCTGCACGGCGTTCGCATTTTCAAATTTCCTCACGGCATAGCCGAGCGGAAATTGATTGAGCGGGGCCGCGGGGTTGGTGGGAGAAGGATAGATCCCATTGTGCGTAAAGTTGCTGAATGCGGCGGATGCCCCGAAGGGGCCCGAGATTCCCACCCCGCCGGAGGCTCCCGTCCCGATCAGCAATTGCGAAGGATTGGCAAATGCCGGGAGCAGAGGCTGATTCATGTAGGTGAATTCCGAAGCCCCAATCCAGCTGACCAGGATGTCGCTGTAATCGAACGGGCCGTAGAACAGCCCGGTGCCGGCGCGCACCACGGTTTTCCCGCCGCGCAGCGACCAGGCTACGCTGGCCCGGGGCTGCACGTTTCCGTAATTTGTGTAATGGCCGGAACCCTGTAATTTCAAATCGGCGCCGGAAGGCATTAGATCCACGTCCCAGCGAAGTCCCAGAGTGAAAGTGAGATTCGGGCGGGCACGCCATTGGTCCTGTCCATACAGGGAATACAGGGTGTGCTCGAAATTCAGCTTCGTGCTGTTGTTGAAGTCATCGGCGGCAGGCCCGGAATAGAGGCCGGTTTGAAAGGGCAAAGTTCGCGCCGGAATTTGCTTTCCGAATAAATCGCGGGGCTCCAGGAAGAGAAAAATAACGGGCGTGCCGGGTCCAAAGGGCGGCGAGGTGAATGGCGGCGCTCCGAAGAAGCTTTGCGGCGTAAAGACGGCGAAGCCGGGAGTGAATAGAGTGGCCTGGACATCGATCCAGGTGGGTTCCAGATCTCCGCCAAAGGTGAAGGTGTGATTGCCGTGGACATGGGTGAGATTCTCGGCGATCTGGAAATGCTGTTCGCGATAGAAGTGAACGCTGCCCACGAACCCTCCCGAGGAGAGCAAGTCGGGAATATTGACGGCGGGCTCGAATCCGGCGCCGACCGGATTCAGATTGAATGTTCTGCGGCCGAAATCGACGACGGTCTCGGAGGTCCAGGTATTGCTGAAGAGATGGACCAGGCTGGCATAGACCGTTTGATCCTGCACGGGATTGTCGCGATAGGAGGAAGGAAGGCCTTCGCCGGGAGCGGCGCCGGGCGCGTTTTGCTTGTGATCCTTGGTGAAAAGATAGGCGATGTTGAGGTTGGATTTGCCGCTCAAGACGGTGGTGCTCTTCCCGAAAAACTTGTTGTAATCGTCGATCTGTAGAATCGAGCCCAGATTTTCGGGAGCAAGTCCCAGTCCAGCTTTCACCTGATTGATGCTGGGAGTGCCCGGGCCAAGACAGCCGGGGGAAGCGATGCAATGCAAAATGAACGAGGAGTAGATGGGCGACTCGGCACGGCGCTGCCCTTCGTAGCCAACGAAGAAGAAACTCTTGGATTGGATCACCGGACCGCCGAGATTCACGCCGAATTGGTTGAAGCGAAGAGTGTTGAAACCCGGGGCCGAAAGCAAATTGTTGGCGTCCATTTTGTTGTTGCGGAAGTATTCGTAAGCGGAGCCGTGGTAATCCTTGGTGCCGGACTTGGTGACTGTGTTGACCACCGATCCAAGATTGCGTCCCACTTCCATGGTGTAGGGGCTGGAAACCACGCGGAATTCCTGGACCCAATCCTGCGACGGGCTTTGGCGCTGCACTCCGGAAATACTGGTGGTGTAATCGGTGCCATCCAGGGCGAAGAAGGTGCTGTGCACCTCGCGCAAGCCGGCGAAACTTAATTGCAGAACGGTTTCCGTGAAGGGCGATTGCGCGCCCACCGCCGTGCTGCGGCCCACGTTGGCGGTCGGGGTGAGCAGGACAAAGTCGATGAAGTCGCGGCCGGAGATGGGCAGGTCCAGAATTTTCTGCGACTCGATCACCTGGCTGACTTCGGATTTTTGCGTGTCGATGCCCACGGTGTTGGCAAAGACTTCGATTTTCTGCTCTTTCGTGGAAAGTCCAAGCGTGACCGGAACGGAAGCAATTTGCCCGACGGCCAGCGTGACCTGACTCTTAAAAGGACTGAACTGGCCGGATTCGACCGTCAATTCATATTTGCCCGGGGCCAGACCGGGGAGCACGGCGAGGCCGTCGCCATTGGCGGATTCCGTGCGCTTCGCGTCCGTTTCAATATTGCGAACCGTTACTTTGGCGCTGGGAATCACCGCGCCGGATTGATCGGTTACGGTGACGTTGAGCGTGGCCAATTGCTGCGCTTCAACTGCAACGGAGAATGCAAATGCGAAAACGCTAATGCCGATAATAGCCCGCAGCCAAGTTCGAATCATGTGTCTCCCCCGAATGAATTTGTAAGGAACGCACCCACCCCGAATGCCTACCCTACTTTTCCCCGATCATTGGCTCCCAACTGCCACCAACGATCCCCCTATGCACCTGAACCACGGCCTTGCGCTAAACGTTCCACGGCGGACTCGACGCTTTGCCGGCTTACTTCGTGCCGGTCCGCGTGCTCTTCGATTAGCTTGGGCGAGCTGCTCTCGAATGCTTCCACGGCAAGCGAAGCGAAATCCTGCTGGCCATTCTTCAGATATTGCAAGCGGACGATATCCGGCCTGGCATAGTGGCCCAAGGTATCGATCAGCGCTTTCCATACTTTAATCATGTCGGCCTGGCAATCTGCGTAAATGATCGTGTCACCCGAAGTGGGCGGCACAAGAGGAATGCCGAGGGGCGCGACGATTTGGCTGCCGCCGTGAGCGTAATCCAGATTCACAGTCCCGCGCAGCGGGAAATCAGCGGGGAGATCCTTCTCCGTGAAATATCCGCAGGCGGACAGCACAAAGGCGCCCGCTTCCATGGCGTGGGCGCGAGAAGAGGTATGGCCCCAGAAAAATTTGCCTTCGAGATCGGGTTCTTCGAGCTTGGGGCCGCAGTGAATCGAGAACGCGCCGGGGAAAACGGCGATGTGGAAATCTTCGCCCTGATCGATCATTCGAGCGCGAATCAGGGTCATCAAATGCTCGCCGCAAATCAGTCCTCCGATGCGGCCGATGTCGGTTTCATAGGTGATCAGATCGCTGCCGTCGCCATTTCCCCACACGGCGCGTTCCACAAATGTGGGAACCGTTTTGCGATGGCGCCCCAGGATGCGGCCGGAGCGTTCGATGAACAACAGCGTGTTGTAAATCGTGTGCACGCCGCGGCGCGAATCCAGTTCGTTGCACCCGATCACCACGTGCGTATTGGCCTTTGCCGCGGCTTCACAAAGCCGGGCCGTATCTTCGCTGGGAATCAGGACGGCGTTATCGTAGAAACGCACGCGAACCGGAAGCCAGTCCTGCAGTTTGGATTCCCATCCTTCTCCCCAGTAGGGGTATCCGGCCAGCCAGGTTTCCGTGAAGGCGACCAGTTCCGCCCCTTGCGCGGCCGCTTCGGCAATTTTGGCGCAGGCGCGGTCCACGCTTTTTTCCCGGTCGAGATAGACGGGCGGAGTTTGAACGACAGCCACCTTCACGCTGCTGCGACCGCCGAGAACTTTTTGCTGTGGCTTCACGTGATCACCCAAAAAATGTGAACTTGCCGATTGATTCTAAAGATGCCGCCCTGAAGGGCGGCGCTACACGACCGCCCCCAATCAAACTTGCCGCACTGGCTCTAAAACTCCGACCCCTTAAGAAGAAGCCAGGAGAATTCCCGGGATAGATCACACGGTTGCGGCTTCCGCTAGTCCGCTGGAATTTCTTCTTTTTCTTTCTTGACGGCTTTCGTCCCGGCATTGGTGTGAGTTGGCGGCTTGTACAGGCCTCGCTCCATCATGTTTTTCATCACGGCACGACGAATTACATCGTTGTCTTCGTGATGGCCCGGCGGTTCCTTCAGGCAAAGGTTTTTCGGATAGATCGGTTGCTCGTAGATGCAGCGGAACTGCTCGGTACGCAGGTCGCGCATCCAATTGCCCCACAGCGAGCGGCTGCGATATTGCCGGAGCGCCTCGATATCGATAATGGCGCCGGCATAGGAAGCGCCGGAGCCGTAGTCGTGTTTGGAGAGGACGCGCCCCTGGTAATCGACGATCATGGATTTTCCGCCGAAGGTGTCGATCGGGTTGATGGATTCCTGGGTCAGGTAATAGGTGGCGGGATTCGGCGCGACCACGTAACAAGTGTTGTCGAGAGCCCGCGCGCGGTTTTGAATTTCCCAGATATCATTGGCTACGTATGGTTCGGGGTAGGCCGGCCGGTAGATCACTTCCGCGCCGTTCATGGCCACGCCACGAGCCGTTTCCGGGAACGAGCCTTCCATGCAGATCACGATTCCGATGCGGCCGATTTCTGTGTCCACCACGGGGAAAAATGCGTCCAGATTGTCGCCGTACAATTCGATCCAGCGGTCCCAGACGTCATGAGGAACCGTGGAATGTTCGCGCGCGAAAACTTGCAGTTTATAGTGCTTGTGGATCACCTCGCCGGAAGGCGCGATCACAAATCCGCAGTTGAAGAAGCGCTCCGGAAATTCCGGATGCTTGGCTTTGGCCTGGCCGATGATGTAAGTATTCATCTGCTTGGCCTTGCGTCCCAGGAAATCGGTTTCGTCGCCGGGAATATCGATGGCCATTTCATTTACATACTTGACGTGGTCCCAATCGAAAACTTCGTCGGTGAAGCCCTGGAGGCAACCTTCGGGAATGGTGACCAGGCGGACTGGCAAATCAATGGCGCTCAGCCAGACGGCAGCGTCCATCAACTCAGATATATGACGAAGATTGACGATGATTTCGGAGCGTTTTTTGCAGCCTCGCATGATCGGCTGAAGAGCCAGGGCCATGTATTGTTCGATCATGGAATCCTCCTTGCGGGAAGAGTTAGATTTGCTGCACGCGCGCTGGATTTAGAAAACAGACTGATTTTCTGCCGCGCGATCCGCAAGATGATCGTATTGAATACCGCGCTCCGGGGTTTGTCAAGCAGGCGGATTCCGAAAAATTAGAGCGAAGCGAGGCAAGTGAACAGGCGAGAAGCCGGATGCTTCGCGAAAAAAAACGAATTAACTCACTACTCGGTAAACTTCGCGTGCGCCCAACCGAGGCGCGCGGCGGCGGTTACGGAGCCATCAATTTCTGGGCCTCGTCGGGGCTGAACCACCACGGATTGTAATCGGGAGGATTGTTGAATCCGTTGGCGATGCGGCTGGCCAGCCGGGGAATCTGCGACGCGGCTCCCATCAATTGCAGAATGTGCGGAGGCGGAGGAGTCAGCAGAGTGTTGGTCCACTTCACCACCCACTGCGCGTAATTCCAGAAGCCATCGAACGTTTGTTGCATCCACGCGGCATCGAAGGCCTTGTTGCCATTTTCCAGGATGCGAGTCATGTAAACCTTGGCCGCTTTGCTGGCCGTGTTTGAGCCTTGCCCCGTGATGGGATCGTTGACCACCACTACATCCGCCATGCCCAGCACCAGACGTCCGGAGGGGAGACGGCAAATTGGCTTGCGCACCGTGGGCGGAAATCTACCGGCCAGGATTCCCATGTCGTCGGTCAATTCGATGTCCCGGCAGCGCTCTGCTTCCCAGGGAAGAAGCGTTTGAAGCACCCATTTCGATTTCTCGAGGTGCTGCTGCGGAGTCTTCACGCCGCCCCAACAATCCATCGGTCCGCCTGGGACG
Source organism: Terriglobia bacterium (assembly GCA_041490605.1). Classification (GTDB taxonomy): domain Bacteria; phylum Acidobacteriota; class Terriglobia; order Acidiferrales; family UBA7541; genus JBGPTK01. The sequence continues at coordinate 4,126 of JBGPTK010000115.1, read as the reverse complement.
CCTTCGAACACCATGATTTCGCAGGTACCCGTGGTGGTGAGAGCCGGGAAAACAAAATATTCGCCGACGCCGGGAATCAGGTTGAAGGCCACCGCGGTGTACGGCTTTCGCGGGACCATTTTCTTCACGTACGTAAGCGCGAGCGCCCGCATCGGCGTGGTGAAAGGAGTATTCGCGGCATCGGTTTCGAATAAGCGCGCTACTTCTCCTTTACCGGCGGCGACGATCACCAGGTCATTGCTGCCGGCATATTTTTCGAGTTCCGCGAGTCCCGCATCTTCGTAGACTACGTTTCCGCCGCGCTTGGCGAATTCCTCGAGCCATCCCGAGAATTTCACGCGCTGGTCAATGGATTGGCCGTAGCGATCGAGCTTCGCTTCCCAGTACAAGGCGCGGCTGCCATCGGGTCCGGGGACGGTGAACGTGATCCCTTCGGTAACCGGGCATTCCTTTTCCCAGAAATTGATGCCCAGGTCCCGCTCGTTCTGCAGCGAGTCGTTGAACATGAACTGGCTGGAAGTGACGCGGCCCTTTCGAATCTGCTCCGGGGTGCGATTGGAGACGACTGTGACTTCGTATTTCTTCTGCTGCAAGCCGAGCGCCAATTGCAGTCCCGACTGCCCACCGCCTACGATTGCGATTTTCCTCATCGCTCACCTCCGGTACATCCAGGAGCGCGTTATTTTGCTCGCTCCTTTTACCATAGTCCAGTTTTTTCCTGCTCAATTTTTATCCACGCCCATTTATTTGGTGTTGCCGTTTCAAACTTTGCGGCTTGCCGGGCGCGTGATAAGGTACGGCCAGTGATGAGTTACAAAACGGAGGCCTAGCAGCATGGAAGGACTGAAAGATAAAGTAGCCATCGTGACCGGCGGCGCGACCTTGATCGGCGCCGGCGTGGTGCGCGCGTTCCACCGCGCGGGAACGAAGGTTGCGATTGCCGATATCAATGCGAAAGATGGGCAGGCCATCGCCGATGAACTCCGCCCCAATGTAATTTTTGTGAAGACGGATTTGGCCGATGACGCGCAGATTGCGGCGTGCGCCGAAAAAACCGCGAAGACTTTCGGCGGCATCGATTTTCTGGTGAATGTTGCCTGCGTTTATACCGATAACGCGCTGGCTTCGACGCGGCAAGAGTGGCTCGAGAGTTTCAATATCAATGTGGTTGGCGGCGCGTTGATGCTGCAAGCCGCCCGTCCGCACATGGCGAAGCGCGGTGGAGGCGCCGTCGTAAACTTTGGGAGCATCAGCGCGAAAGTGGCGCAGACCGGGCGCTGGCTTTATCCCGTGAGCAAAGCCGCCATCCTGCAGCTCACCCGCAACGAGGCCATGGACCTGGCTGCCGACAAGATTCGAGTGAACTCTGTATCGCCTGGCTGGACGTGGTGCCGCTTGATGGACGAACTGACGCACGGGGATAAAGTGAAAACGAATCGAGTGGGTGGAGCCTATCATTTGCTGGGGCGTGTGGGCGAACCCAGCGAAGTAGCGGATGCCGTCCTATTTCTGTGTTCGAGTCAGGCATCTTTCATCACCGGAACGGATTTGGCTGTGGATGGGGGCTACTCCGCCATGGGCCCGGAGATGGCGGCGCCGGCGATTCCAAAATTGATGGAGTAGCTGCGAATCAAATTTCCTACCATGAAGCGAATCGCCATCATCGGCGCGGGGCAATCCGGTTTGCAGCTTGCATTGGGCCTGCTGGATGCGGGCTACCTAGTGACGCTGGTCTCGGACCGATCGGCCGAGGAGATTCGCAACGGCCGGGTCATGTCGAGCCAGTGCATGTTTGACCGCGCTTTGCAAACCGAACGCGATTTGGGGCTGAACCATTGGGAAGAGCAGTGCCCGAAAGTGGAAGGAATGAGTTTCGTGGTTCCCGATGGGCGCGGTGGAAAAACGATTGACTGGGCGGCGCGTCTCGACAGTTACGCGCAAGCGGTGGACCAGCGGCTGAAAATGCCCGGATGGATGGCGGAGTTCCAGCGGAAAGGCGGCGAGCTTGTTCTGAAAGTGGCTCAGATCGCCGATGTTGAAACTTATGCGGCCGGCCATGACCTCACCCTCGTTGCCGCCGGCAAGGGAAATCTTGGTTGGCTCTTTGAGCGAGATGCCAGCCGTTCCCCTTACGACCGGCCTCAGCGGGCGCTCGCGCTCACGTACGTGAAGAACATGCGCCCGCGCGAGCCATTCGCGGCCGTTTGCTTCAACCTGATCCCTGGAGTTGGCGAATACTTCGTTTTCCCCGCCCTCACAATTTCCGGGCCGTGCGAGATCATGGTGTTCGAAGGAGTCCCGGGCGGACCGATGGATTGCTGGGGCGATGTGAAAACGCCCGAGCAGCATTTGGCGAAATCGAAATGGATTTTGCAAACGTATCTACCCTGGGAAGCGGAGCGCTGCAAGGATGTTGAGCTGACGGATGCGAACGGAATTTTGACCGGTTCCGTGACGCCCATCGTTCGCAAACCGGTGGCCACTCTTCCCTCGGGCCGCTTCGTGCTGGGCATGGCGGATGTTGTGGTGTTGAACGATCCCATCACCGGCCAGGGCTCGAACAACGCCGCGCGGTGCGCCGATATTTATCTGAAGAGTATTTTGGAACGTGGCGAGCAAGCCGCGGACAAAGAGTGGATGCAACAAACTTTCGATCGCTATTGGTCCGGCTATGCGCGCTGGGCCACCGAGTGGACGAATCTGCTGCTGCACCCCCAGCCGCATGTGCTGAAGATTCTGGAATCGGCAGGAAGATTGCGCGAGGTGGCCGAGGCGGTTGTAAATGATTTCGACGATCCTCGAGAGTTCTTCCCGTGGTTCATGGATGCGCATGAGGCGGAGGCGTTCTTGCAGCAGGCTGCGAAGGCAGCTGCCGATCGTTTTGATCGCCGTGATTTTCGCCGGGCGCTGGGACAGTTCGCCACAGGAGTCACTGTTGTGAGCGCGCGGGGGAGAGACGGCCGCCGCGTGGGGATGACGGTGAATTCTTTTTCGTCGGTTTCGCTCGATCCGCCGCTGGTCCTTTGGAGCATCTCCCGCCAGGCGCCCAGCTTCGCGGATTTCAGCGAGGCCAGCCACTTCGCGATTAATGTGCTGGCGGCGAACCAGCACCATCTATCGCGTCAATTCTCCACGCCGCTTCCGGACAAATTCGCGGGCGTCGAATGCACGGAGGGGACGGCGGGCTGTCCTTTGCTCAAGGGAGCGACGGCGCACTTCGTGTGCCGCAAAGTGCGCGAATTCGATGGCGGCGATCACATCATTTTTCTTGGCGAAGTGGAAGATTACCAATGGACCGAGGGGGAGCCGCTGGTCTTCCATTCCGGGCGCTACCATGTGACGACGCGCCACCCCGATTTGCCGGAATGAGCCGAGCCGGCGCTCGCGGCCGCAATGTAGAACCGCGGCCTGCGGGAAAACGCAAGCAAGCGGTAGGAGGAGCGAACTCGTGGCCGTCGATACCCTGCCCGGGCTGATGCAGATCGATCATGTGGCGCTCACGGTGCCCGATCTCGATGCGGCGGTGCGATTCTATTGCGACGTGCTCGGCGCCATTGAATTTTACGGGCTGGGGCCTTACGACTCCGCTGAGATTCCGCGTGGAGCGGATGGACGCGACTGGGGCGAAGCGCATATCAACGTGGCCGGCGCGCGGATTCGCTTGGCCGTGCTTCGACTCGGCTCGGGCGCGATGTTGGAGCTGTTCCAATACGAAAAACCGGACGACGCGCGTAGAATTCCGCCGCGCAACTGCGATCTGGGCAGCCATCACATCGCGCTGCGCGTCGAGAATCTTGACCAGGCTGTTCGTTTCCTGCGCGCGAAGGGCATTCGCGTCATGGATGGACCCATCGTGATAGGCGAAGGCCCGCGTGCGGGCATGCTGGTGAATTACTTTCTGGACCCGAGGGGAAATCAGCTGGAGGTTGTGCAATATTAATTTTCTCTTGCGCGGGAAAACTTAGCTACAGATTATTCGACGCTTACGCGCGGCAAACGCTGGAGAGATCAACTTGAGGAACATCGCCATCGTCGGCGCGGGGCAGGCGGGCTTGCTGATGGCGCACGCTCTCCACAAGCGCGGCTACACCGTCACATTGTTTTCCGACAAGACCGCTGACAATTT
>JBGPTK010000114.1:0-11230 GCA_041490605.1 Terriglobia bacterium | reverse complement strand
TTCGCCGCGGAAGAAGCCGAGCGGCTGGGGCACAAGCACGTGGGCACGGAGCACCTGCTGCTGGGAATTCTGCGCGAGGAGAAATCCTTCGGCGCGGAAATCCTGCAGGAGCGCGGCCTGCGGCTCTCCACTCTCCGAGAAGAACTGGCGCGAACAACCAGTGAGAAGGTTCCCGTGAGCCGTCCCAAAGAAACTTCGTTACTCGCCGAATTCAGCCGCGATCTGACGCAATCCGCCATGGAAGGACAGCTCGATCCGCTGGTGGGCCGCGAAAAAGAACTGGAGCGCGCCATCCAGATCCTCTGCCGGCGCACCAAGAATAACCCTGTCCTGATCGGCGAGCCCGGCGTGGGTAAAACGGCCATCGTCGAGGGCCTGGCGCAGCGAATCGCCGACGGCAACGTGCCCCCGTTCCTTGCCGATAAGCGCATTCTTTCCCTGGACCTTTCATTGATCGTGGCCGGAACGAAATATCGCGGCCAGTTTGAAGAGCGGCTGAAGACCATCATGAAGGAACTGATGGAGAGCCAGAACGCCATTATCTTCATCGACGAGCTGCACACATTGGTCGGCGCAGGCTCCGCCGAAGGTTCCCTTGATGCCGCGAATATCCTGAAACCCGCATTGAGCCGGGGCGAGATCCAGTGCATCGGCGCAACCACACCCGGCGAATACCGCAAATCGGTGGAGAAAGACCGTTCACTCGAGCGGCGCTTCCAATCCATCAAGGTTTCGGCGCCGGCCGAAGAGGAAGCGATCCGGGTGCTCGAAGGCATTCGGGATCGCTACGAGAAATTCCATGCCGTGTCCTATACGGACGAAGCCATCCGGTACTCGGTGTATCTCTCGAACCGGTATATTCCAGACCGCTTCCTCCCGGACAAAGCCATCGACCTGGTGGACGAAGCCGGCGCGCGCGTGAAATTGCGCCAGGCCATGCTGCCGGACGAAGTCTCCGAAGTGCAAAAGCGGGTGAAGTTCATCACCCACCGCATGGAGACCGCGATTGCCAATCACGAGTTCGAGAAGGCGCGCTTCTACTCCGAAGAAGAGCGGAAAGAAAAAGAACATTTGCGGATGTTGCGGGAGAAATTGAAGATCGACGATTCCGCGACGGGCACCGTGACGCGCGAAGACATCGAAGAAGTGGTGTCGCGCTGGACGGGGATCGCGGTCACCTCGATCAAGGAAGACGAGCAGCAGAAATTGCTGCGCATCGAGGAAGAGCTGCACAAGCGCATTATCAGCCAGGATAAGTCGATTCGCGCGCTGGCTCGCGCGATTCGCCGCAGCCGCGCGGGGCTCAAGGCCCCCGGCCGTCCAGTGGGGTGCTTCCTGTTCCTCGGTCCCACGGGCGTGGGCAAGACGGAAGTGGCCCGGCGATTGGCGGAATTCCTGTTCGGCAGCGAGAAGTCGCTGGTCCGCTTCGATATGTCGGAGTACATGGAGAAGCACTCGGTCTCCAAACTGATCGGCGCGCCTCCAGGATACGTGGGCTATGAAGAGGGCGGCCAATTGACCGAACGCATCCGCCGCGCGCCCTACTCGGTGATTCTGCTGGACGAAATTGAAAAGGCCAATCCGGACGTTTACAACATCCTGCTGCAAGTGTTCGAGGACGGGCAGTTGACGGACGGCCTGGGCAACACCGTCGACTTCCGCAACACCATCATTATTATGACGTCCAACATCGGCGCCCGCGCGCTGCAGAGGCCCCCTTCACTGGGCTTCCAGTCCGTCGAAGGCGGAGAAATAAAGACCATGGACGACGTGGTGCTGACGGAGGTGAAGCGCATCTTCAATCCCGAGTTCCTGAACCGGTTGGACGAGATCATCCTGTTCAGCTCGCTTTCGGATGATGACCTGCGGAACATTATCGATCTGCTGGTCGCGCAGATGAATGACACGCTGGTGCATCGCCAGGTACAAATCAGCCTGACTCCGGAAGCGCGCCAGTGGATACTTGACAAAACCTGCACAGACAGGAATTATGGCGCGCGTCCACTCCGGCGCGCCCTGCAGAAGTACGTCGAAGATCCACTCTCGGAAACGCTGATTCAGGGCGGGCTGCAACGGCCGGCAACACTGGAGGTCTACCTCTCCGGTGACGGCCTCGGTTTCCGACCGGTGGTCGAGGCAACCCCAGTCGCCCACTAGGGAATCCTACACGCGCGAGCCGGACCAGGGCGGTCCGGCGGGGGAGCATATTACATTGGCTGGGGGAGCGCGGCCTTGAAGCGATCGGCGGCCGCACGTAGAAGAGTATGTCTGCTCACGTTCGCCTGGGTTTTCCAGGTGTGCCTCATTTTGCCCGTTTGCTTATTTTTCATTGCCCGGGCCAATGCCTCCCCTCAGGCTGGTTCCTCGAATCAAGAAATAATCACCCGGATCATTTTCGAAGGGAATCGCAGAATTCAAAGCGACACTCTGCGCGCGCGCATTTTTTCGCGTGCCGGCGACCCATACAACGAGGAGACAACCCGGCGCGATTTCCAGGCTTTGTGGAACACGCAATATTTCGAGGATATCCGGCTGGAAGTGGAAGATGACCCCAAGGCGCCGAACGGCAAGGTGCTCATCTTCAAGGTGCAAGAGCGGCCCATCATTCGCCGGATCGAATACAAAGGCAATAAATCCGTCTCGGAATCCGATATCCTCGACCGGTTCAAGGAACGCAAGGTCGGCCTGACCGTGGAAAGCCAGTTTGACCCGACCCGAATCAAGCGCGCGCAAGTGGTGCTGAAGGAATTACTCGCGGAGCATGGACGGCAATTCGCCGTGGTGAAGCCGACCTACGAGCGCATCGCGGCCACGAACGCCGTCAAGCTGGTCTTCAACATCGAAGAAGGGCCGAAGGTCAAAGTCGGAAAAATCATCATTCAAGGCAACCACGCGTTCTCGAGCCGGCGGATCATCCGCTCGATGAGGAACTCCCGCCCCATCGTGATTCCCCTGTGGTTCACTGAGATTCCTTTGTTCGGCAAGACCTATGACCGGAACAAGCTGAACGAGGACATGGAAGCGGGAATCCGCGCTCTCTACCAGGATAACGGCTACTTCCGGGTCATCGTGAAAGACCCCATCCTGAACACGGTGGAAGTGGACCGCGGCGGCATCCCGGGACCCTGGCCGCTGGTGGGAAGCAAGCATGGGAAAGCGACCAACATCACCATTCCCATCGAAGAGGGCGACCGGTACCACATGGGCAAACTGATCGTTCGCAGTTCGGACCCCGATCAGCCGCTGTTTATCAAGGGCGAGTACCTGCAGAGCATATTTCCCTTGAAGGAAGGCGATGTGTTTTCGACGGCCAAGGTGCGCAAGTCGTTCGACATGTATCGCAGCCTCTACGGCCAGTACGGGTTCATCGATTTCACCATCAACCCACTCACCGAACCGGACTCGGCGAAGAAAATCGTGAACCTGACGCTGGAATTCGATCAACAGAAACAATTCATCGTTCGCCGCATCGAATTCAGCGGAAACACAACCACACGCGACAAAGTGATCCGGCGCGAAGTGCTGATCGATGAAGGCCAGTTGTTCAACAAGCGCTACTGGGAACTGAGCTTGCTGCGGCTGAACCAACTCGATTATTTCGATCCCATCAAGCCGGAAAATGCGGAGCTGAAGCGCAATATCAAGGAAGGCACGGTCGACATCCTGCTGAAGGTAAAGGAAAAGGGGAAACAATCCATCAGCTTCACGGGCGGGGTAAGCGGACTTTCCGGAAGCTTTATCGGACTTTCCTACCAGACCAACAACTTCCTGGGACTGGGCGAAACATTGACGTTTTCCGCGCAGTTCGGGGATCTGCAGCGGAGCTTCCTGTTCGGCTTCACGGAGCCGTATCTATTCGACCGGCCGATTTCCACCGGGTTTACGATTTTTAACAACCGGTACAATTACAACCAGTCGCGCCAGACTTCCATACTTCTTGGCCAGCAAGTGGCCATCAATCCGGCATTCGAACAGAACTACAATCAAAGCTCCAAAGGCTTCACGATTTTCGCCAGTTATCCGATGCGCCGATTCGCTTTCACGCGAGTCGGGCTCACCTATGGATTCACCACCAGCGATATCACGGCGTTCAGCCAGTCCTCGCAACTTCTCTTCGAGACTTTGCAATTTACCAGCCTGGGAGGCCCTTCGGCGCTGCGGGGAATCCGTTCCAGTAAGATTACGCCATCGCTTTCCTATAGTTCCCTGAATGGCGGCGAGAATGCGACCTCCGGCAAGAGTTTTTCGTTGAGCGTTCCCTTCGAAGGCGGCCCGTTGCAAGGGAACGTCAACACCGTGACCGGCGTTTTCACCGGGTCGTGGTACCACCCGATCAACAAGAAACGGAACGTACTGGCCTTCCATTTCATCACCGCGGTGGTAGCGGGCTACGGCGGCAAAGTGGTGCCGCCCTTCACGCGTTTCTATCTGGGCGGGGAAAATGACGTGCGCGGCTTCGACTTCTACACGATTTCTCCCTGGGCGTTTATCCCCACCACCTCGAATCAGGGGATCCCCTTCTTCGATCCCACGCGCCTGGATTCGAACGGGAACCCCACCCGGCAGACTTTGACCGTCCCGGTGCTTTCCTTCGTGGCCACCCGGCCGGGGGGCGATACGCAGGCGGTGGGAAACCTGGAATACCGGATACCCCTGGCCGGTCCGGTGGAGCTGGACGTGTTTACGGATGCCGGGATCGACGGCGCTTTGCGCAAATCTCAATTACAGCTGGATTCTTCGGCGGTGAACTTGCTGAACGAGGAATATCCCAATCGGGATTTCCCGAACTTGAAAATCAACCAGCAGATTCAAGTGGCTCCGGGAACGAATTTCACGCCGAGGGTCTCGAGCGGCCTGCAGATCGTCGTGCAGTTGCCCATCGTCCATGCGCCGTTCCGTTTTTATTATGCGTATAATATCAGCCGGCTGACCGATACGATCGTGCAGCCGCGCGGGGCCTTTTTCCTGAGCGACGAGACCAAGGCCGCTCTGCCGCCGGGCGTGTACACTTCGCAGATCCTGCCGCAGTTGAATATTATTTTGGATCACCAGGCCTTTCGAATTCCGTCTTCCTTGTTCGAGCCGAAGTCGATGTACCGCTTTACGGTGAGCCGGACGTTTTGATGGAATGAGTGGGAAGGGTGGAGGGGAGGAAGAGATCGGGTGAAGAGTAAGAGGCATGGGGGCATCCAGTTGGCCGTGGGGGAGAAGATGGCGATGAAAGCGTGGAAGATTGGCGCGGCGCTGCTGCTGGCCGCGATGTTTTCGAGTTGCGGGGGCAACTCCTCTTCGGTGACCGTCACGGTCACTCCGAACCCAGTCACGGTAATTTTGTCGGGATCGCAACAGTTCACGGCGACGGTTGCCGGATCGACGAATACCAACGTCAACTGGACCGTCAACACCGTCCCGGGCGGCAACAGCACGGTGGGAATAATCAGCAGCACGGGATTGTACACGGCTCCGGCCGCTTTGCCGAATCCCGCGACGATCACAATCGCGGCGGCCAGCGCCGTGAACGTCAAAATTACCGGCACGGCAAACGTTACGCTGGATAGCGGAGTGCGCGTCTCGGTGTTGCCCCTGGTGGCCACACTCGGCTCGGCGGAGACTCTCCAGTTCACGGACACGGTAACCGGGACGCCGAACCCGGCAGTCACCTGGTCGGTCAACGGCGTGAACGGCGGAAACGCGACGGTGGGGACGATCACTACGGCCGGGCTCTATACGGCGCCGGCAACCGTGCCGACCAGCGCCACAATCGTCATCGCCACATCCGTGGCCGATACGACGCGCGCCGGCAGCGCGAACCTGACTCTACTGGCGGGCATCGATCCCACTCTTTCCTCGATCGATCCCAATTCCACCGCGCAGGGATCCATCGTGCAGGATATCTATCTGACCGGCACAAACTTCTTCACCACCAGCACGGCGCGCGTCGGCGGCACACCGGTGCCCACCACTTTCATTTCACAAACGGTGTTGAAGGCTCACGTCTCGACGGACCAACTGACCGGAGTGGGAGCCGGGAATGTGGATGTGCAACGGCAAAACGGGGACGTTTCCAATCCGATTATCTTCACGCTGCTCCCCGTGCGCCCGATCGTAATTTCCTCGATCCCCGACAGCGCCACTCAAAACGGGCCAAACTTTACAATCACCCTCGATGGCGGATATTTCGGCACGCCCACAAATCCCCTGGTGACGGCTTCGTTTAATGGACAGCCCCGCGCGCTCTCCGTCACCAATACGCGGCAATTGAACGTGAATTTGCAAGGCACGCCGGATTTGTCACAGGCCGGTCTTTTTCCGCTGGAGTTGAAGAACAGCGCTGTTCCGGCGGGCTCTCCCTCCATCTCCGCCGTGAACATTGCCGTGGAGCCCCCCGCATCCGCGATTGCAACTGTGCCCACCAACCTGGCGGTGGGGTCGCAGCCGATCGCCGTGGCCATCAACCGGGCGACGGGCACCGCTGTGGTGGTCAATCGCGGGGACAACACGATTTCTTTGGTGAATATCGCCGCTCAAACGGTGACTTCGCTTCCCGTCGGCAACTCACCCATGGGGGTGGCGGTGGATAGCGACCGGAATCTGGCGTACGTGGTGAACAATGGCAGCAACACACTTTCAGTGGTGGACCTTTCGACGCCGAAAGTGATTGCCACACTGCCGCTTCCCGGCGGCACGACTCCCGTCTCGATCGGGGTGGATTCGCTGTCTGGCCGCGCGTTAGTGGCCAATGCTTCGACGAACGCCGCCACGGTGCTGGATATCCGGACGCCGGCAGCGCCCAGCGTGGTCACCACGGTCAACATCGGAACGGGCAGCTCTCCCCAGGTGGCGATTGAGCCGCGGCTCAATTGGGCCCTGGTTTCGCCGGGGGGCGCCGGAACATTATCGATCGTGAATCTGGGCCGGCCCGCGAGTGCCGGGGACGTGGGGCTCACACCCTTTGTGGTGGCAAGCATCAGCATTTCTTCGACGCTGCGAGGGATCGCGATCAATACAGAAACGGATCAATCGATGTTCACCGATCCGAGCAGTGTGATTGTCGGTCAATTTAACTTGTTGGATCAGACCGTGCGCTCCGGCGTATTCCAGACGGGCGAAGTGGCGGCGGCGGTGAATCCGTTGACGAATGTCGGGGTCAGCGTGAATTCGGTGACGAATCTCGCGACCATTCTTGATTTGCGTTCGCTGCAAACGATTACCACTGTTGGCGTGGGCTCCGGACCCCAGGCAGTTGCCATTGATCCGAGTAGCAACACGGCGGTGGTGGTGAATCAGACGAGCAACAATGTGTCGCTCCTCTCGCTTGGAGCCATCCGGCCCCTCAGCATTGTGCAAACGAATCCATCGGTCACCTTTGCTTCGGCGGCGCCGCTGACGGTGAACGTGACGGGCGGAGGATTTGTGGCCGGTTCGGTGGTGCGGCTGGACGGCACCGCGGTGACGGCATTGCCCGGAGGCAGTGTGACGCTGGTGAGCACGCGGCAGTTGACGGCCACCATTCCGGCTTCGGCGCTGGCCCTGGCTCGCCGCTATGTGGTGGACGTGCAAAATCCCGATCTGTCGATTTCGAATGTGACCAACTTGACGGTGATCCAGGCGGTGGCGGTGGGCGCCGGGCCGCAGGGAGTGGCGATCGATGCGGAGCGGAATTTGGCGGTTGTCACCAACTCCGGTTCGGGCAACATTTCCATAATTAACCTGAATACCGGCACGGCGGGCTTCCCCATCAACGTGGGCTCGACTCCCTGGGGAGTGGCCATATTGCCCCGGCTGGCATTGGCGGTGGTCGCAAACTTTGGAAATAACACGGCTTCGATCGTGAATGAGGTGACCGGGCAGATCGCGGGCACCATCGGCGTTGGCACCCAGCCGCTTGGCGTGGCGATCCAGGCCGACACAGCGGCTGCGTTCGTGGCCAACAGTGGTTCGAACTCCGTATCCGAATTCCGCGTGGATACGGGAGCGTCCGTCAGCATAATTTCGACGGACCAGCAACCGGAAGCGGTGGCGATTGATCCGGGCGACTTTCTGGTGGCCTACGCCAACGCGACGCAGAACACCGTTCAGCTTACCGCATTGGGCGGAAGCACCCTGCAAGGCGGGCGCATCTCGAATTTCCAATTGCCCACGGGAATCACCTATGATCCCGTGTCCAACCAGTTCATCGTCACGAATAGTCTGCAGAATAATGTGGCGCTGGTGAGTCCGTCATCGCTGGTCGCCACGCTGGTGCGGGTGGGGATCAATCCCACCTCGCTCGATTACAATCCGCAGACCAGCACTTTGGTGACGATCAATTCACTCAGCCACACGCTTTCGGTGCTGGATTTCCAGACCAACCAGGTGAAGGCCTTGTTGAGCGTGGATGGCTCGAGCCAGTTCTCCGTGGCGATTCAGCCGCAGACGAACCTGGCGGTGATCGCGGACACGAAGAACAACCGGGTGCTTTTGCTGCCGCTGCCGCGCTAAGGGGTGAGGCGGTCCGGTACCGGGCCAACCCTCCGCCCCGGCAGCGGCATCCGAAACAGCAAGGTGGAACACCGATTGTGATTGACCGGGCCGGAAACGTAGATATAATCGCCGATTTGCAATCCTAGGACCCTCATTTAAGGAGCGAGCATGAAGATTCGAAATGGAGTATTGGCGCTGGCCGCCCTGGCAGCGTTTAGCATCACACCTGCCGTTTTCGCGCAGGCGGGAGGAGCGGCGCGTCCCGCGGGGGAAGGCTCTCCGAACAAAATTGGAGTGATCAACATTCAAATCGCCATCACCAGCACCGGCGAAGGGAAACAGGCAACGGCCGAGCTGCAGGTGCAATTCGCCGCTCGCCAGGCGGAACTCGAGACCTTGAATCGCCAGATCGAGGATGTCCGGAATAAATTGCGCGCCGGCGCCATGCTCAGCGACGAAGAAAAGGCCAGGCTGGCTCGCCAGGGCGATCAATGGACACGCTCCCTGCAGCGCAAACAACAGGAACTGCAAGACGACAGCAATGAAGCGCAGCGCGAGGTGGTCGACCGCATCGGCAATAAAATGCTGCAAGTGATCGACGTTTACTCAAAGCAGAATAACTTCGCCCTGATCCTCGACAATTCCCAGAACAGCATCGTGCTCAATTTTTCTCCGCAGGTGGATATCACCCAGGACATCATCCGCCTCTTTGACCAGGCAAATCCGCCGGTGAAGACGGGCGCCACGCCGGCAGCGACAGCGCCGACCCGGCCCGCACAGCCGAGACCGCAGCCGCAGGCGCCGAAGCCGCCCCCGCAATAGAAAAAACAGGGCGTTGGAAGGCCTCCTCCCCGTGCGAGGGGAGGACTTTCTGTTCCCCCGGCTCAAGGCTCGGAACGCAGCTTGCATTGAGAGTGAGAGCAGATTTTTTGACTTGTAAATAGTTGGCAACACAGGTTTTTGATTCGCGCTGAGGGGCTTCCGGCTCCACCCTTGCGTTTGCCGGGAGCCGAGGCTATACTGTGTTTTGTTTCCAGCTAGGTCGAATGACCGAGTGGGCGCGAGCCCACTTTTTTGTTGGCCGCAGAAATTACGGCAGCTTGGCGGCGCCTCCCGGAAGGGGATGGTGACCCCGGCTGGCCGGAAGCGTAGCTAGGCAATGGACTTGGCGAAGATTCGCGAGGCGGCGGAAAGGGTAGCTCAGTCCCTGGGTATTGAGATTGTGGATGTGGAATGGAAGATTGGCAGAGACCGGCTGCTGCGGATCTATTTAGACCGGCCAGTTAGTCCCGAGAACCCGCAGGGCGGGATCAGCCACAAAGACTGTGAAACGGTAAGCCATCAGTTGAGCGCGATCCTCGACGTCGAGGATTTGATGCTTGGGCCCAGCTACATTCTAGAGGTCAGTTCGCCGGGGCTGGATCGGAAGCTGATGAAGCCGGCCGATTACGCCCGTTTCGCAGGCCGTAAGGCGAAAATCTGGCTGAATGAGCCAGTGGAGAACGCGAAGTATTACGAAGGCCGGTTGGCCGGAATTGCCGGCGGCATGGTGCAAGTGGAACTGAAGAACCGGGTCGTTACGCTGCCGTTCGCGGAGATCCGCAAGGCAAACCTGGTTGTGGAATTCTAGAGGAGAGGCCGTCATATGGCGAATCTGCTGTATCAAACGATCGAGCAGATCAGCCGGGAAAAGCACATCGAACCCGATATCATCGTCGCGGCAATTGAGGATGCGATGGTGGTTGCGGTCCGGAAATTTTACAAGAGCGAAGAAGACATTCGCTCGAAGTTCAACCCGGAAACCGGCCAGGTCGAAGTGTTTTCAGTGAGAGTCGTGGTGGAAGACGTTTCCGACCCCACCCGTGAAATCTCCCTGAACGACGCGCGGAAGAGCAATCCGGCCATCGAAGTGGGCGGCGAGGTGACGCAGGGAAAGCCCACCGACGTGCTGGGCAGAATTGCGGCGCAAACGGCGAAGCAGGTAATTCTGCAAAAAGTGCGGGAGGCCGAGCGGGACACGATTTACAACGAGTTTCATACCCGCGTGGGCGAGTTGGTCAACTGCATCGTCAAGCGCACCGAAGGCCCGGATGTGATCGTGGACCTGGGCCGCACGGAAGCGCGGCTGCCGAAGCGCGAACAATCGCGCCTGGAAACTTACAACGTCGGCGAGCGATTGCGCGTGACCATTCGCGCCGTGGAGCGCGCCGCCAAGGGTCCGCAAGTCATCACCTCGCGCGCCGATCCCGTGCTGGTGCAACGCCTGTTCGAAATGGAAGTTCCGGAAATCTACGACGGCACCGTGCAGATTCGGGCCGTGGCTCGCGAGGCCGGCGAGCGCACCAAGATCGCCGTGGAGAGCCGCGACAAGGACGTGGACCCGGTGGGCGCTTGCGTGGGCATGAAGGGAATGCGCGTGCAATCGATTATTCGCGAGTTGCGCGGCGAAAAGATCGACATCATTCCCTATTTCGACGAGACCATCAGCTTCGCCCAGAAAGCGCTGAGCCCCGCGAAGGTGACGCGCGTGCAGATCGTGGACCCCGAAGAAAAGCGGCTGGAAGTGATCGTCGAGGATACCCAGCTTTCGCTGGCGATCGGCAAAAAGGGCCAGAACGTGCGGCTGGCCAGCAAGCTGATCGGCTGGAACATCGATATCAAGAGCGAGGAAGAGAAGCGGCGCGAAATTGAAGCGCAAATGGTCGCGCTCACTTCTCCCGGCACGTCTTTGACGGAGCTGGCCGGGGTGGGACCGAAGACAATTGAA
>JBGPTK010000113.1:0-11259 GCA_041490605.1 Terriglobia bacterium | reverse complement strand
ATTCATTACCAAGCCCAATGCCATAAAAACAAACAAGGTCGCGGATCCTCCGTAACTCATCAACGGCAGAGGAATCCCGGTGACCGGCATATAACCGATCACCATTGCGGCATTCACCATTACGTGAAACCCAAGTATCGCTGCGACGCCCATCACCACGAACATCCCAGCGCGATCTTTTGCTTTTTGCGCGTTATCCACCAGCCGCAACAAAAGAGCCAGGTAGAGTATCAGAGTGACGAACACTCCCGCAAAGCCTAACTCTTCCGCCAGCGCCGCCAGGATGAAATCCGAATAACGCACCGGCACGAAGCCTAACTGGTTTTGGCTCCCTTTGCCAAATCCTTTTCCAGTGAAACCGCCCGAGCCCACGGCAATCTCCGATTGCAGGATCTGATAGCCGGCTCCCTTGGGATTCTCCTCGGGCTTCATGAAGGTGGTCAGACGCTGCTTCTGATAGGGCTTCAGGTGATGCCAGCCGACCGGAATCATCAACGCCCCAAGCAAAAGCACCGCCGCTGCATGCTTCCACTGAATGCCGGCCAGAAATGCGCCAACCACCGCCACCGGAACCAGCGTTAGCGCCGTTCCCAAATCCGGCTGCAGCAGAATCAGGCCGATCGGCAGGCCTACAAGAAGCGCGCCTTTTCCCAGGTCCACCAGCGAGAGCCGGTCGCTCCGCGCTTCGCTATAGAACCTCGCCAACACGATAATTATAATCAACTTCACCAGCTCCGACACTTGAAAAGGAACGCCGCCGACGGCTACCCACCGCCGCGCGCCAAATCGCGCGTGACCCACCACCAGCACCACCAGCAACGCGCCCAAGCCAATCAAGTAGAGCACCGGGGCCTGATCGAGCAGCGTGTGATAATCGATGCGCGACAGGATCAGCATCAGCAGCAATCCGCAGCCGATCCAGATCAGTTGTTTCCACTGCATTCCGGCCATGCCGCTGTTGCGCGTGGAGGAATAAATTTCCAGCAAGCCGAGAGTGCACAGCGTCAGCGCGATTCCGAGGAGCGACCAATCGAGATCTCTGATTCTGGGTTGATTCTTCATTGCTGGTGGCTTCCTGCCGGAGCTGCCTGCGCGGAGGTTTGTGGCGCCACCGCCGTGGCCACCGGCTTCAGCGCGCCCGTGCCGCTCGAGTTTGCCGCGGTGGTTTGCTGCGGGAACCGGTGATTCTTCTTGTCGTAGTAAGTTTTGACCATGTCCCGGACAATAGGCGCGAACGCTCCTCCGTGCTGAGCGCTTTCCTGCACCAATATGGAGATCACAATTTCCGGATTTCGCCGCGGCGCATAGCCCACGAACCAGGCATTGTTCCTGAATTCGGCGCGATTCCCCCCGCTCACGCGGGTCAGGCCTTGCGCGCTGATCACCTGGGCGGTCCCGGTCTTGCCGCAGATTTCGATGCCGGGAAGTCTGGCTTGGCCGGCGGTGCCGCCCGGTTCGTTCACCACGCCAAACATTCCCTGCGTCACCTTTTCGACCGTGTCTTCGGAAATCGCAAAATGGTCGACGTGCGGATTTGGAAAATCTTTCATCAGGTGCGGCTGCACGAAATTGCCGCCGTTGGCAATGCCCACAATGGTGCGCGCCAATTGAAGCGGAGTGACGATCACCGCGCCTTGCCCGATGGAAACGGAGATCGTTTCACCGGGATACCAATCCTGATGGTAAACACGCTTTTTCCATTCCTCGGAGGGAATCAGGCCCCCCTCTTCGCCCGGCAGATCGATTCCGGTTTTGTGGCCCAGGCCGAGCGAGGTCGCGTAGTAAGAGATGCGATCAATGCCCAGGCGCTTGCCCACGTTATAGAAGAAAACATCGCAGGAATGAACGATGGCAGCGTGCAGGCTCACCTGCCCGTGTCCTCTTTTCTCCCAGCAATGGAAAATACGGCCGTAAAAATCAGCGTAGCCGGGGCAGAAAACCGCGAAATCCTCCGGAATCGCTTTCGATTCCAGCATGGCCGTCGCCATCACGATCTTGAACACCGAACCCGGGGCCAACTGGGCCTGGATCGCGCGATTCAGCAGCGGCTTGTCGGGGTCTTCGTTCAGTTGCTGCCATTCCTTCGGGGAAATACGCACCGCGAAATCGTTCGGATCGGCACTGGGGTTGCTCACCATGGCGAGTATTTCGCCGGTCTGCGCATCCATGGCCACCACTGCGCCTTGTTTACCGGCCATTCCCGCTTCCGCGATTGCTTGCAGATCGTCGTCGATCGTCAATTGGATCGGCTTGCCGGGTGTCGCATCCAGGTCTTTCAGCGTCTCCATCGGCTTGCCCACGCTGTTGACGATCACCCGCCGCATCCCGTCCACGCCCACCAGCGTTTCGTTGTACTCGCGCTCCAGTCCCGCCTTTCCCACGATGTCGCCCGGCCTGTACTTGCCCTCACTCTGATCCAGTTGCTTGGGCGTCACTTCCCCCACGTATCCGATGGCGCTGGAAAGGAAATTGTGGGGATAGCGCCTTCTGTGCACCATCAGGAGTTCGAGCACCGGCAGATCGGCGCGATGCGATTCGATGAAGGCAATGTCGCCCTGGGTCGCTTCCGGCTTGATGACGATGGGCTGGAATTTCGGCTCAAATTTCGCGCTGCCCAATTGCTCGGTCAAATCGTCCAGCGGGATGCCCAGTCCTTCGGCCACTTGCTGCAGGCTTTTTTGCAGCACGGAGGGGTTGTCTCGCAGCAGCAGGATGCTGAACGAAGGATAGTTATCCACGATCACGCGCCCCTCGCGGTCCAGCATCCTCCCGCGCGGAGCGATAATGGGGATCGAGCGGATCTGATTGCGCTCCGCCAGTTCCGAATAATGTCCCGATTGGATGACCTGCAGTTTCCAGAAGCCGATCAGCAGAAGGACCGTCAAGACGACGGTCACATAAGTGAAAAAAATCAGCCGGCCCTGCGGAATCCTCTCGTCATTCCCATCCAGATTCGACACAAAAACTCCAACTCAGCGGGCCGTTCACCGGCCCAGCCAGCCCCCGCGGATTCGTGGCCCGGGAAAAGAAAGATGGAGCCGCGACAATCCGTAAGCGCTACCCGCGCTCCGGTCTCCGGAGCGATATTCCAAGTGATCTCCAACGTAGCATTCGGTTTACTCCGGCGCAAGCAGTCCATGCCTAGTCAGATACCGTCCATTTGGCCATCGGGGCTCAAGAGCCCGCCGCTCGCTATCCTGGGTCAAGCCGATTCTTGCATCATCCCATCCCACCAAATGTCAAATACAAGGCATCCAAATCCGTGATCCAGGCCCCCATGGCCCGGAGAGTATACTCAAAAAGCATTCCGCTTCGCTGAATTGCCGTTCTTCATTCCAGGCGATTCAGCGCGCGAGGAAATGGAACCCCAAAATGCCCCGTGATCCAATCCAAAAACGCCTGGCGGTCCTCGGTTCCGGAAAAATGGGCGGGATACTTATCGAAGCCTTCCTGAAGCAGGGCCTCGTTCCTCCCTATGATATTGCCGCCACGGTGAAGCACGCGGACCTGGAACGGAAAGTTTCGCCGGGAGCACGGGTCCAAACCAACACCGATAATCGCGGAGCGGCGCGCTCCGCTGACGTCATCCTGCTCTGCGTGAAACCCGGCGCGGTCAGCGAAGTGCTGGAGGAAATCCGCCCGGAAGTAAGCGAAAAGAAGCTGCTCATTTCGATTGCGGCTTCCGTGCCCACCGATTACATCGAAAAAAGGCTGGACGCCGGCGTTCCCGTGATTCGCGCCATGCCCAATACGCCTGCCATGGTGGGCTGCGGCATCACCGCGATCGCCAGGGGAAAGCACGCCGCGAAGGAACATCTGGAGCTGGCTGCGAAGTTGTTTGATGCCGTTGGCAAAACAGTTGTGGTGGACGAAAAACACATGGACGCGATTACCGGCCTCTCCGGCAGCGGCCCCGCTTACATCTACATCATTCTGGAAGCGCTCGCGGAAGGCGGCGTAAAAATGGGCCTCTCGCGCGAGCTCGCCACCCTGCTGGCGGCGCAAACCGCGCTGGGCGCGGCCCAGGTGGCGCTGGAAACCGGCAGCCATCCCGCGTTGCTGAAAGACATGGTGACCACGCCCGCCGGCTGCACCATCGACGGCATCCTGGAGCTCGAAGAAGGAAAATTGCGCGTCACCCTGATCAAAGCCGTGGTCAAAGCCTCGCAGCGCGCCAAGGAACTTCTCTTCACCGATAAAGAAAGTTAGAGCCCCTTCAACCACTGTTCGACCGCCCTGGTTGCCTCGCAATCCTCGCGATTGTACTGGAGGAGTTTTTTCAACACGTCTGTTCTGGTCGGGTCCCGCTGATACTCCTGAAACCACACGATCGATTGGGCGCCCCCCGCATCTTTCGCTGAATATTTGAGGCCCAAAAAGGGCACGATGCTCTTCAGGCTGTAGTTTCTAGTAGGAAGCACCACCGTCTGTTTCACAATGGGTAGGAGATCAACCATTCGAGACCTGAAGATTTCCAGCGCGCTCTTTTCGCGCGCTCCATACTTTTTCTCTAGCGCGCTTAGTTTCGTCCTCTCATAAGCAGAATAGTGGAAGACACGATAGTCTTTGGACGCGACGGCTGCGCAGGTCTTCTGAAACTGGGTCCATATCCTTGCCTCGCCCTCCTCATCTGCGCAAAAAAGGCCATGATAGTTCAGATTGTCAATTGGTGGTTCGACTGAGAATCCGCACAGGTAGATGAGGTCTTGAGTTGGATCGTCTTCGAAATCTAGATAAAACTTGACATCTGCGTCAGGCAGAATGGCCCTTCCAAGAACCTGGAGTTTGTTCGAGAGCACGGAAATAGCCGCCTGCCTCATTGAGGTTACGGTTTTCGGGCCGATCCCCTTAAGCCTCACCTGCGAGAAATCAAATGTCGCGATGTCTTGGATCGTTTTGACGCCTGAAGCATTGAGCGAAATCTTCTTCGCGCGCCCAACGTCTGGAAGCAAGGTCACATCACTTGACGCCACAAGTTCCTTTTCACATAGGCCCCACCATTGACACTTTCCGCAATCTGCACACATAGCCGGGCTGTCAGTAGCAGCACCGCTTACCAAGGCTCGAACCTCCCGCAGTGCTTCCAGGTACATTTCTTTGAACTGCGACAACGGATAAGTCACCCTTTGCTTGCGCCGGTTCAGTATTTCTCCATCGTTTGGAAAGACTCCCTGTATGCCCTCTAGAAGAACACCGTAATGATAAAGTTGCAGACCGTAGTCCTTGCGAAGCTTGCCAGTTTCCTGGTCTTCGTAGCCGCTACCGCTCTTCACATCCACTGGTTTGTAGAAATAGTTTCCGAAATTCGAATGCCCCTGAACTTTCTCGATAAGATCGGGGATCCCGCTCATGTCCGGCAGCAGAAGTACGCCATGATAGATGCGCCGTGATGCCGCTCGCATCAACTCCAGGGTAGATTGCGCACGTTCTTCAACTGTCTCGCCTCCAGGCAATTGGTGAGGCAAATCATTGAGCACGTCTACTTCATGGAGAATTGCTTGCTCGAATAGAAGATTCAGAAATTCTGATTGCGGTAGTTTGTCTAACGGATTGCCACAATGATTGAGGTATACCCGGTGTGGGCATTTTTTATAGTCGTAAAAATCCTGTGCGGTAACCCGATCCTTCGTCACAGTTCTCGCCAAGCGGCGACACCACTCAATTTCGACACAAGAATAGTCACTTCACAGTTAACATACAACCACGCTGACGGTCGACTGTGGGAATTCGATTCTTGAGTCATTTCGCGTTCTCGTCCAACTGAAAATTGCGGCGAAAAAAGAGGCATTCTCAGAACGGCTTGCAAAGCTTGTCGGGCAGAGGGAAGGATGTAACGACAAAGTATTATTCATCAATAATGTAAATCTAATGCTCTAGTTGACCGTCGGCCTCTCGCGCGAGCTCGCCACCCTGCTGGCGGCGCAAACCGCGCTGGGCGCGGCCCAGGTGGCGCTGGAAACCGGCAGCCATCCCGCGTTGCTGAAAGACATGGTGACCACGCCCGCCGGCTGCACCATCGCCTGATTTTCGATGCCCGCTCAGTCCTGATACGCCTGTGACCCGGATCACATTTGAGAGTGACTTCGATCACGGCGCTTGCTCCTTATTTCGCGCTATTTAATTATACGTACGAACGAGAAGCCAAATGAGGTTTCCGCTACCCGTGGCTATTTGGATCAAGCCGGCCAACAGCAGCGCCCGAACTTCCTTTCCGATCATTTCACTCGAAAAAATCTGGAGTCGACTCCCATGCTAAACTCGCATAATTTTGCTTTTGCCGGAGCGCATGCCGGCACGCTTTCCAAACCAGCAAACACCCAACCGCCGGCGGCCATGCTTCCTGGTTTTTCCACAGGGAAGAAAGCCATCTTCGCGGATTCACTGATTCCGAAACCTTCATCGCACGGTTGGCAGAGGCTGGAAGAGACGGTCATCTCGCTGGGTTTTCACGTCGCGATTGTCGTGGCTCTTGTTCTTGCTCCCCTCTATTTCACACAATCACTCGACCTGGGGCAATTCCGGGCGACATTCTTGATCCAGCCGGCCGTGCCGCCACCGCCTCCCCCGCCACCAGCGGCCCCCCGGCTGATTCACGCACAGCCAAGATCGCTCTTCCTGAAAGGGACGCTGCTCGCTCCCACCGCGATCCCCAGGACCATCGCGATGGTTCACGAAAAGGCGTCTGACATTCCCCCCGAGGATTTTTCCGGCGGTGTTGCGGGAGGAATCCCCGGCGGCATGCCGGGTGGATCGATCGGCGGCGTGCTCGGCGGAATCCTGGGCGGCATCCCCAACGCGGTGGGCGCTGTTGCGCCACCGCCCGCTGCCGCGCCGAAAAAGCCGCTGCGAATCGGCGGAAACGTCAAACCGCCGCGGCTGATTTTCGCGCCACGTCTGAACTTTCCCATTCTCGCCAAACAGGCCGGGGTACAGGGCCGAGTGGTCATCGACGCGATCATTGATGACCACGGGAATATGGTCGAGCTGCATGTGGTCAGCGGCCAGCCTTTGCTGGTTCCCACAGCGCTTCAAAATGTTTCCCAGTGGAAATATGAGCCCACTTATCTGAACGGAGAGCCGATCTCAGTCGAAATGGTGGTGAACGTCGACTTCAAATTGGGCCAATGAGGATCATCGATGGAAGCCGATGCGAACTTTCTAGGAAGGCTTGCGCAGTTTGTCGAGCAAGGGGAACAAGAATACAGCCAGCAGGGAATTGATCAGCGAGGCGATAAAGAGTTTATTGTTCCAAAAAACCGCGGGCCTCGCCAGCAGCAGCCTTTCCGTGCTTGCAATCACCGCCTGATTGAAATGAAAAAATAGGAAGGCAAACGCGAAGCGGCTGATCGGATGCTCCACGTCAATGCGCGCTCCCACGGTGGAAGCCAGGTAGCCGACGCACGTCTTGGAGATGCCGTAGACGCCGATGGGCATGTGGCTGGCGCCATCCTGCACCAGCCCGATGGCCATGCCCAGCAACAATCCGGTGGTGGGATTACGGCGGCTCAGGCCGAAATACATGGTCACCAGCAGGGGCAGTTCGACGTAATCCGCCCTCCCTCCGAAGCGGTGCAGAAAGGCCTGCAAAACCAGCGCGAGAAAAGCGATGATGGCGACCGTGCCCGCATAAAACTTGTGGACCTCGATGTGCGTCTCGACTTGGGCGCGCACGCTCATTCCGGTTTCTTTCCTGGATTTTGATTTGGCGCGGGAGGTTTCGTGGCCGCGGGCTTCGCCGCTTTGGGCGTTGCGGCTGCTGCGTCCGGCTGATTCGCCGGCGGCTTTACCACGGGTTTCGTGGACGGCGGAGTTTTCTCCGGCGCAACCAGACGTGACTCCGAGCCCGGCAGTTTTATCCCAGGCGGCACATTCAGCGGCACAATTGGTTTCGCAGCCGTGGCCGGGGAATAATGAGCAGCGCCCGCGTCCGAATCCGTTTTCAAATTCAGCTCTTGCTGAGTCTGCAGCACAAACACTTCTTCCAGCCGGTCGAGCCGCGCCACCGGGCGCACCAGGATCACTTTCCAGGGATTTCCCGCCTGGACATCCGCAACCATGCCCACCGGCAGATCCTTCGGGAAAATCCGGTCTTCTCCGGAGGTCAGCACCGTTTCGCCCACCGGCACATTTTCATCGTTGACCACGTACTCCATGCGCGCCAGGGGGTCGCCCGTGCCCTTCACCACGCCGTGCGTGCGCGAACTGGCCAGCAGCGTGCCCACCCCGCTATCGCGATCGGTAATCAGCAGAACCAGCGCCGTGCTTGAGTAGACTTCCACAACCTTTCCCACCACGCCGTCCGGCGTGATCACGCCCATGTTTTTGCGCACTCCGTCGCGGCTGCCCCGATTCACGTACACGGTGTGGCTGGTGGCGTCGGGGCTTTGGCCAATCACTTCCGCTGCAAACATGGGCACATCGCGATGGGTTTCGCGGAACCCCAGCAGCTTGGCAAAACGGTCCGCTTCGGCGGCGCGGCCTTCGAGTTCCCGGTTGCGCACTTGCAATCGTTCGAGTTCACCGCGCAGGTGTTCGTCTTCGACGCGGGTATGGCGCAGATCGATATAGTGCCGCCAGCCGTTTCCGATGCCGTGGAAAATCCAGTTGGCGCCGCGTTGCAGCGGCGTCAGCGATTCCACCGACCACAATCGAATGAGCCGCACATCGTGCTCGCGCTTGATTTGGAAAGCCAGCAGCAGCACCTGGGCAAAAATCACTCCGGCAAGCAGGGCGAGCGGCCGGTGGCGGGAAGAAATGTCGATCATGTTCTATGTGCTCGTCGCAACAGGCTGGGTGCTCGAGGTTCGAACCGCAAAAATTGCCGCCCGGGAACGCATCTTTTCCAAATTCAGCCGGGGAAGCCGCCAAGAGCCTCCCCGCTTTCTCTAGTCGATGGAAACCAGCCGCAGGAGCTGGAAATCGCTCAGCATTTTTCCGGTGCCGAGCACCACGGACGCCAGCGGGTCGTCGGCAATCGAAACCGGCAGGCCCGTTTCCTCGCGGATTCTTTTATCCAGATTTTTGATCAACGCGCCGCCGCCCGTCAGCACGATGCCGCGGTCGCTGATATCCGCGGAAAGCTCCGGGGGCGTGCGTTCCAGCGCCACGCGAATCGCGTTCAGAATCGTGGCGATGCATTCGGAAAGCGCTTCGCGGATTTCGCTGTCGTCGATGGTCACCGTGCGCGGCACGCCCTCGATCAGGTTGCGGCCTTTCACTTCCAGGGTGAGCGGCTTCTCCAGCGGATACGCCGAACCAATTTCAATCTTGATCTGCTCGGCGGTGCGTTCGCCCACCAGCAGGTTGTACTTCCGCTTCAGGTAGTGCATCACGGCTTCGTCCATCTCATTGCCCGCCACGCGCACGGAGCGCGAATAGACGATGCCGCTCATCGAAATGACGGCGATATCCGTGGTGCCGCCGCCGATATCCACCACCATGTTTCCGGAAGGCTCTTCGATCGGCAGCCCCGCGCCGATGGCCGCCGCCATGGCCTGCTCCACCAGGAATACTTCGCTCGCTCGCGCGCGATAGGCGGAGTCCTGCACCGCGCGCTTTTCCACGGGCGTGATTTCGCTGGGCACGCCGATCACGATTCGCGGGTGAACCAGCACGCGGCGGTTGTGCGCCTTCTGAATAAAATAGGTGAGCATCTTCTCGGTCACTTTGAAGTCGGCGATCACGCCATCCTTCATCGGCTTGATGGCCACCACGTTTCCCGGCGTCCGCCCGAGCATTTCTTTCGCTTCCTTGCCCACCGCCACCACTTCCCCCGTGTTCTTATTGATGGCCACGATGGAAGGCTCGTTCACCACGATCCCTTTGCCCCGGGCAAATACCAGCGTGTTCGCCGTTCCCAGGTCGATCGCCAGGTCGGACGAGAACAGGCTGAAAACCGACCGCAAGCTGAATCCATTTTTCGTCACGTCGTTCTTTCTCCCAGTAAAGGCCACGCGGAATGGTGGCCGGTAAGCGGCCGGGCAGCTCCCCCGTTACGGTATCACGATTGGCACACGCTTGATCGCGGTCCCCCCGCGCCGGTTCTGTCCGGTAATCACAACGGTCTGGCTGCCGCGGCTCATCGGCTCCGTGAAATGCCGGAAGCGGCCGTCGCGCTGAATATCGGCCACTTGCTCGCCGTTGATAATCAGCGCCGCGCCGGGCTCCGTGTGGCCGATAATTTCCACCACATTGCCGTGCAGTTCCGTTCCATCCACTTCCAGCACCATTTCCTGGCTCTTACTCTCCGCCACCAGCGTGAATTTGTACGGATCATCCCATTCGCTGGCATTTTCTTTTCCGTCGATCGCTTGCACCGACCAGAAATATTCGCCCGAATCGAGGCCGGTGATCTCCGTGCTGGTGGTCGAGGTCTTTTTTTCCGCCAGCACTTGGGTGAACATCGCCGTGCGGCTCACCCGCAGTTGATACGCGCGCGCGGTGGGCACCGGTTTCCACGAAAATTTTAATACCGTTTTCTTCGGGTCCGCCACGACGATGGGCTGCAAATTCAAAGGCTCCGAAAGTTCCGGCGGCGACAGGATTTGCGAACGCGTTACGCTTCCGCCGGCCGGAAATTCTATTTTCTCCCACTTGCCCACACTGAGTTTCTGCCCGCCGCGATTGACCTCCGCGCTCCCGCGGGCCACCGTCATTTCATTCTGTTTGGTGGAGGGGTCGCTGCGCACGGCCGCGCGGCTGTTCTCGCGCAAGGAAGCCACCGCGTTCTCGAAGGAAACTTCCGCCTTCGATCCCGCCACTTCCCATGACCCGGTCGCCAGATCGAGTTCGCCCGAACTGACGTGCATGCCCACGCGCGATGCCCGGTCCTGCGGCACCAGGTTTTCTTCCACCGTCACCAGTGTGTCGGGCTTCACCGTGTACGTCGTCCCGTCCGCGAACGAGAGTCGCGCCACGCCGTCCGATGCCGTCTGCACCAGGTCGCCTTTATCCAACGTCATTTGATAATCGGCGTTCACCCACTGCACGGAACTGACCTTTTTTACCTGCACTTTCCCATCCAAATTCACGAAACGCGCCTGCTTTGTCGCGGTCGTCCCAACGGTAGCCGCTTGCTGGTCGATCGCCGCCGTCAGCGCATGGACCACCCTCCCAAACGTTTCCGGCAGCATCAGATAGAACGAAGCCAGGGCGATCACCAACAGCAAGAAGACGTAGATGGCCACGGTCTTGTACGTCACCGTGTGCCAATACACCTCCACGTGGTTGATTTTCGGTTTTGCGGGTTCGGGCACGCGT
>JBGPTK010000112.1:0-11261 GCA_041490605.1 Terriglobia bacterium | reverse complement strand
TGTAGCGCCGCCCTTAAGGGCGGCAGCTTTTCGTCACCCATGCTCCCACTACCGGCTGGCCGGCGGCACAATCCCGTTCATCCGCAAATATTCCACCATCTGGCCGTAATGATTCGAAGAATGCGCCACCGCATCGATCACCAGCCACAGCCGCGTGCGATTTTTCATCTTCTGAATCGGCTCATTCATGTTCTTCTCATCAATGGTAGCCGCCGCCCGGTGCAAAAGCGCGAACGAGCCCTTCAGGTACTCCATAATTTCCGCTTTCGTCTTCACCGAATCCGGCGCGGCCTCATTCCTCGTTCCCGCCGGCGGCTCCTCTCCCAGCGCGCCCGCGCCCAATTGGTAGTTCGCTGCCGCCAGGTGCTTCACTTGCTCCGCGAAGCTGCGCACACCCTTGAATTCGCCATTGCTGGGCGCGAAGGAATATTGATCTTCCGGCATGGCATCCGCCGCGGGCACGACCAGTTGTTCCGTTTCCGTGACCCAGAAATCCAACACTTGCCGGATCGTGCGAGGCGCCATGGGCTTTTCCGCTTGCCCAATCGCGGCGCCGCTCAATGCCAGTAAAAGCACCGAAGCGAAAATCCAAGTCATCTGTTTCATGATTGTTCTCCTCGAAAAGCAAAGGTGTGAATTCATAACCCTTAAAACCGTACAACTTCAAGTCAACTTTAAGTCAACCGTTATTCTTCGCTCTTGGACCTCGACGCCAGCCAAATCAATCCGCCAATCGAAAACGGGGGTGCGCTAAAATGCGAAGATGCCGCTGTTATCCATCTCTGAAGTGGCGCGACAGGTGGGGCTCCGCCCTTCCGCAATTCGCTATTACGAGCAGATTGGAATTCTTCTTCCCGCCCAGCGGATCAGCGGCCAGCGGCGCTACGGCCCGGCCGTTCTCTATCGGCTCGCGGTGGTGCAGCGCGCCCGCCAATCCGGTTTCACTCTGAATGAAATCCGCCAACTCTTCTTCGGCTTTCGCAAAGCCGCTCCCGCCTCCGAACGCTGGCAAAAGCTCTCCCGGCAAAAACTCGTCGAGCTCGAGGAATTAGCCAACCAGATTAAATCCATGCAGCAATTGCTCCGCAACATGATGGAAAAATGCCATTGCGACACTCTGGATCAATGCGGAAAAGGAATCCTGCGAAGCGGATGCGGGCCCGCGCCAGGAAAATCTCTCCCCGCGAAACGCTCTCCCCGCCGTTAATTTTTCGAGCGCCACTCTTCGGCCAGGCCCGCTGCTTCGTTCGCGCCGCACGCCTTCCGCTAATGTCTTTGACTACTCTCTGCCCGCCCGAAAACTTGCCGCACCACAGGTTTCTTCTTCACACGGCCCGATCGGCGGCACGGTCTCGCATTACCGCATTCTCGAAAACCTGGATGGCGGCGGCCTCAACCGGCCAGCCCTCACTCGGGATAAGGCTGGCCGGCGCGAGCGATGCGGATACGATGGTCCGTAAATTTGAAATGCATCTCGGGAACGAAAACCTTCTGCATGTGGCACGAAGTGCAATTCTTCGTGCTCACGGGGCAAGCAGCTCCCGGATGTCCGGCTGTTATCTTTTCGGTGATGGCAGCGAGATGGCAACTCAAACAGTTCGCATCATAGGATGACGCTTCCGTTTGCAGTTGTTTGTGCGGATCGTGGCAGGCTATGCAAGTAAGCCGCGCGTCGCCTTTTCCCCAGCATTTGCTTTCTTCCAGGCGAAAGGGTTGCGAGCGGGCGCTCGATGGCCCGGCAATTCCGGCAAGCCTCACGTCCCACCAGGTGGCATGGCATGCGCCGCAGAAATCAACCGAGTCCACAGGGCCGAGCCTCGCGGAATTGAAAATTGTTCCCGAAGCATCCGGCTTCTTTGTTTTCTTGGCGCCTTCCATCGCAGCAACGTGCCCGGCTCCCGGTCCGTGGCAGGCTTCGCAGGAAACGCCAAGAATCAGATTCTTCTCGTCGAACTGGCCGCCGATCGTGGAGGCGGTGGTGTGGCACGCGAAGCAACGGCCCACCTCGGCGGCGTCCACCGGACGGTACATGGCTTCTTCGAGATCCTTCGGCGAAGCCAGTGCGCGCGCTGGCGTGAAGTGGAGATTCTGGAGCGTGTCGAAAAACGTGACCCGAGCTTCGTAGAACTTCCCGTCCTCTTTCTTGAACAGGTAAGACTGCGCAGCCCGGCCCGTGCCGAAAGCCCAGAGCAGCGTTGCCGCGAGCGTGCGAACTCCATCGGTGACGCTGTAGCTGCTGCCTTTTGCTCCGGTCTGAATCTGGTATTGATACGGTCCGATCGCAAAATTCATTTTTGGGTGCGCGTGAAGAATCACGGCGTCATCGGCGTGAATCGCCGTGCCTCCCATCGGCGTCAACTTCTGCGAGACCGCTTTTGCGGGATGGCAAGCCGCGCAAGCGGCGGGGCCTGCATAAGCGTTGCGCGACGCGCCATTCTGCGTGGGCCAGAACCCGGGCTCGGCCAGGTGGTCATTCGTCGAGAGTTGCGCCCACAGCGAGAGTGGCGCGAAAATCAAGATAACCAAGATGACCAAGAAACGGAGGATTGCGGATACGCGAGGGAACGGGCGTGGACTCGAACCGGCCGTGTTGGCGCTGAGAATCACCTGCGGCCCAAGGTAGAATGATGCAGCCTCGAAATCAACGCTTTTGAACGTTTCTTGATTAGAAGCGATCCTGTACGCGGTTTTGGACTCGGCGGGGGGCGCGAAGAATGATCCGGCTGCAGCAGTTCTTACCGCGCAAAATCGAATGGCCAGTTATGACTCGTCCATAGTTACTCGATCGATGTCCTTGAGCGCCCGCCTGGTGAACGGGGAACTCGCAGGGAAGGTCGAAGCGCGAACCACAAATTCCGGTTCGATGAGAATTTCCGCCTGGTATTTTGCCTTACCCTCGATCCGGTCAATCAACGTCTTGGCCGCAATTTCACCCATGCGATGGAGGGGTTGGCGAACGGTGGTCAGGCCCGGATTGGCGAACGCCGCTGCGGGAATGTCGTCGAAGCCCACCACGGAGACATCTTCCGGAATACGCAAGCCGGCTTCGCGGAAAGCCCACATGGCGCCAATGGCGGAAACATCGTTATAGGCGAAGAGTGCGGTGAAGGGTTGCTTTCGGGCGAGCAATTGTTTGGCAAACGGATAGCCCAGATGCGGCGTGGAATCCATGCTGTCAATCTGCACGGTCAATTCCGGCCGAATCCGAATTCCGAGCTCGGCGGCAATTTCGCAAATAGCCGCCCAACGGGCGAAAGAGTCGGAACTGGCCGGGTGACCCTTCAGGAAGGCGATCTCCTCGTGCCCCAGCTCCGCCAGGTGAGTGAGCGCGAGCCGCACGGCAAGTTTGTGGTCCAGCGTGATGTTGGTCACGCCCTCCACGCGCTCGTGCCCGGCCACTGCAACGGTCGGCACGACGGGCTTTTCCAGGATGGACGTATCGGTGGTGATGAAGCCTTCGACGCCGCGGCTCAACAGCAATTGAGAGTAGGTTTGCAGTATCTTCTGATCGTGACGGTGAATCACGGTGAGGAAGAAAAAATTGTTCTTCCTCAAGTATTCCTCGATTCCGCTGATCACCAGCGCGCCGTAAGCGTCTCCGATCTCTTCGGCGATGACGCCAATCGTGTAGGTGCGCTTCAGCCGAAGCGAGCGAGCGAAATAGTTCGGGCGGTAATTGAGTTCCTCGGCCGCGGCGAGGATGCGTCTCTTGGTGTGTTCGGGAAGCGAACGCGCCGCCGCGGAATCGTTCAGAGCAGCCGAGATGGTGCCGGGCGTCAGGCCCAGATGCTGCGCCAGTGTCTTAAGCGTTACCTTGCGTTCTCGCCGCGCGCTTGGCTTTTTCTTTGAATGTGGGGACATTGAATAAACCCCGAAATTGGTCTGCCGAAAGCGGAAGGTTCCATTTACCACATGCAAAATTAGGGACTGCCCCCGGAAAATGAAATATCCGGGATCATGATCTCAAATATCCCTGCCAGCCGCCTTCCACTCAGCACTCCCATATACCATAGATGATGATTGCGTGCCTAGAGCCGAACCACACCTGTTCCGAAACGCGGAATCATGGCGGAACCAGGACGTGGATTCCTCCCGGAGTTCAACTTTCAGGCGAACCTGGAAGAGCGCGGCTATCTTCATAATATGCCGGGGATCGGCCTCGCCATCGCCGGGAATAAGCACTCTCGTTCGCGCAGCAGTTGGACGCTTCTCCGTTCCGCGTTGCGAGATTGGAGGGGATCGGTCAAGGCTTGCCTGTGAAATAAAACCAACGCATTCTTTAACTTAGTTAGATGCCCTACGAGTCGTTTGGAACGCTCCGATATCGAGCGCGGGGATATTGAATCCGTTCCGGCTCTTCTCCCCTCTCTCGCAATTGAATCTGGCCGGGAAAGGAGACACATTCACGGCCTCTTCCCAGACTCCGGTCGGGAATCAGCCGGACAAGATCGGTTGCCGTCGAAGCGGGAAGCCAGCCAGTTTTCGATCGGGACGAACCAACCCTGCCTCCCTCCGGACTTAGAATAACATTATTTTATGCGGAAAATCATTATTTTTGCTTGACAAAGCGGCGGGCGAGGTTTACATAGGCTCTAGTAGAAAAGTATTACGCCGTCTGGGTGGAGTTCCAAAGGGTATTTGCCCTGTCTTAGCGGTACGGGGATTTGCCAATTTCAACGGGTGCGGGGTGTGTAATCCAAATCTGAGCAATTGTTCCCAGGAGATTTGGATCGCAAAAAATTTCTCAAGGGGTGTGAGAATGAGAACTCGATTTACAAATAAGAATCAGGTAAACAGACAGCACCTGGCGCTATTCGCGCTGTTCTGCGGATTCTTGCTGGCGTTGGCGATTTCCTCGCCTGTGCGGGCGCAGCAGTATTCTGGCACCATTACCGGAACGGTAACGGATGCCAGCGGCGGCGGAATTCCCGGAGCCACTGTAACCATCATCAATAAAGGCACAAATGCAACTTACACCGCTAAGACCAACGATCAGGGTTCCTACACCTTTGCTCAATTGCCGGTCGGGACCTATGATCTTCATGTCAAGCAAAGCAATTTCAAGGAATTCATTTCCCAGGGCGTCGAGGTTCACGTCTCCTCCACCACGCAGGTCAACGCTGCTCTCCAGGTCGGCACTGTGAGCGAGACCGTGACCGTTCAAGCCAGCAACGTCGAAGTGCAAACCGCCACTGCGGTGATCGGCGAAGTAATTCAAGGGACTCAGGTCCGCGAGCTTCCGCTGAACGGCGAGAACTTCGTCGGCCTCACCCAATTGTCTCCGGGCGTCTCCCCCGCGAATTCATTTGATGGCCGCGATAAGGGACTGGCTGGCGGCGTGGATTTCTCGGTCAATGGAAATCCCTACACCAATAACTTGTTCCTGGTGGACGGCGTGAACAACAACGACGTTGGCTCGGGTCGAACGATTTTGGTTTACCCCTCGGTCGACGCCATCTCCGAATTCAAAATGATCCGCAATTCCTACGGCCCTGAATACGGGCAGGCTTCGGGCGCGATCATCAGCATCACCACCCGTTCGGGTGAGAATCAGTGGCACGGCGGCACTTTCTTTGCCGGCCGGAACGATAAACTGAACGCGAATGACTGGTTCTCCAATAAGAATCACACCGGGAAGGCGGAACTTCGCCGCGACGACTGGGGCTACTACATCGCCGGCCCAGTCGTGAAAGATAAGCTTTTCTTTTGGTGGAACCAGGAATGGAACCGCGAAATCCGCGGAACTTCGGAAGCCGCCTGTGTGCCCAGTCTGGCCGAGCGCTCCGGTGATTTTAGCCAAGGCGTCCACTGCGGCGCCTCCACTCCCGTCATTCCTGCCGCGTTCCAGGCGGTGGGCAATCCACTCAAAATTGCAAATCCCGACGCTGTGGGTCTCCTCTACGGGCAGTTCTACCCCGCGCCGAACGTAACCGGGGCCGCCTTGGGAGCCAACAACTGGGTTGCCAGCATCCCCAACAAACTGAACTGGAGTGAATGGAATGTGCGCGGAGACTATGACGTGACCAAGAAGCACCGCGTCACTTTCCGCTGGACAAATGATTCCTGGACCAACCCTGCGCCCAATCCGGGTACTTTCTGGGGCGACTCCATTTTCCCCACGGTAGCAGCGAATTGGAGCCAGCCTTCCAAGAGCGTCATGGCCAAGTTGACCTCCACGCTCAGCGATTCCATGGTCAATGACCTAGAGTTCGGCTACGGCCACAACGCGATTCTCACCAGCCTCGGAGGCTCAAATCCCGGCCTGGTGGCGCAAATTAACGCCGCTTTCCCCACTTCTTGGCCGGCTTCTCTCAAACAGAAGGGAGCTTTGCCCGAGACCGGTTGGGGCGGCCTGCAGCCCTACGGCTCCAGCCAGACGATTTGGAATATCGCGCCCTACCAGAACCACGAGGACCTTTACACGGTGCAGGACAACCTCTCGAAGGTTCACGGTAACCATGTGTTCAAGGTCGGCGCGTTCTACGGCACCAATGCCAAGATTGAAGACAATAACGGCGGTACGGACCAACCGACACTAAACGCTGGGGATGGCAGCGTAGTGGTCGCTGCGGGCGCGGCGGGAGCAAGAACGGGCAACCAACTCGCCAACATTCTGATTCCCGGCACGGGAGCAAATCCTCAGAAGTTCTCGCTTTCGGAGAACAGCATCAATGCAACTGCGTTCGTGAATTGGCATGACTTTGAATGGTACCTCGGTGATTCCTGGAAGATCCGCAGGAATCTGACCATCGAATATGGATTCCGCTGGTCATTCTACCGCGAACCATTTGGCCAGGACGACCACTGGGCCTCATTTAGCCTGGCTGCTTACAACCCAGCTCTGCCCGCATCCGATGCCTGCAACGGCGTCATCATCGTGCCGGGCACCACACCCTGCGCCGATGCTACAAAGGCTCTCGCCGCGTTGGGAATCAACTTGCCACTATCCGCCGGCACACCGGGGCCGAACCGCGCCCTGGTAAATCAGAATAATCACGACATCGCCCCTCGCCTCGGTATCGCCTGGGACGTCAAGGGAGATGGCAAGACGGCCATCCGGGCCGGCGTCGGCCAGTTCTTCCAGCGTGAAATCGTGGGCCTTGATGAGGGCCTGGCTCGCACGGCTCCCTTCGTCATCAACGCCACCGCGAATCGGCCTCTGGATACCGCAGCGCCATTGACGAATCCTCAGGTATCCCCGAACGCCGCCAAGGACCCGCGGGGCTTCACCCCGAACAGTTGGCAGTGGAACCTGTCAGTGGAGCGGCAACTGGCTCGCAATACGGCCTTGGAAGTGGGCTACGTCGGGAACGCGGGAATGCATCTCACTTCCATGGCGGACCTGAATGCCGTTTTGCCGGCTAATTATTTGCAGGGGTCATTCGTGTCAGGTGGGGCTCAGAATGCGCTGCGTGCTGCCGGGAACTTCGGCACCATCGGCGAATTTGCCCGAGCCGGACATTCGAACTATCATTCACTCCAGGCCTTGTTCAGGTCTCAACTGGGTAATTACTCAACGTTCCAGGCCTCCTACACCTGGTCCCATTCCATTGGTGACGTTGAAAATGACAACTCCTCCGGCAGCGTCAACCAGGAGGCGGTCACCGCCCTGGGCGTCCCCCGCATTGACAAGGGAAACACCAACATCAATCGTCCGAACATCTTCGTGGCCAACGAAGTGTTTTTCCTCCCCAAACTCGCAAGCCACGGCATGTTCGTGCAGCAGTCGTTGGGCGGATGGGAACTGAACAGCATCGTCACATTGGAGAACGGTCCTTCGATGAGCGTGTTCACCAACGGCGCGAACGCCACCAACGGCAGCAGCCTCAATTCCCTGATCGGTACGGGTTTCACTTCGAATCAACGGCCGCTTTCTGTTGCTGGAGTCAGTTGTAATTCGGGAGGGAGCATCGGAGGCAACCAGATCTGGAACCCGGCTGCATTCACGCTGGTGGGGTACGCACTCGGTACGATTCCCAAGACGCTTGCAGCCCGTGGATCTTGCTACGGCCCCGGAGCCAAAAACTTCGATGTGCAGTTTGGCAAGAGCTGGTATTTTAAGGAGCGCTTCCGCCTGAAATTCAGCTTGGACATGTTTAACATCTTCAACCACACCAACTTCACGGGTAATGGCTTTGCAAACGGCTACTCGGGCGGCGGCCTGTCGTGCGGTGCCTTGGCTTGCAGCGCGGCCAACAATGTTGTCAGCGGCCAGGCGGCTGGCCAGTTAGGCAACTTCGGGCAGGCCACTCAGGTGCGTCCCGGACGTGAAATGCAGTACGGTTTGAAGTTCACGTTCTAAGCGAACCGGCACGGAAATAGATTGAACGAAAAACGGCGGGGCTTGAAAATTCAAGCCCCGCCGTTTAGTCTTTATGGAGTGCGGGGAATCCTTAACTGGTGAAAGTCCAATCCGTAAAGTTGGCCTCTGTTTTCCGGTTTAAACAAAACCCTCTCCACTTCGCCGCTGCTGTCTCACTTTTGCTTGGCCTGAGTTCCCTCTCCCTTTATCCCGCATATGCGCAGTCTGCTTCTCCGCAACGTCGGCTCGCAAAAGTTGACGGAAAACACACCAGCCCCGCGGAAGCTGAGATTGCCAAGCGTATCGAAGCGGCAAATGCTGCACGGGTCTCCGCTGATCCAGAACAGGTGGCCCTCGCCAACCAACGCCTGATTGGTTTGTCGCTCCGCGAAATGGGGCAATTGCGCCTGCTGGAATCGGCTTATCCTCAAGCCGTCGAACTGTACCGGCGTTCCCTTGATTTCGAGGATCTTCCGGATACGCGCATCGATCTCGCGATCGCCGAACTGCAGGCCGGTCGATTGAATGACGCCATCGCTGATTCGGACCAGGCTCTTGCCGCCGATTCGAACAATCCCAGGGGCTACCTGGTTCGCGGCAGAGC
This sequence comes from Terriglobia bacterium, assembly GCA_041490605.1. GTDB lineage: Bacteria > Acidobacteriota > Terriglobia > Acidiferrales > UBA7541 > JBGPTK01. Next base: position 2,355 of record JBGPTK010000112.1, on the reverse strand, counting down.
TCTTATGCGCAAGCAGGAATTCGCAAAAGCAGCGCAGGCGCTGTCTCACGCCGTTCGCCTAAAGCCCGATATCGAGTCTCTCTATTCGCTGGGCATCTGTCTGCTGGCCACCACAGACGCTAAGGATAAACAACGTGCGGCCGTTGTCTTCCAGAAGATGATTGACCTGGCTGGCGACAGTGGTTCCCTTCATGTTCTTTTCGGCCGGGCCTATCGCGACGCAGAAGACATGCGGGCCTCGATCCGCGAATTGCAACGCGCCATTCAGCTCGACCCCCGCACTCCTCACGCTCACTATTTTCTGGGCCTCGCGCGCCTCTCGCTGAACGAATGGAAGCCCACGCCCGAAGCCAGGGCCGAGCTCTTGAAGGAAGTGGAATACTATCCGCGCGACTTCCTGGCCAACTACATGGTCGGCTTCATCGCCTCCAGCGAGCGCCAGTATGCCGAGGCCGAACGGTATTTAATGGTCGCCTCCGAAGTAAACCCGAATTGGCCGGAGCCGTGGCTCTACATGGGCTTGAATGCCTATGCTCAAGGAGACATGAAACGCGCCGAGGAAATGCTGCGCAAAGCCGTACTCCTCACGGGTGCAGACGAATCGCGCTCCAATTACCAGATTCGCAGAGCCTATGTGGACCTGGGACGCATTTTGACCAACTCCGGCCGCACTGAGGAAGCGGACGTGTTTCTTGCCAAAGCGCGCGAACTGCAGAACAAGACCATGGAGCAAAGCCAGCAAAGTGTGGCGTCAGTGGCGCTGGCAGGCGGTGCGGGCGCCGCAGCCGCCATTGTGCCCCTCAACCCTCAGCATGAAAGTGAAGCGGCCCCGCTTCTTCCCGGCGGCACTGATCCATTCGCACGCGTGGATGCGTCCGTGATGGCGCGCGCCGATCTCACCGGGAAACAGCGCTCCATAGCCGATTTACAGGAAAACCGCCTCCGCGCGATCTTGGGCGTGAGTTTTAACGACCTGGCCACCTCGGAGGCCGTCCGGGGCCAATTTGTCGAGGCGCTGAGCCACTACCAGGAAGCGGAACATTGGGATGCCACCATCCCGGGTCTGCCAAAGAATTTGGGAGAATGTGCATTCCGGGCCGGCAACTATCCGGAAGCCATCCGGGGGCTTTCGAAATCCTTGCAGGAGAATCCAGCGGATGCCCCGGTCCGAGCCATGCTCGGGATGGCCTATTTTGCGACGGACAAATATTCAGACGCGGCAAAGACTTTCTCGCCGCTGGGTCCGCGAGGCATGCAGGATTCCGCCGTGGGCTATGCCTGGGCCGCCTCGCTGGCTCGCACGGGTGATCTGAAGAATGCCGCGGAAGTTCTGGAACAGTATGAGAAGGGAAATCTACCCGGCGATACTTTTTTGCTGGCCGGGCAACTGTGGACGGAGATCGGCGATTATGCACAAGCCGTCTCCGTGCTCCAGAGAGCCTTGCAATCGAATGCATCGCTTCCGAAGGCACACTATTATTCCGGCCTGGCCTACATTCGTTGGGAGCACTGGCCGGAGGCGGCTGGGGAATTTCAGGCGGAGTTGGCGCTCACACCCACGGATTCCGACGCCAAATACAACCTCGGCTTCGTCTTCCTGCAGCTCTCAAAGGTGGACGAGGCGCTGGACCTGTTCCAGCAGGTAGTGGCTGCGCACCCGGACTACGCCAATGCCCAATATCAGTTGGGAAAGATCCTGCTGGACCGGGGACAAGTGAAAGAAGCGGTCGCTCACCTCGAAATGGCGGCGCGTGCGAGCCCAGGAACGGATTATGTGCATTATCAATTGCAGGCCGCCTACCGCAAGGATTCCCGGACGGCGGATGCGGACCGTGAACTCCAGATTTACAAAGAGCTGAAGGAAAAATCACGTGAGCGCGCGACTGCGCCTCCGATTCAAAATCCATGATTTTCAAATCAGCGGGAGCCCCTTGGGCAGACATCCATTAACCAGACCACTAACCAGACCACCCTGGACAAGACTTGTTCGGAAGCCGCTGACGCTCCTGCTATTGGCGGCGGGCCTCGCGCACGCGCAGGGAGGCCATCCGCAGCCATCCCCGCCGCCTCCCGGAGCCAAGTCCACGAAATGCAGCGGCCGTCCGGTCCCGCAGCTCGAGGACATCACTGCCAAAACCGGAATTACGTTCCGGCACACGGCCGATCCGGCAAAGAAATACATTGTGGAGTCCATGAGTGGCGGCGTGATCCTGTTCGACTACGATCGTGACGGCTGGCTGGACATCTACTTCACGAATGCGCCAACCGTCGAAATGGCGGTAAAGGGCCAGAAGAGCCGCGGCGCGCTCTATCACAATAATCACGACGGCACGTTTAGCGATCTCACCGAAAAGG
>JBGPTK010000111.1:0-11289 GCA_041490605.1 Terriglobia bacterium | reverse complement strand
TGGGAAGCATTGATTCGGAAGAAACTCCACCTTGAGCCTTGAGGTTTCCTATCACTCATTTCTGCTATGCTCGATGCAGCCTGACTCGATTTCTCTTCGGAGCGTTTAGTTGCTGAGCGGACAACACATGGTGGCGCTGGTCATGTCTGCCGGCGCGGCATTGCTGGGCGCGTTTTTTGCCTACATGTACGGATTAAAGCGCCAGAAATATTTAATGGCATGGTCCGGAGCGTGGGTGCTGGCCGCCTTGCAGTCGCTGGGCCGCGGGTTCGATGCCTCGCAAAATCTCACATCCTGGCAAGAACCCATCAACGAATGGCTGATGGCCGCGGCGGCGTTGGTTTTCCTCTGTTCGGTTCAACTTTATTCGCGCCGGCCGGCATGGATTCGTAGCGCAGCTCTTGCCGGGTTGGCCGCGGCAATCTGGGCCGAGGCCAGCCATCTCGGGTACTTTGCGATCCCGCTTCGAGTAGGCATTGCGATGGTGCTGTTTGGTGTCGCGAGCCTTTTCTGGCGCGAAGGCAAAGAACAAGATTCACGCCCCGACCTCTTTCTGGGAGTCGCATTCCTTGGTTGGAGCCTTTTGCTGCTGGGGACCACCTATCAGAATCACCTGGCCTGGCTCAACCGCACCGACCTGCGGCTTCCGATGTTATTGCCGCAACTTTTCGCCGGCGTGTTGATGGTAATGACGGTCTATGAGGAGGAGCGCCGCCGGGTCGAACGAAACATGCTGGCGCTTTCCAATCTGAATCTCGCCACTTCCAGTTTTGTGGGCGGCGAGATTCAGAAAATGCTGTCCCAAGCGCTGGACCGGGTACTGAACGTAGTGCGTATTCCGGCCGGGGCGCTGTGCCTGCATTATGGCGATATGCAAGGGCCGACGTCGCTGGTCGCGACCGGGCTCTCCGACTCGTTCTGCGCGGCACTCCAACAAGGAAGCCTGGACGATTACATGGTGAGCCTGGTGGCGCGGCTGGGCGGCTTAGTGGTGTTGCGCGACCTGGCACGCGAGCAGGCCTGGGTGGCGCTCGATCGCGAAATCGAATTCCGGCGGGTGCGGGAGTTGCTGGTCGCACAAGGCCTGCGCACGGTGATGGGAATCAGCTTGCAGGCGAAGGAGCGCGTGTTCGGCGTGCTCTTGCTGGGCACGCCTGACACCCGGCGATTCACGCCGGCGGAGTTGAGATTGCTGATGGCGTTGGGCCACCAGATCGGGATGGCGGTGGAGAATTGCTACCTGATCCAGCAGACAGCCCGGCGGAGCGAAGAATTACATATCCTGAACGAAATTGGCCGCGCGCTGAGCTCCACGCTGGATAGCAACGTGCTGTTCGAAAAGATTTACACGGAGATGAAGCGGCTGTTTGACGTCGATAATTTCTACATCGGTTTTCACGAAAACCATGGCGAAGAAATTCGATTTGAATTGGACGTGGTGGACGGCGTGCGCGAGCCGAAACATTCGCGGCCGGTGGGCAACTTTCTGACGGAACACATGATTCGCACGCGCGAGCCGGTGCTGATCCGCGAGAACTTCGTGGAGGAAGTCCGGAAAATGGGCGTCCAGCCGCTGCAGAAAACCGGCTGCTTCTGCGGAGTGCCGCTGGTGCTTTATGACCGGGCGATCGGCGTGATGGCCGTTTACAGCCATCAGGAGCGCCTGTTCGACAGCGGGCATCTGGAACTTCTGCTGGTGCTGGCGGGCGAGGCGGGCATCGCCATTGAGAACGCGCGGCTGTTTGCCGAGGAGCAAAAGAAGTCGCGGCACCTGACCCTGCTGAATAACCTTTCCGGCCACGCGATCACGACGCTCAATCCGGATGAAATGCTTTCGAAGATTGCCGAGGAACTGGAAGATGGCTTGACGTATGACGATGTGGGCATCGCGGTCCTCGACTACTCGACCAAGGAGCTTTTGATTCAGGCCCAGGCTGGCCGCCGCCGCGAAGCATTGGGACGGCGAATCGCACTGGGAGAAGGATTGGTGGGGCAGGTGGCGCGCACGGGGCAAATGGTGATGGTGCGCGAGGTGAACGCCAATTCGCCCCAGCCGGTGCTGCCAGGAACTGCTTCCGCGATCGCCCTGCCGGTGATTTACGCGGACCAGTTGCTAGCCGTGCTCTACGCGGAATGCTCGGAACCGTATGATTTTGCCGACGAAGAGGTTCTGCTGCTGCGGACGCTCGCGGATCTCTTCGCGGGCGCCCTGCACAACGCATTGACGTTCCAGAAGGCGCAGGAGCAGGCCATCACCGACGGTTTGACAGGCGTGAAAACACATCGATTCCTGATGGAAGCGCTCTCGGCAGAATGGAAACGATCGACGCGCGCCGGCCGGCCGTTCTCACTGGTGCTGATGGACCTGGACCGCTTCAAATTCGTGAATGATTTTTACGGGCATCTCGAAGGGGACGTGGTTCTGCAACGCGTCTCACACCTTCTGGAGCTCAGTTGCCGGCGCTCCGACGTGGTGGCCCGGTACGGGGGAGATGAATTTGTAATTCTGATGCCGGAGACCAACGCGGATCAGGCGCGGCAGCTTGCCGGCAAACTGCGAAGCTCCATCGCTTCCGATCCGCTGCTGCACGATAAGAACATTACCGGCAGCTTCGGCATCGCCACTTACCCGGTGCATGGAGCCACGCCGCAGGAACTGATTCAGGTGGCGGACTCCTCGATGTATCTCTCGAAGCATCAAGGAGGCAATGCCGTTTCCACGTCCGAACAAAACGATACGGATGAGACGAAGAAATGGAAACGGGACGTGCTGGAAGCCTACCTGGGTGTTACATTAAAGCGGCAATTCACCACCGGCCCGGAGGCGTTCGCGGAAATCCTGCAGCGCCTGGAACAATTCACGCGCTCTTTGGCGGAGCAGGAAGACTTGACGGCTACAGAACAATTACCTTCGGTGGTGGTGGATACGGTGACCTCACTGGCTCTCGCCGTGGATGCCAAGGATCCCTACACCCAGGGACACTCGCAGAAAGTCTCCCAATATGCCTTGATGCTGGCGCAGGCACTGGGGCTGGGGCCGGCGGAAGTGGAAGAGATGCGCCTGGCCGGACTGCTGCACGATGTGGGCAAAGTGGGAATTCCGGAAGCGATCTTGAACAAGGCGGGACCGCTCGATGCGACCGAGTGGGAAACGATGAAGAATCACACGCGGCTGGGCGCGCAGCTCCTGGAGCCGTTGCGCACGCTCGAACGCATCCAGCAGATGGTGCTGCACCATCATGAATTTTACGACGGCTCCGGATATCCGGACGCGCTGAGCAGCGACCAGATTCCATTCGGCGCGCGAATCATTGCCATCGCCGATGCTTTCGACACGATTACTTCCGACCGCACCTATAAGAAGGCGCGGACCGCGGATGATGCATTCGTCGAACTCGAACGCTGCTCCGCGAACCAGTTCGATCCCCAGTTGTTGCGCGTCTTCGTCGACACCTTGCGCCAGCAGCCCCGGCCCATCGTGGAGATCAACGTGCCGGTGGAAGATCCCACCAGCGCCTCCGTTTAGCTGCCATTCTCGTCTTTTTACCCCATTGAATTCATTTTGTGCGGCTTTGATTTTTCCTTCCGAAAGGCTACCCTTTTGCGCGGGGGTGGCAATGCAAACAGCAACCGTGAAGTGGATGGGAGGCGAGGAGTTTCGGGCGGCGATGCCTTCCGGTCACGCCGTCGCGCTGGATTCCGACCGGGGACACAATCAGGCGCCAGGGCCGATGGAGATGCTGCTGGCGGCGCTGGGGGCCTGCACCGCGACGGATGTGGTGAGCATCCTGGCGAAGAAGCGTCAGAAGCTCGAAGCGCTGGAAGTGGAAGTGAGTGGTAAGCGGGCTCCCCAGCCGCCGCGGGTGTGGACGAAAATCGAGCTGGTTTACAGGCTGCGCGGAAAGCTGGATGACGCCGCGGTGCGCCACGCCATCGAATTGAGCGAAGAGAAATATTGTTCCGTGGCGGCGATGTTGCGGAAGACCGCGGAAATTTCGTACCGGTACGAAATCCTGCCGCCGGAAATTTAAGCCGATTTGCGGTGAATCGAATGAGAAGTAATCGCGAAAGAAATCGCGGCTTCCGGGGCTGAAACTCCCGCTTCAGATCAGCCGGCGGCCGGCTGGGCGGGATCTACGATGGGAAGACTTTGGGCCCGCCAGGCATCGAATCCACCCGTTACGTTCATCACGTTGGTGAAGCCGGCGCGCTGGAGCAGGCTGGTCGCTAGGGAGCTGCGATAACCGCTCTTGCAGTGAACCGCGGTGGGTTTGTGCGGATCGAGATCGGCCAGCATCGCACGCAGGTGATCGAGCGGTTTCAGCAAGGCGCCCTGGATGTTTCCGCTTTCCCACTCCGGCTTTTTACGCACATCCAGAATTTGAAGGGAATCCGGGTGTTGCGAAATCTGCTGGTAAAGATCGAGCACGGAAATCTGCGGCACTTGCTCTTGCGGCAACCCGGCGTGATCCCACGCCAGCATGCCGCCCTGCAGATAACCCGCCACTTTCTCGATTCCCACGCGTGACAGGCGAATGCGTGATTCTTCCGCCTGTTGCAGATCTTCAGCAACGATCACGATGGGTTGGTCGAGCCCAATCACGATGCCGGCCCATGATGCGAATTGCCCGGTGAGCGCGATGTGGATGGCGCCGGGAACGTGCGCTGCGCCGAAGAGCGTGGCCGGGCGTGTATCGAGCACGGCCGCGCCGCCGGCCTGGCTTTGCAAAAGTTCTTGGGGCGTGAGCGCTTTCAGGGGAGCCAAGTTGTCGATCGGAGCGGCTCCGCCACGATTGATTTCGGCATCGCGCAGGAAATATTCAGGGCGTGGCGGAAGTTCCGAGGTCAGCAGGTGGATGAAATCATCGCGGCTCATGGGTTTCAATGCGTAGTTCGTCTGGCGTTCTTTCCCGATGGTCGAGGAGCGTTCCTGGCTGATGTTGCGGCCGCAGAGCGAGCCGGTGCCGTGCGCCGGGTAAACCTCAACAGCGTCGGGCAGGCGAAGCAGCTTCTCATGGAGACTGTCGAAGAGCAGGCCCGCGAGCTGCTGAGGAGTGTGGTCCGGCGAAAGATCGGGGCGGCCCACGTCGCCGATGAAAAGAGTATCGCCGGTCAGTACGGCGTAAGGCTCCGGCGAACGATCCAGATCCGTGATCACGATACAAATGCTTTCTAGCGTGTGGCCGGGAGTCTCGAGAAAACGCAGAACGACCCGGCCGAAGCGGACCTCGTCGCCATCTTTCACGTCGTGATGCGGGTAGAGCGCGCCGGCCTTTTCGCCAACGTGAATCGTGGCGCCGGTGCGAGCCGCGAGCTCGCGATGGCCGGAGACGAAATCCGCGTGCAGGTGCGTCTCAATGATGTGCGCGATCTGGAGACCCTGTTTCTTGGCTTCTTCTATATAAATTTCCACGTCGCGTTGCGGGTCTACCACAGCCGCGATTCCCTCGGAACCGATCATGTACGAGGCGTGCGCCAGGCAGGCGAGATAAAATTGGTCGAAATACATTGGCTCTGCTCCTTCGCGACCGTGGCGGGTTGCGGATTGTTCTCGAAAAATGTTGCCAGGCGAATCTTGGCACAAGCGATCGGGAGCTGTCCAGAGAACTCGTTCCGTGATTCCGGGAGACTGGTTGCCGAAGCTTGACCGGCAGAAGGAGGGCTTGATCCGGACATAAGCAACACCAATCGCATTGCAAATTGTTCTTCCCGCAGGAATTGGATGGAACTGCGCGGCTGTTTCGCTTGTCACGTCTGCTCGCAATTGCGTACAATCGCGCCGTTCAATGGTCAGGAGACGAAATGGGGAAACGAATTGCGGCCAAGATCACCGGCGTAGCTTGCTTCGCGCCGCCGCGGGTAGTCACCAATTTCGATCTGGAAAAGATCGTGGAGACGAACGACGAGTGGATTCGCACACGCACTGGAATCCGCGAGCGGCATTACGCCGATCCCGGCACGGCAACCTCGCATCTGGCGACGGAAGCGGCGAAACAGGTTTTGGCTCAACGAAACATTTCTGCTGAAGAAATTGAACTGATCATCGTTGCCTCGGTCACGCCCGACATGATGTTCCCTGCCACGGCCTGCCTGGTGCAGGACCGCCTGGGCGCCAAAAAAGCCTGGGGATTCGACCTTTCCGCCGCATGTTCCGGATTCGTTTATGCGCTGACAGTGGGAGCGCAGTTTGCCGGCTCCGGAGCGCACAAGAAAGTGCTGGTGATCGGCGGCGATGTGATGAGTTCCATTCTTGATTTCAAAGACCGCGCCACCTGCGTGCTGTTCGGCGATGCAGCGGGCGCCGTGCTGGTGGAGCCTGCCGAGTCGGATAAAGAAGGGATCATCGATTTCTCCCACGATGTGGACGGTTCCGGCGGCTGCTCTTTGTCCATGCCTGGCGGCGGCTCGCTTCATCCCACAACGCGCGAGACAGTGGATCGACGAATGCACTACGTCCATCAGGAAGGCCAGCAGGTTTTCAAATATGCGGTGCGGCGCATGTGCGAGGTTTCCTCGCAACTGCTCGAGCGCAACGGATTTTCGACTCGAGATCTCACTCTGGTTGTCCCCCACCAGGCGAATCTTCGCATCATCCGGGCGATGCAGGAGCGGTTGGGAGTAGATGATTCCAAAGTCATGGTCAATATCGACCGCTTCGGGAACACTACCGCCGCCACCATTCCCCTGTGCCTGCGCGACGCGGTGGAGCAGAAGCGAGTGCGCAAAGGTGACTTGGTGCTGATCGTCTCCGTGGGCGCTGGATACACCACTGGTGGAATTCTGATGCGCTGGGCCTACTAAGAAGGAATAGCGGCTCGCAAACCACACGATCTTGCCGCCACAATGACGCCTGGGTGCGGGAGCCTGACTCTTGGAATTTTGAGGATTAGAACGAGCTGACTTCGGCAAAGCAGGCTTGGGTGCTGCGCATGCGCTGGTCAACCAGCACGGCTGCAGCGCGGGTGCAGACACTCATCTCAATCGCAGCCCATTCCCTTACTGCTGGCAGGCGCATTTCGCAAAGGCTCGCAATCCCCTGGACGGCTTGGTAATAAACCTGGACGAATTGCAGCCGCAGGCCTGGGCGCCCAAATTGAGGGCAAATATCATGGATTGCAGTGAGAGACTGGAAGTCCTTGTTTTTCATTAGCATAGAGCAGCTATCATCGGCCGCCAGGGAGGTAGCGGCAACCGATATAATAGCCGCCCGCCAGAGGTATAAACCGAACTGGCTCAACGCCGCTAAGGAGAGCGTCAGGACGATGATCGGGGTGATATGCTCCATCGCAGTATTGAGTATCGCTCTGGGGTCCACGCCGGACAATGGGAAACTAGTACTGTTCGATTAGTCCTATTTGATTACTGCCGCAGAGTGAACGAGTTAGGCGAGGTGCTCAGGGGTAGCCCCTAGAAAGAACGGGCCTCAACGAAGCATGCTTGGGTGCTGCGCCGGCGCTGATCAACCAGGACGGCTGCACACCGCGTGCAAACGTCCAATTCGATTGCCGCCCAGTTGGCAATTGAGGAGATGCGCTCTTCGCAGAGATCGCCGACCACTTGGACCGCCCGGTAATAGGCGCGGACAAGTTGGAGATGATAGCTCGGCCGCTCAAATGTTGGACATAGATCGTGAATCGCCGAAAGCGAATGGAAGTCATGTTTATGCAAAGGGTTAGAGGGCTTTCCATCGCCACCGCTGTAGGACCCGCCACCCGAGTAGGACTCAGCGGCTATGGAGATGATGGCAGCCCGCCACAAATAGAGGCCAAATTGGGTCATGGCCACGGCTGAGAGCGCGAGTATGAGGACGGGAATCATGGGCTCCATCGCAGAGACTAGTTTCCCTCTGGACCACGCGGCTGACAATGGGAGAATGGTACTGTCTATTTAGCCCCTCCGGTCTCAATACCCGGGGTGATTTGCGGCCGCTACAGCACCCGTTTACCGTACCGAAATAGCTGACAAGCGAAGGTGCCACGGATATGAGGAACAAGACGCATTCTCGGCCCAGCCTCTGTGTAGTGCTGGTGGTCGCAGTTCTAATGTTCCGGCGCGGTGGCGAAGAGCGAGCCCGCTGGAGCATCGCCAACATGCGGGGACCAAGCTGCGATCCACGCGGTGCTCCAGTCTCAACAAGAGGCATGGAATCGAGGAGACATTGAGACTTTCATGGTGGGCTATTGGAAGTCGGACAAGACAGAATTTGTAGGCTCGAGCGGAATCCTTCGCGGTTGGCAGGCGGTGCTGGATCGCTACCGCAAGTCATATCCGGACGAGGCGGCGATGGGCAAGCTGACCTTTTCTGACCTGGAAATCACGATGCTCTCCTGCGGCTCAGCTTACATTCTGGGACGCTGGCAACTGGAGCGCGAAAAAGATCGTCCCGACGGAATTTTCACGTTGATTGCCAGAAAATTCCCTGAAGGTTGGCGCATCATTCACGACCACACCAGCGCTTTCGCCTCGCCCTCTGCCGAGGGGCGCAAATAGGGGCTCGGCCACGATGGCATCCATTCCGCATGCGGACCTGGCTTCGATGACTGTAATAGCTTTTCGAAGGCCTCGCGGAATTTTGTGCCATCCAAAAATTGTTTTCCGAATCGCTTGGCTCCGGCCGACCACGGCGGAAACCCGAGTTGGCGCGGCGCAGAAAAGCTGGCATCGAGTTCCCGGTAGGAAAGCGGTGCATTTGCCGTCTTGCCGCTTGCCCCCATTGCACCCAGGAGTGGCAGCAAGGTCCAGAGAACAAGCACGGAGTATCTTGGAACCATTTTGCCGGGGCCGGCCCTGGCTCTGTTGGGACCTGGAATCTGTGTGAGCACACGATACTTTCGCGCAAGATTCCCAGTGAAGTCGAGCTAAAGTTTCCTGAGTGAATTCTGCTCCATCTGGTCGATGAGCTGAAACGGGTCCAAGTATTCTTGCGCTCCGAGCGATCCTAACTTCGACCAAACACATCGAATAACCTGGGCCCAATTGGTTGCCGGGCAGGAACCACGCATCTTCCGCTTTGTGAGCATTTAGGGGATAATTAACGATTCTGACATGAGCCGCAGAGCCTCCATCATCGTGCTGCTAATCCTGTCCGCGGGCATTTACCTGGGGACCGCGGCCTGGCCTGCGCTGCTCGATAGCACTGACGCGGGCCACGCTGTCGCCGCACGCGAGATGGCTGAGACCGGCAATTGGGCCGTCCTGCACATCAACGGTATCCGCTACCTTGAGAAGCCGCCGCTGCATTACTGGCTGGTGGCCGCCAGCTACAAAGTATTTGGCGTGAGCGCCTTTTCCACGCGGTTGCCCGTCGCGCTGGCCATGATCGGGCTGGTGATGATGATCTATCTGTTCGGGCGCACGTGGTTCGGCGAGCGGGCGGGCTTTTACGCGGGGTTGGTGATGTGCACTGCGCCTGGCGCCTTCCTCTTCACGCGCATCATGATCCCCGAGGCCATCTACACGCTCGAATTTACGGCCTTGTTCTACCTGTTCTTGCGCGCCTGGACCGGGACGCTCGCGCCGCGCGTAGGCTATTGGGGTGCGGCAGCTCTGCTGGGCCTGGGAGCTTTGACGCGGTCCCTTGTCGGGTTCGTTTTCCCCCTCGCTATTTTGTTCTTGTTCATCCTGGCACTGGGACAGTGGAAACGGCTGCGTGAATTGCCGCTTCTTTCAAGCGCTTTGATTTTCCTGGCTGTCGCGCTGCCCTGGCACCTGATCGCTGGCCTTACCACGCCGCGCTTCTTCTGGTTCTACTTCATGAATGAACAGGTGCTGCGAGCCCTGGGAATGCGTTACCCGCACGACTATGAAGCCGTGCCGCTGCTGGTCTGGCTGGGCGCCCACGTCATTTGGTTTTTCCCGTGGATCGTGTTCCTGCCCTATGCGCTGCGGGAATTTCCCCGGCTGAAGACGTGGCGGAGCGGCCTCGATGCTTCGGGACAAGCTAGACTGCTTCTCTTCCTTTGGGCCGGCTTCACGCTGCTCTTCTTCAGTTGGACGAAGAGCCGGATGGAATACTACAGCTTCAGCGCCTGGCCTGCATTCGCGCTCCTGCTGGGGCTTGGGCTTGCGCGCGCCGAGGAAAAGCGAGCCGTGTGGCTGCCGCGCTTACAGGCCGGCGTGGCGATGGTTGGGCTCCTGATCGCGGCCGCGCTGGGCGGACTGCTGTGGATCTCGCGAAGCATTCACTCGACGGACGACATCACCAACCTGCTGCAGAGGAACCCAGAAAGCTTTTACCGCGTCGCCATGGCTCACTTCTTCGATTTGACTCCGCAGTCTTTTGCCAATCTGCGCCATCAGGCATTGACGGCCATGCTGCTGTTGCTGGCCGGCCTGGGAACCGCATGGCTGCTGCGCCGGCGCCAGCAGGCACTGGGCGCAACCATGGCGATGGCGCTGACGGTGGCTGGATTCGTCTTCTGCGCGAACTGGTCGCTGGGGGTATTCGAGCCGCATCTTTCATCGGAACCGCTGGTGAAAGAATTTCAAAAGTACGTCCAACCCAGCGATCATCTGGTTTTATACGGTGAGTTTGATAATGCCAGCAGCGTGGCGTTCTATACTGGACGGCAGCTTTTGATTTACAACGGCCGTTATAATGGCCTTGAATTCGGCTCTTATTATCCAGACGCTCCGAAAATTTTCCTCGATGATCATTCCTTCCCCTCTTTGTGGAATGGGCCAGAACGAGTTTTTCTGATCGTTCCACCGCAAGAGCAGAATGAAGCGCTCGTCAGGCTGCCGCGGAATACAACTTATCTGCTGACGGAAGTGGGCGGCCGGGCGATTTACAGCAACCGGCAAATCACGGCCGGCCAGATGACGCTGGCGCAAATTGATGCCCAGAATAACCGTCCAAAGCCGGCGCCATCCACCGTTTCCACCGGGGACGATCCGCCGCGCTTGAAGCAAAAGCGAGGCTAGGCGGCGGGAATTTTCGCGTTTGGGAAGTCAGCTCTGCTCTCTCGTTTCCCCCGTCCTGCCGCCGGGCTTTCCATCTTCACAACTTGCGGTTGCGGGGAGCTTTGTGATTCCCGGGGCCGTCTATACAATTGCCATTGGCTCTTGAGGAGGAGGATTCATGCGCGCAGTGGTTACGGGCGGAGCCGGGTTTCTGGGATCGCATCTGTGCGACTACTTGATGGAACGCCAGTGGGAAGTGGTCTGCCTCGATAATTTCGTCACTGGTTCGGAATCCAACATCAGCCATCTGATGAAGCATCCGCGCTTCCGTTATACCCATCAGGATGTTTCCAAATATATTGATGTGCCCGGCCCCGTCGATGCCGT
>JBGPTK010000110.1:0-11430 GCA_041490605.1 Terriglobia bacterium | reverse complement strand
CATCCGGCCTGATTCGGAAACCACTCTGCGGGAGAGTTCCTGCGTGAGTTGCGGCGCCTGCGTGGACACCTGCCCCACCGGAGCGCTGGAGGATAAGTCCGTGTTGTCGATGGGCGCGCCCGAACGATGGACCAAGACGACCTGCGCCTATTGCGGGACGGGGTGCGAGATGGAAGTTGGCGCAAGAGAAGACCGGATTGTTGCGATCAAGCCGGCGCTGGAAGCTCCGGTGAGCCGGGGCCACCTGTGCGTGAAAGGACGGTACGCATTTGAGTACGTCTACGCCGGCGACCGCGTGACTCACCCCATGATCCGAAAAAACGGCGATTGGAGCCCCGTCACCTGGGACGAAGCAATTACCTTCACGGCCGAAGGGCTCCGGCGCATTCTGGAACGCGGCGGCCCGGGCAGTGTGGGCGTGCTGGGTTCGGCGCGAGCCACCAATGAAGAAAACTACCTGGCCCAGAAGTTTGCCCGGATCGTTCTGGGGACGAACAACGTCGATTGCTGTGCGCGCGTGTGCCACGCGCCTTCCGCCGCCGCGCTGAAACTCATGCTGGGTACCGGAGCGGCCACCAACTCGTTCGATGACATTGAGCTCGCGCGGACAATCCTGATCTGTGGCGCAAATCCCACCGAGAATCATCCCATCGTCGGCGCAAGGATCAAACAAGCTGTGCTGCGCGGAGCCCGGTTGATCGTGATCGATCCACGTCAAATCGAGCTCGCGAATTACGCGGACGTGCACCTCTCTCCACGGCCCGGAACCAATGTGCCTCTGTTGAATGCCATCGCTCACGCCATTGTGCAGGAAAAACTCCATGACGAATCCTTCTTGAAAGAGCGCTGCAGCGGATGGCGGGAGTTCCAGGAATTCATCAAATCCTGGCCGCCCGAAAGCGTCGCCGCACTCTGCGGAGTCGAAGCCCGGAAGATTCGCGAAGCTGCCCGGTTATACGCGGCCGAAAAGCCGGCGATGAGTTTTCACGGATTGGGACTGACCGAGCACACCCAGGGGACGGAAGGCGTGATGTGTCTGGTGAATCTTGCATTGCTCACCGGGAATCTGGGCCGGCCAGGCGCCGGAATCAATCCTCTCAGGGGCCAGAACAATGTCCAGGGCGCGGCGCAGATGGGATGTGACCCGGATAGTTTGACCGGCGCGATTTCGCTGAACGATGGGAGAAACATCTTTGAGAATATCTGGCGGCAACCTCTGCCCACCGCAAAGGGCCTGAACCTCATGGGCATGATGGACGCCTCATTGGACGGAGCGTTCAAGGGACTATGGGCAATTGGCTACGACATCCTGCTGACGAATCCGAATGCTTCTGCTACCGAGCAGGCGCTGCGATCCATGGAATTCATCGTCGTCCAGGATATGTTTTTGAATGAGACGGCAAAAAAGTTCGGGAC
This sequence comes from Terriglobia bacterium, assembly GCA_041490605.1. Taxonomy (GTDB): domain Bacteria; phylum Acidobacteriota; class Terriglobia; order Acidiferrales; family UBA7541; genus JBGPTK01. Next base: position 10,014 of record JBGPTK010000110.1, on the reverse strand, counting down.
AGTGTTCTTGCCAGCCTGTTCTTCGTTTGAAAAAGATGGAACCTTCATGAACGCGGAACGGCGGATTCAACGGGTTCGAAAAGTCATCGAGCCTCGAGGCGAATCGAAATCCGATTGGGAGATCATTTGCCGCCTCGCGGGGGCCATGGGGAAAGGGGAGTTCTTTACGTATGGCTCTCCGGAAGAAATCTGGAACGAGATCCGATCTGTGTGGAAAGCTGCCAGTGGCATCACGTACCCGCGCATCCAGCGCGATGGCTTGCAATGGCCATGCATCTCCGAGGATCACCCAGGAACGAAGATCCTCCTCACTGAAAAACCTCGCGTGGACAAACGGGCTGAACTCCGGCGCATTGAGTACCGGCCATCCACGGAAACCATCACGAAAGACTATCCCTATCTGCTGATAACGGGCAGAACGCTTTACCAGTTCAACGCGGGCACCATGACCATCCGGACGAAGAACGCTGAGTTGCGCCCCCAGGATTGTCTCGACATTTCGCCGGCCGACGCGGAACGACTGCAACTTCGAGATGGGGAGCGAGTTCGCATCCGGAGCCGTCACGGCTCGGCAAATTTGCCCGTCAAAATCAGCCGGGCTGTAAAGCCTGGAGAACTCTTTGCCACTTTCCACACGCCGGAGATCTTCCTGAATTTTATTACCAGCCCCGAACGCGATGGATATGTAAGCGCCCCCGAATACAAGCGAACCGCCGTGCAAATAGAGAAGACCTGAAGTCCAAAGCCGGCCGGTTCGATCGAGCATCCATATGCCAAATCGTTCGATGGCCGCCAATCGTGAGAAGGTGTAGCTTACCCGCCACAATTTCTAGAACGTTGAGGGGTAAGTCTCGGGAACCTCGCCGGTCTCCCACTCCGCCGCGTGCTCCAAAGGCTCGACCGCACGGGTCTCATCAAAGTGCAGAATCGCATCGAATTGATCCGGAAGCCGGGCATGGAAGTAATGACTCGCACGCTCCGATCGCGGCAGATAAATCACGCCAATTGCCCGCTCCAGGCGTGGTTCCCGCAAGAGTGACGCCGCTTCTCCGCTCTCTTCCAGTAGAAGCAGAAAATTGGGAATGCCGGTCTTATGAAAAAGCGATTCATAGCTTTCAGGCAGCGCGGGCCGGACATGTTTGCGTTCGGCCGGACCATCCCACTCGGACGCAGCAGTCACCGTACCCTGGTAAGTGCTGAATCCAACGAGTACCGCTTCTTTGCCATACCGCTCGCGTACCAGTTGCCCTAGATTCAGTTCGCCTTGTCCTCCCATTTCGGTGGCGCGCGCATCACCAAGATGAGAATTGTGCGCCCAGATGACAACCTTGGCCTTGCTTCCCAGGTGGTGCGCCAGTTCGTGCAAGGTCTCGGCCATGTGGCGGTCACGCAGATTCCAGGAGGATACTCGTTCTCGAAACATCGAACGGTAATACTCCTCGGCATTCTTCACCAGGCGGGCATTCTGTTCGGCGAAGAAAAATTCATCCGGCTTTACCCGGCCATCGCGCTTCACCAGATCCGCGGCGCGCCGGCGCATTTCCATCCACTGGCTGATGGCTTCATCCTCGCAACTTTTGCTCAGGCCGGCGCTGGCGGCATATCCGTAAGCTTGCGTGTCTTCGCCGAAGTTTTCGAAGCACGCGTAACGATAACGCGCGCGGCGTGCAGCTTCGGGATCAACTTTATCCAGGAAATCCAATACCGCGCGGATGGAAGCATGCAAGCTATAAAGGTCCAATCCATAAAAGCCCGCGCGCTTCGGATGATGCTCATTGTGATTTCGCAGCCAACCAATGAAATCGAGCACGTCCGCGTTGCGCCACATCCACGTGGGGAATCTCTGGAAGCCCGCAAGCGCATCGATGGCGTCTTCGTCCTCACCCTCCAGGCGCACAAATTGGTTTATGCGATAGGCGTCCGGCCAATCGGCTTCCACAGCAACCGCGTCGAACCCTTTTTCCACGATCAAGCGCTTGGTCATCTGCGCGCGCAAACGATAGAATTCGTGGGTTCCGTGCGTGGCTTCTCCGATCAGAACGAAGCGAGAGTCGCCGATCATCTTCAGTAGGGGATCAAAATCCGTCGTTTCTCCCGTCAGCACGTGAGCCGATTGGCGAATTGCGTTTACAATTTCGTGTTCGCGTTTAGCGGGCATTTTTACTCCCTGCCAAGCGTTCGCTGCTTGCGGACACTCGAGTTCGGCCGCCGGTTCCCAGGTGGCGGGTGAACCACTCCGCGGCGATGCGCGCCACTTCCTCCAAAGTTCCCGGTTCTTCGAAAAGATGCGTTGCTCCCGGGACGATTATCAATTTCTTCTCGGGACAGCGGAGCTTCGCCAGGGCTTGACGGTTCATCGTAATCACCGGCTCGTCATTTCCACCGGCGATCAACAGAGTCGCAGCTCGCACGGACCCGAGGGCTTCTCCCGCCAGGTCTGGTCTGCCTCCCCGAGATACAACCGCAGCGACTGCATCGGGAAGCTTGGCAGCCGCTACCAGTGCCGCACCTGCCCCCGTGCTGGCTCCGAAATAACCTATCTGGAACGCCTGCAGGTCCGGCCGTCCCATGACCCAGCGGGTCGCGCTCACCAATCGTTCCGCAAGTAAGTTGATATCAAAACGAAGCTGGCCCGTGAGACGGTCAATCGTCTCTTCTTCGCGCGTCAGAAGATCGAACAGCAAAGTCGCTATTCCTTGGGAATGGAGCACCTGTGCAACGTATCGATTTCGTGGACTATGGCGGCTGCTGCCGCTTCCATGAGCAAAAAGAACGATTCCACCAGGGTTTACGGGGAAACGCAGAGTGCCTTGCAGCATGGTTGTGCCGGCGGCAATAGAAACCTCGGTCTCAATGCCGTCCCGTTCGGAAATTCGGCCGGGAATCATTAGCCTAAGCCTCTGGGCGCGGTCTCCGTTTCGTGGTGCTCCTGCCAGCCACGCTCCCGCGAAGCACGATCCAACAGTTCATTTACCTCTTCGTCTGACACTTGCGAGAAATCGAAATAGAACCGTCCAACTCCGTTAAAGGGCTCCGGTGTTTCCAGGCACACCAGTTCATCGACTTCGCGTCTAAGGAGATTGCAGGTTGAAGAGGGAGCCACGGGGGTCGCAATCACAATGCTCGCGGGCTTCAATTGCCGCAGTGCCCGAACGCCGGCCCGCATGCTGGAGCCCGTGGCGATTCCGTCGTCCACCAGTATGGCGGTCAGCCCTTTCACGTCGAGCGGCGGTCGTCCGCCCCGATAGGCCCGTTCGCGGCGTTCCAATTCTCTTCTTTCCATCCTGGTAACCAGCTCAATATCCTGGCCGGATATTCCCAGCCCTTCCACTGTGTCCATGTCAAGAAACCGGACGCCCCCGCTTCCGATGGCTCCGAAAGCCAACTCCTCATGGCCTGGAATACCAAGTTTGCGCAACACAAATACGTCCAAGGGCGCCCTCAGGGCTGTGGCTACTTCGAAAGCAACGGGAGCGCCACCGCGCGGGATTCCCAGCACAATCACATCATCGCGGTTCGCGTATTTTTTCAAACGCGATGCCAGCCTGCGGCCGGCTTCCGTTCGATTGGTGAAGATCATATGAATGCCTCATTCGTTCTTGTGCATTTCTCGACGCCGATTCAACAGCGAGATTTCGTCCAGCTCGTGCGTTTGCCCGCAGTAGAAATAATCTTTTTCGAAATCCATTGCCTGCCTGCGTTTCAGAGGCTTGGAAATCTCCGCGAGAGTCTTTGCAACTTGCGCTGCGGAGGCGTGAAGCGCTATATCGGCTTGCGCCACAATGCCGACGCAGCGCCCTCTTTGGTCCACAACGGGAAGTCTGCGAATTTGATTTTCCTGCATCAACTCTTCGCAGAATTCCAAACCGTCCTCAGGCTCGCAACTGACGGGCACGCGGGTCATCACTTCTGCGATCTGGACAGCGTCACCGGGCTTCCCCCCGGCGACGACGCTACAACATAAATCACGGTCGGTCACAATCCCTTCCAGAAGCGGATCCTTCGAATCCGAAACAACAGGAATAGCTCCAACTCCGTGTGTCTTCATGAGATTCGCGGCCGTTCGTGCGGTGTCCCACGGCGTGCAGCAGATGATTCCCTTGGACATCAGTTCCTTCACCAGCATCTTGGTTTTCCTCGCTTCCAGCCTAACTTTCAGCTTCTCATCAAGGCGCTTGCAGTGAAGCGGGTCACACATCCGCGTGACCATGATCACAAACGATTTCGGCAAGCTGAAGTCAGGTTGGCTGCGCCTGGCGCTATGAACAGGAATGAAAAACTGGAATCTCTCTGAGCCCTGCGGTTCCCTAGCACGCTTGGGGATATAGAGCCGTTTCGATCAACAACCACGTTGGTGATGCTCTTGCAGAGTCGTTATAGTGCCCGGCTCTTGAGCCATCGGGAACGAGACCTCATCTAAATATTGAGACAATCCGTGTGCGCAAGAAATCAGCGATTGTGATCAAGGTCACTGCTAGCAGTCGCGGACATCACATATTTATGTGTGGCCGATTGCTATTATCATTGTGGACGTAGGGTGCAATCGCGGGAGGATATCATGGCTTCCGAAGATTATCTTATCGTCGTATTGCTCCTCATCGGCGTGCTGTATTTCGTCCATCGAGTATTCCAGAGGTCTTGGAAGCACTGAATGGCATCCGGGCACTCTTGACCGTGGGCAAGTGATGGAGCGACGCGAACGTTTTCTCGCGGCATGCAAAACGCACCGGTGCCAATATCGGTTTCATGGATTCGGATAGTCGAAGTCATCGAGAGGGCAAGGCCTTTCTCACTGTAAGGCTGGTTGCAATTCAATTGCCAGCGAGGATGACTCCGCTACTGTCAGTTCTGTTTTGCCGTGGCATCGCGGATCTGCGCCATCAGAATGTCCCGCACGTAGTGCCAGTAGGGGACCAGCTCCAGCGCTGATCGAGCGTACTGCTCGGCCTTATCCACCTCCGGCGCGGTTTTATGCAAGTTTGCCCAGGCGAGATTCATCAGCAACTCTGGCTCTCCCCAGGATGGCTCGAGTGGATCGCTCGCTGTGCCTTTTTGCTTGCGTGCCGATTCCAGGCCCTTCTCGTACGTTTCGATCGCTTTGTCTTGGCCGCCTCCACGCTCCGGGGGAATATACCAACGATTTGCGCCGAGCACCCAGAGCAGCCGCGGATTATCGGGTGCTGCCGCCTGGGCTTCTTTAGTCAATGGCGCCACCCTCGCCAACAATTCCTGAATGCGGTCAGGGTTTTTCTGGTTCAAGAACATCAGATTGCTCAGGCAGGAGACTGCCCCAATTTTCGCATCCACAAACCCGGGGTCCAAGGCGGCCGACTTGTCGAATTCGTCCGCCGCTTGTTTCAATTCCTGCTCTAATTCTTGCGGATCAACGGCATCGTTAAATCCGTTCAACGCCTTGCGCCACAGCGCAAACCCGCGCCAATAGCGAACCCGCGAGGCAAGCTCTTTGTCGTCCACATAAGGTGTCAACTCCGCGTAGAGGCGCTGCAGCCCCGCGCGGTCGCCTTCATAGTCGGCCCGTTGAATTTGAGTGGCGATCTTGATCGCCGATGCGCGCGCAGGGTTCACCTTCGGCGCCCCCATCGCGGCACCCGCCGAGAAAACCAAAACCGCCAGGACGATTTGTGCGCTTCCCGAGCTGCGCGCCACGGATCGCAAGTAATTCCAGATACGCTTCGCCGGCTTCCCCGGCGGCAAATTTCTCATGTTGCAATAATTCATGTGCTCCTCCTAACTATGTGCGGAGTACTCGAAATAATTTCGAGCCTTTAGAATTCAGACGATTCGGTGGGCAAAGAGTTTCAATGGAATTTCTGAAGTGGGGCAGAAAAGCGCCCCGCTCGGACGCAGGCCGAGGCCCCAGGAGTCATGCTTTCCACAACCGTGCAAGGGGTAAGTGCTTTCTGAGCAGCTATCCGGCGGCCTCCCTTGTCAGCCAGACACAGGCACCGGATCGGCCAGCGAGGCGCCGCGAGCAAATGCTTCCACTTCGAGCCGAGTGGGAACCGCGCTTTGTGCGCCAGCCCGGGTGACGGAAAGCGCGGCAGCACAATTGGCGAAGCCGCAGGCATCCGGCAGATTCATTCCCTCACTGAGCGCCACAGCCAGTGCGGCATTGAAGACGTCTCCCGCGGCGGTGGTGTCCACGGCATTCACTTTCGGCGCGGGCGACAACAGCGCTTCTTTCCCCTCAATCAGCACACAGCCTTGATCGCCCAGCTTCACTATGATGATGCCGGCGCCTTGACTTTGGAGCTTACGGGCGACGGCCACGGCCTGGGTTGGATCGAGGCGTGAAGGCGGCGCCCCGGCCAAGATCGCGGCTTCCGTCTCATTGGGAGTGAGTATATCCACAAAAGGAAGTAGCGAGACACACCTTGGATCGGCAGGGGCTGGATCCAGAATCACTCTGGCGTTCGCCTTCTTCGCGGCCTGCGCCGCTGCGGAGACTGTTTCGATGGGGGTCTCAAGCTGCAGAAGCACGATCTGGGAACCGTGAAATGAGTGCGAGCTGGCGGCGATGTCCCCGGCAAGAAACTTGGCGTTGGCTCCGGGAACAACGATGATGGAATTCTGGCCGGTATCAGCGACGAAAATTAATGCCACGCCGCTCGATCCTTGGACGGTGCCGATGCCGCTGATGTCGCATCCAACTTGCTGCAGGTTCTCGCGCAGACGCCGGCCGAATTCATCCTCTCCCACGCGGCCGAGCATGGCTGTGCTGCCTCCCAGGCGAGCGCAAGCATAGGCCTGATTTGCGCCTTTCCCGCCTGGCGCCGTGAAGGAAGTATGGCCAATAATGGTTTCGCCAGCCACGGGGATGCGCGCTGCGAAGGCCACCACATCCATATTCAAGCTGCCAACCACCACGATCTTCGCCAGGATCGTTCCTCCGCTGTGAGGCATGTTGTGTGCCACAGCCTGCTGCTTTGAATTTCTTGGGTTTTGCTGGATTCGATTGGCGCCATTCTAATTCCCCGGTGGCTTTGCCGTTGCCGCTTCCTTCAACATCAGGGGGTCCTTTGCCCCCGGAGTGGGCGAGGTCATCAATTTCACAAACTGTTCGCCGAACCGCTTCATATCAACATCCATCTGCGCGGTAACCATTTGCACGTCCAATGCGGGCTTTACTTTTTCCGACCAGATCAGGACATCGCCATAGCCGGCTCCCCGGTCCAGATTGATGTCCATATAAACTTTGCGGACATTGGTGATAATACTCGGATCGAGCCAGGCTGCGGCCGCGAGTTCGTCCCACAAATAGCCGCGTCCCGCATGCGCGTATTTCGCGATGTACTGCGCGGCCGGCGTCTGGACCTTGGAGATTTGGTCAAACATCTCCGGGGTCAACTGGGTCTCGATGGAGACATCGACGGTCGTCACCGCGATGCTGGGCCAGTGGGCGCGCAGGACGATATGCGAAGCTTCCGGATCGAACCACAGGTTGAACTCGTGCCGCGGATTGGTGGCAAACTCCGGATTTTCGGTTCGAGGATTGATGCTGCCTCCCATAAGGACCAGGCCGCTGGTCAATTCCGCGAACTGCGGGTCCAGGCTCAGCGCCAGAGCCAGATTGGTCATTGGCCCGCCGGCGTAAATCGTCACTTGATGCGGGTATTGGCGGACCGTGCGGACCAGAAAATGTGCGGCGTCTTCGTTGATCGGCTTGGTGGTGGGATTCCCTTCTTTGAGGGGAGGAACTTCATACGGGCCGTGGCTCGTTGGCCGCTGCGTCCACGCGCCATGGTAGGTAATCTTTCCGTTGGCTTGCTCCCACAGTTCGGTCCCTTCTTTGGTTCGAACGAGCGGGAAAACGGCGCCGGGCGCAACCGGAATATCTGAGCGGCCCACCAATTCGAGCAACCGGAGCGCGTGAGCCACTTCTTCATCGCGCCAGGCGTCTCCGGTCACCACCGTGACTCCCAGTACGTTGACGTCGGGCGCCTGGAGCAGCACGAGGAGCGACAGCATGTCGGTGCCGCCGGGGCCGCCCGCGTCCTGGTCAAAAATGATCATCCTCTTTTTTCCCTGGCTCCAACCGCTCGGAACCAGCAGCAGTGCGCTGATGACGGGGATAAGCAAGCGCCGGATCTTCATGCAAAACCTCATTGTCTTGGCCGGTGGCAAGCCCTCGTGCGTCCGGGCAGTTGCACTCGCGGCCGTGATTTAGCAAACAAACTGCGCCCTACGAATGAATTCGCACCGGTCAACCATGATCTTGTGTTTGGACTGGGGAAGGCCGTGTGCCGGCCTTCCCCGCCCAGCGGGAGCTAGAACAGAAACTTCAGCGCGAACTGAATCTGCCGCGATGGGTTGACTGTGGATGTGATCGTCCCAAAGGTGCCCAGGCCGAACCCGGTCGCCGGAGTCGCGAACTGTGAGTGATTGAAAATGTTGAAGAACTCCGAGCGGAACTGCGCGCGCAGCTTCTCGGTGACCACGAAGTTCTTGGAGAAGGCCATGTCGAAGTTCACTTGCCCCGGTCCGTAGAGCATGGTTCGCGGCGCATTGCCCAGCACGCCAGCGGCCGGCGCGGAGAAGCACGCCGCGTTGAACCAGGCTTTCGTCGATGGACTGCTCAAGTTTGGATCGCAGCCCGAAACAATGTTCGGCCGGTTGCCAAAAGATGTGCCCGACGCGCTCGTGCCCATGCTGAAACCCAGGCCGAAGCCGGAGTGGGCCACGGTGATGCCATTGAACTCCCAGTCGCCGAGGATCGCCTGTCCCACACCATGCAGGTTGCTCAAGAATCTCCGTCCGTGCCCGAAAGGCAGATCGTAGAGATAACTGAACGTAAAGTTGTTCCGCAGATCGGTGGAAGCAAGACCACGGTCCGAATTTCCGGCAGGGATGAATGGGAAATAATTGATGCCGGGGTCGCCGGTGATTTCCTGGCGCAATCCGTTTGACTGCGCCTTGCTGTACGTGTAGCCGGCCAGGAGATAGAGTCCCTTGGCCGCGCGCCGTTCTGCTTTGATCTGCAAGGATTCATAGGTTAGATTGCCATCGCTCAGAGTGTCTTGAATCTGATTGAACTGGGGATACTTTCGCAGCGCGGCAGGATCGTTGCCCACCGCATTGGGCGGAGCCGAGTTTAGATCGATGTTTTTCCGGCTCAACCGCGTGCCATGGGTTCCCGTGTAAGCAGCCGTAACCAGGAGGCTGCCCGGGAAGGAATGCTGGACATTCAAATTCCATTGCTGAACCAGTCCCTGCTGGAAGTTCGTATCGATCACGTGCCAGACCCCGGCGTAGGTTGCCGGATTCTGCGGCTGACTGTTCGGAGGAAAACCGGTAGCGAGCGTTCGAACTGCGGCAATGCTGTTGCTCGTGAAGGCATACGCGGCCGCATAGGGCGGATTCTGATACATCCCAGTGGTGCCCCCGGTGGCGCCGACATCGTGGTAGATGCCATAGCCGCCGCGGATCACTGTGTTCTTTGTGCTCCACGGGCTCCAAGCGAATCCGAAGCGCGGTTCCACGTTGCTCCTGTCTGGCTTTACGCCCACTGTGCCGCTGGCTCCCTGTCCCGCGACGAAAATCTGGCCGGTGAAGAAATCCAGGTTTGCGAAACGGTTCGCGGCTTCAGAGATTGGAGAGGTGTAGGCATAAGCCAGGCCCAGGTCGAGAGACAGGTGTTGATTCACCGCCCAGGTGTCCGCGACAAATTCACGGTATTCTTTCCAGCGCCGTCCGCGGATGGCTCCCCCTACTTCATCGTTTCGCCCGCCCGAGGCCGGCACTCCCAGCAGGAAACTTGCGACCGCATTGCCTGACGCCGAGGTTGGATCCAATACACCCGCCGCAGTGAAAGCCGCCGTGAACAGCCGGTTAAATGTGAATGTGCCCGCGAACGCGTTGTCGCCGAGCGTATTTTCCTGCATGGCGCGAAACTCAAATCCGAAGGCAAGCGTGTGCTGGCCGTGCACCCAGTTGAGCGTATCCAGATAGTGGTAAACGTTCGTGCCGCCCTGGAAGGGAGAAAACTGGCGGTCT
>JBGPTK010000109.1:0-11442 GCA_041490605.1 Terriglobia bacterium | reverse complement strand
GGTGGGGCGGTAGTTCTCCATCACTTCGCGCAGCCGCTGCTCGGTGGAAATCATTTGCGCGGCCAGCGATTTCCCGGCCGGCTCCTGGCCGATTACCAGGTAAGTATTTTCGTCATTCGTTCCCATCGCGGTGATCGCGCCGGGCAGCATCTTGCGCGCGCCCGCGATCACTTCCCAATCCGGCGGCTTGTACATCCGGAATCCGTAGGTCAAATTCGCATAGGCATTCCCGTTCACCTCTTCCCGCATCGGCGCTTCGGCGACTGGCTTCGGCGTTTCAGGCGCGGGCGCCGGCGTTGCGGCTGAAGCTGCTGGTGTGCTCGAAGCGTTTGATGCACTGACAGGATTGGCCCCGTTTGCACCTACAGCCGTTGGCGTCTTCACAGGCGTCGCAACAACTTCTTTTGTTGGCGCTGCGGCAGGCTTTGCCGGGGGGACAGCTTTTGCGACTGGGCGATTCGATTCTTTAGCATTTGCGCCTGTCGCCGGCGGTGTTTTTTCAGCGGCCTTCATCGGAGTCTTTGGCGTCTCTCTGGTAGCTGACGGAAACGATGACCCAGGCGCCGCGGGAGCAGTTGCCGGAGGCGGTTCTGTTGTAGCCGTAGTTGCTGGATCCGTGCTCGCAGGTTTCTTTTCGGCCGCGGGCTTTTTGTCTGGTGCAATCGCGGTGATGGAAACCACTTGATCTCTGCGGACCAGCGCGAATCCATAGCTGGTCTGCACCTTGAATGAATTGTCTTCGAATCCGACGATGGTGCCTACGACCTTCGTTCCGTCCTTCAAACGCAGTTCGTCCGCGCGCGTGCCGCAGACCACGAAGGCAAACGCTAACGCAAGCAAGGGAAGCCGCTTCATGCCTAAAAGTATGACAAAGCCCGCATCAACGCCGCAATTATTCCCCCGGCGGCGGTGTCCGACTTGCCAGCGCCGCCAGCAATTGTTCGATGCGCCGCGCCAATCGCTCGAGTTCATCGAGCGCCGCCGCCAGTTTCGCCCACGCGCCTTCCGGCACGTGCCCCTTTCGCTGCCGCAGGACCAGCGCGCGCCCCAGCATTCGCAGCATTTTTCGATGCCGCGGGTTCAGCCGCTCCCACAGCCTTTGCCGTCCGCTCGCATTTTGGCCCAACCATTCCTCGGCGGAAGCGACTGGCTTGCCTTCCGCCGGCTCCGGCACGTTTTGCTGCGGCTGCGTGTGAATCATGGGTAGTTGCCCCTGTCAGGCCTTTTTATGTGTTCACGCATCTTCGCCAACTAAGTTTTCCTTACCGCTTCCAACTTGTCGCAATTGATCTGCCCATCCTGCTCCACGCGTCCGGTGACGCGCAGCATCCGCGTTTCAAACACCAGCCCTCCATAACGCGCGTAGGCTTCGGGGAAGAGAACCGCTTCATAAATTCCCCGCTGGTCTTCGAGTGTGACGAACATCATGTTGCGATAGTCTTTTGTTCCCACGTGGCGAAAGGTGATGGCCCAGCCCAGCAATTGCACGCGCCGGCCGCGATGCGCCTCCAGTTCCGTGCTCCAGATTTCTCCGTTCCGCTCGGCCAGGTCCAGGGCGTGGCCGCTGACGCAAATTTCCAGAATCTCCTGCTCGTAAGCGAGCCGCTGCTCGCGCGTATAATTCGCATAGGGCAATGGCGCGTGAATAATCGTTTCGCGCGCCTGGGTTTCGGGGAAGAGCGAAGCGCCCGGCGCCGGCTGGTTCTTGCGCGTCGCGCCCGATAAATTCAGCCGCCACAGCAGCGTCGGGCGCGTTTCGCCGAAATCATCGAGCGCGCCGCACTTGATGAGCGATTCAATCTCATCGCGCTCGACAGGCACGCGGCGCAAAAAATCTTCCAGCGAGCGAAACGCTCCACGCTCTTCCCGCTGGCGAAGAATCGCCTGGATCGTTTCCGCGCGCAGGCCCTTCACCTGCATCAGCCCCACGCGAAGCGCGCGCGGGGATTCCGCGGCACCGGCGTCCGGCCCGCTTTTTGGAATGGGAACCGGCGCCTGTTCCGCCGCTTCACTGGTATATTCGAGCCGCGAATCATTCACCGAGGGCAGCCGCACCTTGATCCCCCAGCGTTTCGCTTCCGATACATAGGCCGAGATGTGATAAAACCCGGCGTACGAGCTGCACATCGCCGCGAGAAATTCCGCCGGGTAATGCGCCTTCAAATATGCAATGCGATAGGCAAGATCGGCATAGGTGGCCGAGTGCGCTTTGCAAAAAGCGAACCCGGCGAATTTTTCCACCATCTGCCAGGTTTCTTCGCGCGCGGCGCCTTCCAGTTTGAGCAGCGCCGCAGCCTTCAGGAATTTCGCGCGCAGCCGTTCGCGCTCGCGCGAATCCGCGAATTTCGCCTTGGCGCGGCGCACCAGATCCGATTCCGCCAGCGTAAGCGAGCCCACCGCCTGCGCGATCTGCATCACTTGTTCCTGGTAGACGCACACGCCCAGCGATTCGCGCAAAATCGGCTCGAGATTCGGATGCGCGTAACGCACCGGTTCCTGCCCGCGCAGCCGCCGCAAAAAGGTTTCCTTCGCGCCGTATTCGGATGCGCCGGGACGAATGATGGCGATCGCCAGGCAAAGGTCCTCGAGCGTTTGCGCCTTCAGCGCGCGCAGCAGGTTGCGCAGGCCTGGCGATTCAATTTGAAAAACGCCCAGGGTGCGCCCGGCGGCCGTCATTGCACAGGTGGCGGGATCGTTTTCGGGGATGGCGTCGAAATCGATTGCCACGCCGGTGGCCTGTTCGATATAGCGCAGCGCGAGCGACATCGTGGTCAGGCCGCGCTGGCCGAGCAGGTCCATCTTGATCAAGCCCAGAGCCTCGATTCCATTCATGTCGGCCTGGGTGACGATGATGCCTTTCGTCGCGCGCTCCAGCGGCACCAGTTCGGTGAGTGGCTGCGCGGCAATTACCGTGCCGCACGGGTGGATGCCCAGATGCCGCGGAAAATCATCCAGCCGCATCGCGATGGCCAGGATTGTTTTCCAGGGTTCTTCGTTTGCCGGCAAGTTGCGGCATTCGGGCAGCATGCGGATCGCTTCCAGAATTTCGCGCACCGGCCGGTGCGGCAATCTCCGAGTGAAATGATTTACTTCGCCGGGCGAAAGGCCGAACACTTTGGCCACTTCGCGCACCGCCAGGCGCGCGTGCATAGTGATGAAACTCGAAATCATGGCCACGTGTTCCTCGCCCCAGCGCTGGTAAACGTAGTCCAGCAACTCGTCGCGGCGCGCGCCGCAAATATCGATATCGATGTCCGGGCAATCCCCGCGCTGCTCGTTCAGGAACCGTTCGAAATAAAGATCCCAGCGCAATGGGCAGATGCGGGAAATGCCCAGGCAGTAGGTGGCCAGCGAACTGGCCGCCGAGCCGCGCGCCACCGCGGGAATGCCGCGGCGATGGGCTTCCTCGACGATGTCCCACACGATCAGGAAATACGGCGCCAGGTGCAGCCGGTTGATGATTTCGAGTTCGTAGGTGAGCCGCGCCAGCACTTCGGGGCGCAACGGGCGGTAGCGTTTGCGCGCGCCTTCAAAACACAATTTCCAAAGATAGGAAAACGGCGATTCGCCGCCGGGCACGGGGAATTCCGGGAAGATCAGCTTGCCGAGTTCGAGTTCGAGGTGGATGCGTCCGGCAATTTCGAGCGTGGCGCGCAACGCTTCGGGATGATTGGCAAACGCGCGCTGCATTTCCGCGGCGGATTTGAAATAGGCTTCGGCATCGGCGATCTCCGGCGGCTCGACTTTCGTGAGCAGCGAATTGGTGCGGATCGCGTTGAGCACGCGATGATGCAAATATTCTTCCGGCCGCATGAAGTGGACCGGATTCGTCGCGGCCACCGGCACGCCGAGCGCGCGGCTGAATTCCAGCGCGCGGCGCAAGTTTCCGCGCTGGCTGGCCGGGAAGTGGTGCGCCTCCAGGTAAAATGCCCCGCCAAAAATCTCGTGCAGCCGCGCGCTGTGCTCGAAATCGTTCCGGTCCTTGTCATTTGATTTTGCAGGGGGGCGGCGTGCCGCGCTCCTGTGGGCATCCGGCGCATACAGTGCAATCAACCCATCGCGGCGCTCGTTTAACAATTCGAACGCGACTGGCTTTTCACCAAGCTGGTATTGCGTCACCAGCCCGCAAAGATTGCTGTAGCCCCGGCGATCCGCCGCCAGCAGCAGGATTTCTTCCCCGGCTTTGGATGGCGGCTCGCCAGGCTCCTTTTTTGCATTTGCCGGTTCGATTTCGATTGTGGCGCCGATGATCGGCTTCACGCCGGCTTCGCGCGCGGCTTGGTAGAAGGGAACAGCCGCGTAAAGTCCGCCCGTATCGGTGAGCGCTACCGCGGGCATGTGTTGCCCGGACGCCGCCGCAATCAATTCGTGCGGCGCGGGCACCGCGCGCAAGAACGAATAGTGGCTGTGGCAATGAAGATGAATGAACATCGCGCCTGTAGCGCCAGCCCATAGGCCGGCACACTCAACGGTTCAAATTGAAAAGCCGACAGCCGGCAGGAAAGGGGAATGGAGGCTGAGGTTAGTGTTTGGCCGTCATTCAATGACAACGATACGCTTCCCAGCAAAGTTTTTCGGGAAACAAACATCGCGAAAGCCGGACCCTGCAAAATCCAGAGTCACAAAAATTCTTCAGCGCGATAGACAGGGCGTTGAGAGCACCAGGCCGGTGGGCTTGGTGGCGTAGTGCTCGCGCAATTCGAGTCCTTTGCCGTAAAAGACGGCGTTCCAGCCGAAGCGGCCGCGGACCGCGTCCACACCGCGATTCAAATACCAGCGCCGGTTCGCGCAGCGGTCGAATAATTCGTTCTGGCGCTGCTCGGGCTCCAGATTGGCCACCTGCAATCCCACCCAGCGCAGCGCCACGCGGCGGGTGAAGAGTTCATGGAACAATTCCATCGCGGCGGCCAGCAGCGTTTTTTCATCGTTGGCCGGCGGATCGAGCTTCAGCGCGCGGCCCGCGGAAAACGAATCGGTGTAACGCAATCGCAGCGCGAGCGTGCGCGCCTGGCGCTCATGCGCGCGCAAGGTGGAGCCGATGCGCTCGGAGAGGTATTCCACCAGGGCGGCGAGGAATTCCAGGTCAATCGTGCCGCCCTCGATGGTGGTTTCGCGCGAAATCGATTTCGGCTCCGGCAGCGCCGCCACCAATCGCGGGTCCTGCCCGCGGGCGCGCTCCCCGAGTTGCCGGCCGATCACCCGGCCGAACGTGGCTTCCAGCGCTTCCACCGGCACTTCGCGCAACTGGCCGATGGTTTCGATGCCGCGCTCGCGCAACGTCGAGGCATGGACGTGGCCGATGCCGTGCAGTTTTTCCACCGGCAGCGGCGCGAGAAATTCTTTTTCGGTTCCCGGCGGAACGATCCGGAAACCGAGCGGGCGAATCAGGCGCGAGGCCACCGAAGCCACCAGTTTCGAGGTGGCCGCGCCGACGGAAACGCCCAGGCCGGTTTCCGCGCGCACGCGCTGCTGCAATCGCCGGAGTATGCCGGGAAAATCGGGATAGAGCCGGGCGGTACCTGTGAAATCGAGATAAAAATCATCGAGCGCGGCGGTTTCCACCGCGGGCGTGAAAGATTCCAGAATTTTCCGGACGCGCCCGGCGTAATCGGCGTAGTGCTCGTATTGTCCGGGGACGACGATCGCCTGCGGGCAGATTTCGCGCGCGCGCCGGAAGGTCATGGCCGTGCGCACGCCGCGCGCCTTCGCTTCGTAGCTGGCCGAGGCCACCACGCCGCGGCCCACCAGCACCGGCTTGCCGCGCAGGCGCGGATCGAGCACCTGCTCGACGGAAGCAAAAAACGCGTCGACGTCTACGTGCACGATTTTGGGCGCGCATTCATCCATGGCGGCAATCTGTTAGAAATTGCATTTACCCCTAAGAGCGGGCGCCCCGATCAAAAGCATCGGGGTACAGAAAGCGCACAGCCCTTCGAAACTCATTGTAAATAAGCAGCGCCCCTACAAATGCTACGGAGCGAAATTCCGGCGGGGGAGGGGCGGCCCGGGAGAGTCCAAAAAGGACAATGGGACCGGCCCTCGCCCGCCTTCCCTTTTCCTACCGGCGGCGAGCATAGGCGAACAAAAAGCGAAAGTCAAGAGAAAGAAAAACGGCTGTGAATCCGCTTCGGACGGGGACGAAAAGCCAATTCCATGGCGCGTGCCACTTTCCAGGAAGCGCGTTTGCCGGGCGCCGGACCAAACTCGACGCTGCTCTGCACGGACTTGCTGCAATAGAATTTCCAGCAAGCGAACCGATCCAAATCCTTCTGCACTGCACCGTTAATTATCAGGATAGTACTAACCATTACATCTTAGGCCTGTACCGAATCTGTCCCTCAGGTCAATTGCCGCATCCCGATCAGGAGCATACGCTTCTCCGCATTGGATACCTCCTCCAACGGAGCGCATAGGAATCGGCGTTCTTAGATGCCCAGTCTAAGACTTAGCCGGAACGAAAAATCGGAACGTGGCAAGCAGGCCGCGCGGAACGCGGCCAATTCCTAGAGCTGATAAGGACAATCACATGAGACGCTTTGTACCGGATTTTGCAATTGCAGCGACGCTCACGCTTCTAGCGATCGGCATGGCGGTATCCGCTCAGCAGCCGGCGCCGGAAGCACCGGCAGGCTTTGACGGCCAGACGAACGGGTTCCTGGCACAAAACGTGATGGACGAAGGCGCGGATGCGTTCTCGGAGACCGAGACTCCCCAAACCGGACTCGGCCCAATTTACAATGCGACGAGCTGCACGGACTGCCACCAAAATGTGGCGGTGGGCGGAGCGGCGCAGATCATGGAATTTCGAGCCGGGCACGGCACCCGCGGCGAGCATGCGCGGGATAATTATTTCTTCCGCTGGAATCTGCGGCGGGATACCAATGGAAGCACAACAGCGTTCACGGCTGCCACGGGCGTGCTTGCCAATGGAGACACGATCCCCGACCGTTCCTTGATCAACCAACGGGCGATTTGCGCGGACGCGCAGGAACACGTTACGTCGAACGACAATACGCGCGCGGCGCGGCTGTCGCTCAGCATCCTGGGCGATGGATTTGTGGAGGCTGTGCCCGACGCAACGTTGCTCGCGATTGCCAAGCAGAATAAGGGGCAGGCAATTCTGGTGCCTGTTCTGGAAGTTACGAACACCACCGAGGTTGGCCGGTTCGGCTGGAAAGATCAGCACGCAAGCCTTCTCTCCTTTAGCGGCGACGCCTATTTCAATGAGATGGGATTCACGAATTTCGTGTTCCCCGACGAAGTCACAACCGTGTGCGAACCTCCGGGCGTCCCGCATCCCAATGACGTGCAGGACGACACTCACGTATTTGCGAACTTCATGAGGTCAACGAAAGTTCCACCGCGCGGCCCGATCACACCGGAAGTGCTCCAGGGGCAGTTGATCTTCGAGCAGACTGGCTGCGCCAATTGCCACGTCGAGACTCTGGCGACCGCGCCGGCTGGAACGGCGATTCACGGCGGAGCATTTGTGATCCCGGACGCGCTCGGAGGAAAACAATTTCACCCCTTTGGCGACTTCTTGCTGCACGATATCGGGACCGGGGACGGCATACAACAAAACGGCCCTCCGGAAACCGCGTATAAGGTTCGCACCATGCCGTTGTGGGGAGTTCGAACGCGCTCGCAACTGCTGCATGACGGTTCCGTGGGAACGTACTCCGAGGCGATTGAGCGCCATCAGCATGAAGCCGCAGACGAGGCGTTCAAATACCGGCGACTAACCCCAGCTCAGAAGCAATTACTCTACCGGTTCCTCGGGTCGCTTTAGCTGGTTCAAGGGGAGGCCTCAGTCGAGGCTTCCCTAGCGGACAGCGGAGAGACTAATGCAGCAGACAATCCTTTGCTTCGCTCCGCGAGGACGGACCACTCGCCGCCCGGCGAGTGGTCCTCGATCCGGCTAGTGAGTGGGGGAGGAACGGCTTTGAGTC
Source organism: Terriglobia bacterium (assembly GCA_041490605.1). Taxonomy (GTDB): domain Bacteria; phylum Acidobacteriota; class Terriglobia; order Acidiferrales; family UBA7541; genus JBGPTK01. Next base: position 3,493 of record JBGPTK010000109.1, on the reverse strand, counting down.
CCGGTGGGCGGGAAGTCGATGCTGATCGTGGTTTCCACTTCCACCGGCACGCCGTTCAACAAGGTTGGCTGATACACATACTGGCGAGCGGCGTCTAGGGCAGGCTTCACCAGAACCGGCGGACCAGAAATTACCTGCAATTCCTTGACGGCGCCGTTCATGGCGATGACCACCCGGCAATGCACAGTCCCGCGAACGCCGGACCGTTCCGCCAGCGCCGGATACACAGGCTGGACCTTATGAACGAGGAGCGTTTTTTGAACCTCTTCGGGCACCTCCGGCAAAGAAGGGGAGGACCAACTATGCGCCAACTGCGTATAGGCCTGTGCGTAGGTTGCATTGTTGGGCTCGAGGTTTAAAGTCGTTTGCATCTCCTGCCTTGCGTTCGCAAAGTTCCCAACTTGAGTGTACGCACGCGTGAGCCAGAAGTGGGCCTCGGCGAGTTTCGGATTCACTTGAACTGCCTGCCGCAGGTTATCGATGGCCTCGGACAATGCGTGAGTCGCGTCCTGCGCCTCCGCTCCGAGTCTTTCCGCCGTCTTCACCAGGCAAATACCGATTTGAAGGCGGGCGTCAAGGGAATCCGGAACGAGGCGCAGAAACTCATGCCATTCATCGACTCCGGCGTCCCAATCACGCCGCTCCATCGCCACGCGAGCCAGTCCTTCGTGAGCAGCGCTGGAAGCGGGCTGCAGCTTCAGGACCCGGGCGAATTCCTGGGCGGCTTCCGAATCGCTTTTCTTCGCGAAAAGTAACCTGCCAAGATCGAGCCGGGCATCAATGTCATCCGCATTCAGGCGCAGGGCCTCACGAAATTCGGCCGTGGCAGCGTCCGGCCTCCCGGATTTATTTAGCTCGCGGCCCAGGACGACGTGGGATGTGGAAAGTTGTGGACCCAATTGAATCGCTTGATAAGCCAGCGCGATCGCCTCGTCATAGTGTTTTTCGGCGGCCAGGATGTTGCTCAACGCCAGACTCAAAACCGGATTCTTCGCATCCGCTTCCAGCGCTGCGCGGCAAGGGCTTTCGGCCGCGGAGAAGTCTCCCGTCCCAAAACTAGCTCCGCAAGCGGAAAGATTCGGCAGAACCATTGCTTCCCTGCCTGACTTCGGCTTGACGGAGGCGGGTTCGCTGGCGCGAAGGCGGGCGAGCAGGATTTCTCCAGCTCCGGATCGTTGCAGGAGGTCGAGGAAATCGCCATCCGGCTGGAACGCAATTCCGCGCTGGCGGACCAGCAGTTCCAGATTTTCGTTGGACGCTCCGGCAAGGTGCAAGCCAAGGATCTCGACGGAAGTCAGCGGGGTTGCCGGTGGCTGAGCCTGCGCGAGAGTCGTGAAGAGCAAGGCGAAGATGGCAATATGGGGCCGAAGGCGCATGGTATCCCCCTGATTTCATTCGGTGGTTATGAGTAGTTCAATTGAATTTCTCACGGCAATGGCTCGATTACAAGTTTGCCGCACGGCGAGGGAACGAATATGGCAACAGAGCGGATGGCTGGGCAGGCGGCGAAACAAGCAGTTCAGGGCCCTTCGAGGCAACTGGCGCGCTGGTCTTAAGATGAGGGCGAAGTGCCTATTCTCCGGCAAGGCCAGTGGCCGGGGATTGGCCGCTTGCTACGGCGCGGCTCCACGGCGGGTGCACCAGGAGGCCGGATCGCGCGGCGCGCCGGAGGAGAAGCACGGCCGCCACGACGCAGACCACCACAGCCAGCACGGAAGCTTCCGGTCCGAACGCCCCACCGGTCAGAATTACCGGGCCCGTCAGCGTGCCTGTAATCAGGGCAGATTTTGCAGCGCCGCCGGACACGGCCATCCCGAATAGCGAGCCCTCGGCGAAATTCCAGCCCGCATGAATCCCAATCGGAAACCACAGCCGCCCCGTGACGATATAGGCGGCCGCGAGCAGCACTCCGGCTTCCAGTGCGATTGCGATGGAACTGGTAAGCGTGGCGCCGGGGTTGAATGCATGGGCGGCGCCGAACATGGCCGAGGAAATCACGACGGCGATCCACGTTCCCCCGGCGATCTGAATCAGCCGGAACAGGAATCCGCGAGCCACCGTCTCTTCAAAAATCGCCACCAGCAAGGCAATTAAAAAGCCACTGCCGAGCGCCGCGACTGTACCGCCGCGCCCCGTGGGATGATACAGGCCAAACGCCCCGAGCAAGCCCATCACCACCGAAAATAAAGCAATGCCCATCCCGATTCCTCCCGCCAATTCCGGGATGGCGCGGGAACCCTCCAACTCAGTTGGCCGGCGGCGCTCGATCCACCGCGAACCGGCGAAATAGGCGGCCAGGACAACCCCGGAGAGAATCGTGAGACCCACGGAGCCACTAACGCGCCTGTGGATGAGCGCCTGCAGGACGAATACGAGCGCGAGAACTACCACGAAATTCAGGAGTCCCAAACCAAGTTGTCTCCACATCTGTTTGATTGTGTCTCGCATGAGGCGGTTTTTCTCCCCTATTCCGTACTTCGTACAAGCCAATGGTTTCAAGGGTAGTACCACATTTCCGGGTCCGAGGGGAGCAAGAGTAATGGGAATCCGGAATATTCGTATTTAATACGGCTGTTAGCACGGGCGGAAGCGGTTTCGGGCGTAAATTTATTTCAGCGAAGCCGCTTGTTTGAGGTGTTCGACGAAGGAGCGATGGGCGCGAGTGGGGAAGTGGTGCTTGAGCTGGGCGAGGCCGACGCGGCGGTTGGCGCGTTCGTCTTCCAGGCGGATAAATTTGCAGCCCTTCCGTTTTTCGATGGCCATGGCGGGGACGATGGAAACTCCCATGCCTGCGGCGACCATGGCGAGGATCGTGGAGAACTGGCCGCTTTCGAAGACCACGTTTGGCTGGACCTTGGAATGGCGGCAGGCGGAAATCGTGTTTTCGCGAAAACAGTGGCCTTCTTTCAGCAGCAGGAAACGGTCGTCTTTGATTTCATTCAGATCGAGCGTCTCGCGGAACGCCAGGCGATGCTGTGCGGGAAGGACGGCAAAGAGCGGCTCAGTGAGGATGTCTTCGCAGATCAGTTCGCCACCGGGAATAGGCAGGGCGAGCAAGGCCAGATCGATGCGCCCATCGTGCAATTGTTCGAGGAGAGCCGGAGTGATGGCTTCGATTACGTTGACCGTGATGGCGGGATGTTGGCGAGCGAATCGCGCCAGCGCCGTGGGCAGCAAGTAGGGAGCAATGGTGGGGATGGCGCCGATTACAATTTCGCCGCGTTCGGCGCTGGCCATTTCCTGTATTTGTGTGCGGGCCTCGCCGACCTGCCGGAGGATGGCTTCCACTTTGGGGAGAAAGGCGCGGCCGGATTGTGTGAGACGCGCGGAGCGCGGGAAGCGGTCGAATAGTTTGGCGCCGAGTTCGTCTTCGAGCTTGAGGATTTGCTGAGAGAGGGAAGGCTGGGCGACGTTTTCGTGTTGCGCGGCGCGAGTGAAGTTGCCGGCGCGGACGACGGCGCAGAAATAACGGAGCTGGTGGAGTTCCATGGTT
>JBGPTK010000108.1:0-11506 GCA_041490605.1 Terriglobia bacterium | reverse complement strand
GGCGAATCCGGCAGCGGAAAAACAATGTTGGCCCTGGCGCTGATGGGCCTGAACCCTCCAGGCGCGTGGCTTCGCGGCGAAGCGCAATTACGCCTGCGGGAAGCAGCCGTACCCGCACACCTCGCGGCTCACGTTGGTGTGGTTTCCACTGATTCCTCTGACGGGCATTCCGTAAATCTAAATCTGATCACCGCGTCGCCGGCGGAAATTCGCGCAGTGCGCGGACACGAAATCGCCATGATTTTTCAGGAGCCGATGACGGCGCTGAATCCCGTAATGCGCATCGGCGCGCAAATCGAAGAAGCCATCCGCATCCACGAGCCGCACCTCAGCTCACCGGAGTTGCGCGCGCGCACCATCGCGGCGCTCCAACGCGCCACCGTGCCCGAGCCGGAAATTCGCGCGCGGCAATTTCCGCATCAACTTTCCGGCGGCCTCCGCCAGCGCGCCATGATTGCCATGGCCCTGGCGGCCGGCCCGCGCCTCCTGATCGCCGATGAGCCCACCACGGCTCTCGACGTGACGGTGCAAAAACAAATTCTGGAATTGCTCGCGCACCTCCGCGACGATCTGGGACTCGCTCTGCTTTTTATTACCCACGACCTGGGAGTGGTCGCTCAGGTGGCGGACCGCCTGGCCGTGATGTATGCCGGGCGCATCGTCGAGGAAGGCCCGGCGCTCGAAGTGTTGCGCCACCCCCGCCATCCTTATACAGAGGGTCTGCTGCGGGCGGCCCCGCGGCTCGAACGCGGCAAACTTATTCCCATTTCGGGAACGGTGCCCCCACTCGACGCGCTGCCCCCCGGCTGCGCCTTTGCCCCGCGATGTGCCTTTTGCCGTCGGGATTGCGTTGCGGCCGTGCCGGAATTGCGTGCCGTTTCCACGGAACATCGTGCGGCCTGTGTGCTGGTGGTCTAATCGATCGATGAAACCATGAATACGCCGGCAAATTACGTGAGCGAACCAAAAATGTCCGAAGAAAAAATTCTCGAAGTTCGGAACTTGCGGAAAGAATTCTCCATCGGCGCGGGCGTGCTGGGAGGCTCGCGCCGGCGCGCTGTGGCAGTCGACGGCGTCAGCTTCGAGCTCGAGCGCGGCGAAACGCTGGGCATCGTGGGCGAATCGGGCTGCGGCAAGACCACGCTGGCGCGAATGCTCCTGCGGCTGATCGAGCCGGACGCGGGGGAAATCCAATTTCGCGGCCGCGATTGGCTGGCCGCTCGCGGCGCCGAATTGCGCGGCCTTCGCCGCGGAATGCAGATGGTATTTCAGGACCCGGTGGCCTCGCTGAATCCGCGAATGCGCGTGGCCGGCATCGTCGGCGAGCCGCTCGAAATTCATGAGCCGCGGCTTTCGCGGGCCGCGCGCCGCGATCGCGTGGCGGAAATGCTGGAAGCTGTGGGGATGGGAACGGATGCGCTGGCGCGCTATCCGCACGAATTTTCCGGAGGGCAGCGGCAGCGCATCGGCATCGCGCGGGCGCTGATCTTGCGGCCTGAATTGGTGATTGGCGATGAGCCGGTATCGGCGCTCGATGTTTCCGTGGGCGCGCAGATTCTGGAATTGCTGGATCAATTGCGGCGCGATTTCAACCTGACTTTCATTCTGATCTCACACAGCCTGCCGGTGGTGGCGCAGTTGGCTTCGCGAGTAGCCGTGATGCAAGCAGGGCGCTTTGTGGAAGTCGGGCCGGCGGCCAAAGTGCTGACCGCGCCGGAACAGCCCTACACCCAGGCCTTGCTTGCCGCCGTCCCGCAGATTCCCGCCTGATTTTCATTCTTCAACAGCCCGACTGGAGGTACACTCTCGGCCCGGTGAAACTTTCGCGCCCGCCGGGCGTAGAAGCACGAGAGACCGACTTTCCGTCAATCCAAATTCGAGGGGGAATTTGAAATGGCAACCACGCCAACTCCAGCTCCGGGCCCAGCAGCAGGCGAAGCACAAATCGGCACAATCGGCAGACTTACGGGCGCGTTGTTTTCTCCCAAGGCGACCTTCGAGGATATCGCTCGCAAACCAGGCTGGATCGCCCCGGTACTTTTGATCTGTCTACTTTCGGTCGCTATCACGGCGATCTTTGGCCAGCGTGTAGGCTGGCGCGGTTTCATGGAAAAGCAACTGGCCAGCAACAAGCGCATAGAGCAGTTGCCGCCAGAACAGAAGGAACGCGTGATCGAACAACAGGTCAAGTACGCTCCGATCATCGGCTACGTGGCCATCCCGATCTTCATTTTTGGCGCCGCGCTGATTGTTGCGGGCGTCTTGCTGGGCGCGTTCAACGGACTGGCGGGCGCGGATCTCAATTATAAGACCAGCCTGGGTATCGTTACGTACGCCTGGATGCCGGGAGTGATTGCGCAACTCTTGGGAATTCTGATCTTGTTCGTCAAATCGCCGGAGATGATTGACCTGGAGCATCTGGTGGCTTCGAACTTCGGGGCCTTATTATCGGATGATTCGCCGAAGTGGCTCATGACACTGTGCACGTCAATGGATATTTTTACGTTCTGGACGATTTTCCTTACGGCGCTGGGTTTTTCCGTTGCCCGGCCGAAGAAAATCAGCATGGGCCGAGCCCTCGGTACAATCATTGCGTTGTGGGTTCTGTGGATCGCCGCCAAGGTAGGTTGGGCGGCCGCTTTCTCCTGATACACTCGGGAGGATGGCGTTTCAATTTGAGGTTTTACAGATTGATCCAAGCGGCGCGCGGCTCGGCCGTCTGACGACTCCGCACGGCGTGATCGAAACGCCGGCCTTCATGCCGGTCGGCACCGCGGCGGCAATTAAGGGATTGCCGCAAGCGACGCTTGAAGAACTGGGCGTTCAGATTCTGCTCGCGAACACGTACCATTTATTTCTTCGTCCCGGCCACGAATTAATCCGCGAGCTGGGCGGCCTGCACAAGTTCATGTCCTGGCCGCATCCGATCCTCACGGATTCCGGCGGCTACCAGGTGTTCAGTCTTTCCGGCCTGCGCCAGGTGACGGATGACGGCGTCACGTTCCGTTCGCACCTGGATGGCTCCGAACATTTCCTTTCTCCCGAGAAAGCCATCGAGATCGAAATCGCCCTGGGCGCGGACATCATCATGGTTCTCGATGAGTGCATCGAAACCCCCGCGGACCATGAGAGCGCCAGCAAAGCCGCGGCTCGCACTCTCAACTGGGCGCGCCGCTGCCGCGATTATTTTGCTACGCATGGCGACGCGGCGCGGCAATCGCTGTTCGGCATCGTGCAGGGGGCCACTCACAGCGACTTGCGCCTCGCGAACGCGGATCAGTTGGTCGATCTCGATTTTCCCGGTTACGCGGTGGGAGGCCTGGCGGTGGGCGAGCCGCACGCGGTTACTTGCGAAATAACCGCGGAAGTAACCTCGCGGCTGCCTGCGGAAAAACCACGCTATCTAATGGGCGTGGGCCGCCCGGAACATCTGGGCGACTACATTCTTCGTGGCATCGACATGATGGATTGCGTGCTGCCCACGCGCTCGGCGCGCCACGGATATTTGTTCACCCATCAAGGGCGCCTGCTGATCAAGAACGCGCGATATGCCAAAGATCCCCGCCCGATTGACGAGCAGTGCAAATGTCCGGTGTGCGCGCGCTACTCCCGGGCCTACCTGCGCCACCTTTTTTTAGCCAATGAAATCCTGGCTTCCATCCTGAACACCCACCACAACCTCTACTTTTACCTTGACATAATGCGTCAAATTCGCGAGGCTATCCGGCTTAGGCACCTGGCAAGATTTTGTTCCGACCTTCAAGCACGCCTTGATAATGAGCCTTCCTAGGCAGGCGTCCGGGCGAGACGCTGGTCGGGCTTTTTCTTCGGGGGAGTTTCCTTCTCCCTGCCGGTCCGGACAGGGGTAAGAACGGCGGGGCACGCAAAATGAACATTCAAGAACTATTCGCGGGTATTTTTCTGGCCGCGCAGTCCGCGCCGGGCGGCTTTGTGGGTGGGCTGCTTCCGCTCATCCTGATCATGGTGATTTTCTATTTCCTGCTGATCCTTCCGGCGCAGCGCCGGCAGAAGAAGACGGCGCAAATGCTGACAGCGCTGAAAAATGGCGATAAAGTGATCACCAGCGGCGGACTCTACGGCACCATCGTCGGCCTGGAAGGCGATGCGGTGCAGTTGCGTGTCGCCGAGCAGGTAAAATTAAAGGTCGCCCGTTCCGCCATTGCCGGCCTGCAGCCCGAAAGCACGAAGGAGAGCTAGCCAGTTCGCATGACTCCGCAGCTAAAGTGGAAAATAATTCTGATCGCAGGTGTCATCCTCCTCTGCATTTTTGGCCTGGTGGGATTGCCGGAATTCCCGACTTCCTGGGCGATGGTGAAAGACAATTTTGCGCAACGGATCAAACTGGGCCTGGACCTGAAGGGTGGGAGCCACCTGGTGCTGCAGGTGCAAGTGCAGGAAGCGGTGGGGACGCACTGCGACCAAGCGATTGACCGGCTCAATCAGCTCCTGCACGAAAAAAATATCGGATTCGGCGAAATTCGCCGCGTAGACGACACCCACATACTGATCCGCAACGTGGCGGCGGATCAGACGGCCACAGTTCGCGATCTTGCGCACGACCAGTTTCCGGAGTGGGACATTTCCGCCGCAGCGGGCGAAGCCTCCGGTTTTCTCCTGACCATGAAGCCCTCGGTGGTCGCGGAAATCCATCGCCAGACAATGGAGCAATCGCTCGAGACGATCGAGCGCCGCATTAATGGACTTGGCCTGACGGAGCCCACCGTCGCATTCACCGGCCGCGGCGAAAATGAAATTCTGGTGCAACTCCCCGGCGAAGGCGATCCCAGCCGGGCCAAGGCCGTGATTCAAGCGGGAGGCCAGCTGCAACTTCAGCTTGTGCTGGGTGACCGGCCGTACGCTTCCGAGGCGGAAGCGCTCGCCGATCGTGGCGGCGTATTGCCGGCGGGAGCCGAGCTTGTGCCGGGAAAGGCAGAAGGCGGCGCTCCTGGCCAGCCGTTAGCGCAGGTGTGGTATTTGCTGAACCGTTCGCCCATTGTTACTGGCCAGGATTTGAGCAGTGCCAATCCGCAACTGAACCCAGAGCAGCCAGGCCGCTATGAAGTCTCCTTCCATCTTTTCACCGCCGCGGCGCAACGCTTTGGACCATTTACCGAGGCCAACCTGCATAAACAGATGGCCATTGTGCTGGATCACAAGGTGCAGAGCGCTCCGGTGATCAACGGACGGATCGAGGATTCGGGCGTGATTGAAGGAAACTTCGATCAAGACGCGGCCAAAGACCTGGCGCTGATTCTCCGCGCCGGCGCCCTGCCCGCGTCCATCAAGTATCTCGAAGAGCGGACCGTGGGGCCTTCGCTCGGCGCCGATTCCATCCGTGACGGCGTGCGCGCATCCATCGGCAGCCTGGTGGCCGTGATGTTATTCCTGGTGTTCTATTACCGGCTCTCCGGTATCAATGCCGTGGTGGGCTTGCTGCTGAACTTGCTGATCCTGCTTGCGGCGCTGGCTTACTTCGGCGGGGTGCTGACCCTGCCGGGAATTGCCGGAGTGGTGCTGACCATCGGCATGGGTGTGGATTCCAACGTCCTGGTATTCGAGCGCATTCGTGAAGAGCTTCATGGAGGCAAGGCCAATTCTTCGGCGGTTCAGCTGGGCTTCGACCGGGCGTTTCTGACGATTATTGATACGCACATCACCACGCTGGTGTCGGCGGCTTTCTTGTTCCTGTTCGGCACCGGGCCGGTGAAGGGTTTTGCGGTCACCCTGGTGATCGGCTTGTTGGCCAACTTGTTTACTTCCATCTATGTCTCGCGGGCGATTTTCGATTGGCATTTGGCTCGAATGCCGCGCGAGGCAAAGCTCAGCATCTAGAGCGCGTGCGAAGTTGGGATATAGAGTCGGATTGAAATTTTAGCCGAGCGGCGGGGCCCCCGCGGTGTCCAATACCCGTAGCGGTAAGGGCGCTTTTAAAGGTTGGAAGTTGCTGAAAGCTCATCTGAACCGGCGGGGGCTGGACGGTGGTGGAACAGGCCAATGTCCTAGACCTGGAAGGCTTTGGGGGATGAGCAAAATTTGACTCTGAGGGTTGCGGCCGATAGGCTGGCACCAAATTGGGCCTGCCGGTGTCTAACTGTTCAGGGATAGGACTGACCACTATGGTGGAGCTGTTCCACGGCGTCGATATTGACTGGATGGGGAAGGCGAAGTACTTCGTGAGCCTGTCGCTCATTCTTTTAGCGATCGGCGCGATTTCAATTTATCGCGCGCATGGCCTGCGCTACGGCATCGATTTCCGGGGCGGCACGCTGGTTTACGTTCGCTTCGCCGGCCCGGCGCCGGTTGACCAAATTCGAAAGAGCCTGGCAGCGGAAGGCCTGGGCGACAGCACCATTCAGCAGATCAGCGACATCTCGAATCCGAATTCGAACGACGTGGTCATCGGCCTGGAACAGAAAGGCCTGGGCGACGAAGCCCTGGATGCCGGGAAGCAATCGATCCTCGATGCGCTGCATAAGACCTTTGCCACCGGAAAGCCGGGCCAGGCAGACTTCAACGAGAGCAACCCCGAAGCGCTGGCGGATTACCTCACGCGGAAGGACCCACTCTCCCTGGGACCGACGGGGGGCGACCGCTACAAGCAGCTCGCGCAAAGTTTGATTCAATTCCGGGATACACAGCGAAGCGGTCTCCTCACCAATTTCGATGACTTGAAAAATGTGCCTGGCGTGAACAGCGCCGCGATTGCTTCGCTGCGCGACGGTTTTGCTCTCGGTAATTTCACAATTCGAAACGTTGAAATCGTAGGGCCCAAGGTGGGCGGGCAACTTCGCCGGCAAGCGGTTCTCGCTACGCTCTATGCGCTTGCGGGCATGTTGGTATATATTGCGTTCCGGTTCGAGTGGGTGTACGGTGCGGCGGCAGTGATCGCGGTTTTTCACGATGTATTGATTACTTTGGGGCTATTCTCGCTGTTTCATTACGAGATTTCGCTGACGGTAATCGCCGCGCTTCTCACCCTGGTCGGCTACTCGATGAACGATACTATTGTTATTTTTGACCGTGTCCGCGAAAACCTCAGACTTATGCGGCGTGAGCCGCTCTCTGTTATCGTCAATCGCTCGATCAATCAGACGCTTTCGCGGACGATTCTCACCAGCGGGCTCACTTTCCTCACCGTCCTGGTTCTTTACCTGATGGGCGGACAAGTTCTTCGCAGCTTCTCTTTTGCTATGGTGGTGGGAGTTGTGATAGGAACGTACTCCAGTTTCGGAATCGCAGCTCCGATCGTAGTGGTTTGGGATAGATTCAGAGGTGGAAAGAGTGCCGTGGCGGGCAACGGATCCGCAGCCGAGAAACGCCTCACGGCAGCAGCCAGGAGGTAAACATGTTTGACGAACTGGTCGATTCCGGGCCGACAACGAAACGGACCAAAAAGTGGTGGACCGTAATTGTCTCGGCCATTTTCCAGGGCTTCCTGCTGGGCATTCTGATTTTGATTCCTCTGATTTACACAGAGGCTTTGCCCAAGGCGATGCTGACGACATTCCTGGTGGCGCCGGCGCCTCCTCCTCCGCCACCGCCTCCGGCCGCTCCCGCGCCCACGATTGTGCATCACGTGGTTCGCATCATTCAGCAGGGCAAAATGATGGCGCCGAGCGTCATCCCCAAGAAAGTGAATATCATCAAGGAAGAGGAAATGCCCCCTGACGTTTCCGCGGTCGGCGTCGTCGGTGGCGTGCCGGGCGGAATGCCCGGAGGCCAGGCGGGCGGCGTGCTCGGCGGAATTATTGGCGGCATGGGTGGTGCGCCGCCGCCTCCTCCGAAAGCTGCTCCGCAACGCGTGCGAGTTGGTGGTAATGTGCAGCAGGCGAAAATGGTTCGTATGATTCAGCCGTCCTATCCGGCGATTGCCAAGCAGGCCCACATTCAGGGAACCGTGGTTCTGCACGCGATCATCGCGAAGGACGGAACAGTGCAGGAGCTTCAATTGATGGGCGGCCCGCCGCTGCTCGTCAAGGCAGCAATGGACGCTGTCCGGCAGTGGCGTTATCAACCCACGCTGCTCAATGGCGATCCGGTTGAAGTAGACACGACGATTTCTGTAATCTTCAGCCTGGGTGGGTAGGCGCGGACTCGCCGGGCCTCGGCCCGGGGCTGGCAGTCCACCCGCCGGCGAAGAATTGGAACGAACTGAGGAGGAGCAAAACTCATGCTTGCGAATGTTTCATTGCTGGGCTTGTGGCTGCTGCAAGCGGCCCCGGAAGTAGGCTGGGATCTGGTCTCGATGTGGCACACGATGAGTATTCCCGCCAAGTTGGTGGTGGTGATTCTTTTCGTCATGTCCGCGTGGTCGGTGGGAATCATGATTGACCGGGCGCTGATGTACAGTGCGTCGCGGAAGCAGTCCCGCGTCTTCGTTCAGCAAGTGGCCGGGGCGCTGAAGGACAACAAGCTCGACGAAGCGATCTCCATCGCCGAGCGCAACAAGAAGAGCCACATCGCCAAGGTGGTCGCAACCGGCCTCTCGGAATTCCAGGCGGCCTCCGCGCAGGTTTCCGAAGAGGAAGTGATCGAGGCGGCCAAGCGCGGCCTGGAGCGCTCGGTGGCCATCGTCCATGCCGAAATGAAGCGCGGTCTCTCCGGCCTGGCAACGATCGGTTCAACGGCGCCCTTCGTGGGACTGTTCGGAACCGTGATGGGCATCATCAACGCGTTCAAAGGCATCGCGAATACGAAAGCTACCGGTCTTTCCGCGGTGGCCGGCGGAATCGCGGAAGCGCTGGTCACCACGGCTCTGGGCCTGCTGGTGGCCGTGCCGGCGGTGTGGACCTTCAACTATTTCACCAATAAGGTGGAAGCCTTCGACGTCGAGATGGATAACTCCTCAATGGAGTTGATCAACTATTTCATCACCCGCCGAAGCGGAAAGAAGTAACCGATGGCTTACAAACCAAAAGCGCCGCCGGTGATGTCGACCCCGAACGTGATCCCCATGGCCGACATCATGCTGGTGCTGCTGATTATATTCATGGTGGTCACGCCGATGTTGCAGAAGGGCGTCTCGGTGGATATGGCGAAGGCGCAAAACGCCCAGGACATGGCGGCAGCCGACCGCGACGACGCCATTCTGGTGGCCGTGACTCGGGATGGTTCCATTTACTTTGGAACGGAAAAGGTGCCACTGGACGCAATCACCAACATGGTCAAGGATCACCTTGCGAATCGGTTGGACAAGACCGTGTTCGTGAGAAGCGATGCCCGCGCGAAGTATGGCGATGTCGTAAAGGTCGTCGACGAAGTCCGGTCCGCCGGAGTGGATAACCTGGGCTTGCTGACCGAGAAGGTCGAGACCAAGAAGGCTCCTCCTCCGCCACCACCCAACGGCGGCGGCTAGGACTTCCGCTACGGGTCTTCTTGGTGCGCCGCGCGTATCGCGCCAGCCGGGCGTGTGGCGCTGCAGGCCCTTGAGGTTAATTGCAGGGTAGGCCGGTTCGTCCGGGAAACTGATTTCGCATCGTCGCAATGAAGGAGTACTTCCATGGGAATGGCAGTTGGCGAACATAAAGGCGTAGTAGCCGACATGAATGTGGTGCCCTTGATCGACATCTTGCTGGTGCTGATCATCATCTTCATGGTAATCACCCCAACGACGCCTAAAGGATTGGACGCACTCGTCCCGCAGCCCGCGCCCCCTGGCGCCAAGGAAGATCCGGAACTGCTGGCCAAGACCATCGTGGTGCAGGTGGCCACCAACGGCAAAGTCAAGATCAACCAGGACGACGTGACTTGGGAAGAATTGGGACCGCGGTTGGACACCATCTTTAAGGAGCGAGCGGAGAAAGTTGCATTCGTCAAGGGAGAAGACAACGTCCCCTTCGCCGAAGTCGCTCGCGCGATTGATATCATGCGTGGTTCCGGTATCGACAAGGTTGGGCTGATCACCGCCAAGGTAGAAGCCGGCCAGTAAGTTTTTCGAGAAGTTCGGCGCGCCGCATTTGTTTCGATCGCTTGGGGGCAGAAGTTCAGGGCGAGCCGCAGGCTGTTTGGTTTCACTGGGGGTTTGTTTCGCGCTTAAGCCACTGAATCAATACCTCCATTTGCCGCGTTGGGAGTCATCCGGCCTTCGGCATAGCCAAACTCAAGGAGAGTCAGGGATGGAACGCAAGTCCCACACAATTGGTTCTTTGATCCTGGTTGCGGCGCTATCCATGGCTGCCACGGGATGTGACAAGCTCCGCGCCCGCGACAAACTCAACAAGGGCGTTGAGGCTTACAAGAACGGACAGTTCGACGCCGCCATTGAAGATTTCAAGACCTCGAAGGATCTTGATCCTTCCTTGCTCAATGCCCGGCTCTACCTGGCCACGGCCTACGCCAGCCAGTACATTCCTGGAGCGCCTTCCGAAGATAACGTGCGCCTGGGCCAGCAAGCCATCCAGGAATTCCAGGAAGTGCTCCAGAAAGATCCGGCAAACGTTTCGGCGATCGATGGGATCGGCTCCATCCTCTACAACATGGGCGGGACGCCCTACGACCCCAAGAAATTCGAGGAATCGAAGTCTTACCACAAAAAGCACATGCAGGTGAAGCCGGACGATCCGGAGCCGTACTATTGGATCGGCGTGATCGATTGGTCCCTGGCCTATCGCGGCAACAAGGAATTGCGTGTGGTTTACAATGCCGGCGGTAAGAAGCCGATCAAGGATGATGATCCGCTGCCGGCCGCGGTTCGCGATCAGTTCAACAGCAAGTTTGGCGCGATCGTCGACGAAGGCATCACCAATTTGAAGCAGGCCATCGAGCTGCGTCCCGATTACGAGGACGCCATGGCTTATCTCAATCTTTTGTACCGCCAGAAGGCGGACTTGGAAACGGCGGCGGATGCTCGCGCGAGTGATTACAAGCTTGCCGACGAGTTGATGGGCAAGGTCAAAGAGATCAAGCAGAAGAAAATGGAAGCACCGGCTCCGAAATCGTAACCGGCAGGATATTGCCGGCTGAGTTGAGTGCGGCTCAGCCGGCTCTTGGTTTTGGCATTCCCCGCTCGCCAGGACAGCCGCGGTTCTCGCGTCCACCCCGTTCCTCTTCCCTGGGTTTCTCCCGGCATCTGGGTAGCAGCCTCGTCACAGAGGGCTGTGAACCGGCGCTGGTGAGCATAGAATAGGGCTAGGCCTACGATGAGCCAGCAAAGCAAGCCGGTATCGGATCTAGCGGCGAAGCGCGCCATCGACCTGCGCTTTGTCGAGCTCCTGGACAAGCTGCACCATAACCGGCCAGGCGATGACCGCGATGTGGTCCGCCGAGCCTATGACTTCGCCGCGGAACAGCATCGCTCGCAATACCGCGAATCGGGCGAACCCTACCTTTCGCATCCCCTTGAAGTAGCTCACCTGCTGGCGAACATGAAGCTGGATGCCATCACGATTTCCGCCGCGCTGCTCCATGACGTGGTGGAAGACACCAAAATCCCCATCACCCAGATTGAAGAGCAGTTTGGTCCTGACATCGCCCGCCTGGTGGAAGG
>JBGPTK010000107.1:0-11517 GCA_041490605.1 Terriglobia bacterium | reverse complement strand
CTGCTGCAGGATTTCCATGATCTCCACACTGGTGCGGCTGTCCAGGTTTCCGGTGGGCTCATCGGCCAGCAAGATGGCGGGATGATTCACCAGGGCGCGCGCGATGGCCACGCGCTGCTGCTGCCCGCCGGAGAGCTGCGAGGGATAATGACCGGAGCGGTCCGCCAGCCCCACGCGCTCCAGAGAAACCTTGGCTCGTTGCCGGCGCTCTTCAGGCGTAATCCCCGCATAGATGGTGGGCAATTCCACATTTTCCAGCGCCGAAGTCCGCGGCAGCAGGTTGAACTGCTGAAACACGAAGCCAATTTTTTTATTTCGGATGTGCGCCAGTTCCACGCTATTCAGCGAGGAAACGTCGATGCCGTCCAGAATATATTTGCCGCGCGTGGGCCGGTCCAGGCAACCGAGGATATTCATCAGGGTCGACTTGCCGGAGCCGGAAGCGCCCATGATGGCGACGAATTCCCCTTTTTCGACCTGGAGTGAAATGCCGCGCAGGGCCGGCACCTTCATTTCGCCCAGATCGTAAATTTTGTGAATGTCCTCGAGGCGAATGGTGACGGCGTGGCCTTCGGCCGCCGGGGTGGATGATGCGGATGTGGCTGGCGTGGTCTGGTTCATGAAGCTGAATTATTGTTCTGGGGCTGGCGCCCGTCTACAAGCAATTTGAATTTACCTCACGGCTGAGCGACCTGGAACTTCTAGCGGCGCTCCTGCGCGCGCCTCTTGTGCTCCTCATCCAGCTTGCGGTTGAACTCCTCGTATTTCGGCAATTGATCCGGCGCCAGAATGGCGCGAATGTGATTGCGCGCCTCTTCGCGCGTCTTCGCCACTTCCCGCGCCGTCGAATCGTTGATCGACTGCCACTTGCCGCGCGTTTCGTCGATGATCGAGAGGATCTGCTTCTGCTGATCCGGCGTGAGAGAGAGTTGATTGGTCATTTCCTGAACTCTCTGGGTGGAAGTTAGGCGGACCGTGGCGGAACGCGCCGCCCAAACGTGGTTGCCCCAGAGATGGTCGCTGAGCCCGCCGAGAGCGATGCCCAGCAGGAAGACCACCACCACCAGAAAGATTGCCTTCTTCTCGCGATCATCACTTGGCATGGTTTTTTTCCGCAATGGCCAGCAAAACATCGTCGCGGCCCGTGGGCTGCTGCACCGGGTCGGGGAAGAGTTCGCGGACTTCCGCCTGCCGCAGGGAAAGCGCCGTCTGCAGTTGCGCAGGCGCTATCGCCTGATAACCGGCCAGGAGAACGAGGGCGAGCGCGGCAGAAAGTGAAAATCTCCAGGCCAGCGCTTCCAGCGGCCTCCAGAAGCTTCCGGCGCGCAGCTTCTCCTCCGCGCGAATGGCGGCCATCACGCGCCCGGCAAAGAAATCGCCGGGGTCGGGAGTAGGCTCGTGGCCCAGGCGAAGCAACTGCACTCCCGCCTGCGCGTCAGCGAAGGCTTCACGGCAAGACGGGCATGCCGCCAGATGCGCTGTTACGCGCGCTTGCGACACCGGATTGAGGCGCCCCTCCAATTGATCTTCCAGCAGGGATTCATACTCCTTGCATGCACCGTGCATCTCTCGCATTTCATCCATGGATTCTAATCCTTCCCTTGCCCCGCGCTGGTCCGAGCCGATCTGGCAGGAACGCTTTCCCTCTTTCGGCGGCGGAAACTCTTGACCAACCGCGCGCGAGCTCGAAACAATCGAACTTTCACCGTATTCACGTTCAACCCGAGAATTTCGCCTACTTCTTCCACCGAAAACCCTTCCACTTCCTTCAGCACCATCATCTGGCGGTCTTCTTCGCTCAATTGAGCGAGCAGGCGTTCCACCTGCTGCCGCATCGCCGCCCGGTCGCTGGAATCCGCCGGAGCCTTGCCGGCCGGGACGAACGAATCCATCTGCCGGGCCTGATCTTCACTCAAATCGGCTTCGTAAACCAGTGGCCGCACCCTCTTTTTACGGAGGTAGTCCCAGCATTCGTTAACGGTGATCTTGTAGAGCCAGGTGGAGAACGCCGAACGCTGATCAAATCGCTTGAGCGAGAAGTAAGCCTTGATAAACACTTGCTGCGCAACGTCTTCCACATCCTCCCGGCGCCGCAGGATTCCTCCCACCACCGCGGCCACACGCTGCTGGTGGCGCTTGACAAGCTCCTCGTAAGCGGCTGGATCGCCATTCTGGGCGCGTCCCACCAGGGACCGCTCCTCGGACGCGTTCTTCCGCCCAGGAAGCGCTGGGTTTGCAGCCCCTCCACTGGCCTCCACTTTTGGGACGTGTTCCATCTCGGTTTGGTTACACCTTTCCGAAACGCTCAATTTTCTATATCTAACCCCTTAGATTGTGCTTGCACTAGTCAGTATCCCATGCAACAATACGCTCATGATTATTGGCGACCGTCTTCGCGCGCTCCGCGAAGTCAAAAAACTATCTCAGGGTGACATTGAAAAGCGGACCGGCCTTCTGCGCTGCTACATTTCCCGCGTCGAGAATGGCCACACTGTGCCCGCAATCGAGACCCTGGAAAAATTGGCCCGGGCGATGGAAGTGCCCCTCTACCAGCTCTTCTATGATGGCGAAGAGCCCCCTGTATTGCCGAACTTGCCCAAGCGGAAATCTTCCGACGACATCGCCTGGGGAAGCACCGGCAAGGAAGCTCGCTTCCTGGGACGATTCCGTCGTCTGCTCGGGAAAATTGAAGAGCCCGACCGGCGGCTGCTGCTGTATATGGCCCAGAAGCTCGCCACTCGTTAGAACGGGCGGCAAAAAGAGCACCGTCATAAAGCTTCTCTACCAGTGTCTATTCCCACTCGATTGTGCTGGGCGGCTTGGAGCTGATGTCGTAAACCACCCGGTTCACTCCGGGCACTTCGTTTCCGATCCGCACCGAGATCTTTTCGAGCACGCCGGCGGGCAGCCGGCTCCAATCCGCGGTCATCGCGTCCTGTGATTCCACCACGGGCACGGCGATGGTGTAGCCGTATGTCCGCTCGTCTCCCATCACTCCCACGCTGCGCACCGGCAACAGCACCGCGAATGCCTGCCACACTTTTTCGTAGAGGCCCGCCCGGCGAATCTCTTCCACCACGATGGCGTCCGCCGCTCGCAAGGTTTCCAGCCGGTCTTCCGATATTTCCCCCAGCAGCCGGACAGCCAGGCCGGGACCCGGAAATGGGTGCTTGGTCAGGATTTCCTCGGGCAAGCCGAGTTCCCTGCCGACCAGGCGGACTTCGTCCTTGAAAAGGTCGCGCAACGGTTCGATCAATTCAAATGGTAAATCCTTCGGCAGCCCGCCGACGTTGTGGTGCGTCTTGATGGTGGCGGAAGGCCCTTTCACGGAGACGGATTCAATCACATCCGGATAGAGCGTTCCTTGCACCAGAAATTTCACCGGCGCATTCGCGAGGCCGTCCGCGCCGTTCGCGCTGGCAAATTTTCGCGCTTCTTCATCGAACACGGAAATGAACTCGGCGCCAATCCGTTTGCGCTTTTCCTCCGGGTCCGTCACGCCTTTTAGGCGTTCCAGGAATCGTTTCGAGGCATCCACGCCAATCACGTTGAGCTTGAGCTGGTTGCGCAGCACTTCGAGTGTTTCGCGGAATTCATTCTTGCGCAGCAGGCCGGTATCGACGAACACGTTGATCAGCCGGCTGCCGATGGCGCGATCGACCAGCACGGCGGCGACGCAGGAATCCACTCCGCCGCTCAGGGCGCAGAGCGCGCCGGCGGCGCCGACTCGCTTGCGGATGCCTTCCACCGTCTCGGAAATAAACGAGGCGCGGCTCCAGTTGGGCCTGGCGCCGCAAATCGCGAACACAAAATTGTGCAGCATCTGGTTTCCGCCATCGGTGTGCTGCACTTCGGGATGAAATTCGACGGCGAAAAGTTTGCGGCCCGGGTCTTCCACCGCCGCGATGGCGTTCTGCGTTCGCCCGGTAATCTTAAACCCTTCGGGCAGACCAACCACGTGGTCGCCGTGGCTATTCCAGATTTTCAGCTCGCGCGGCAGTCCGTGAAAAAGGGCCGAACCATTTTCCACCACAAGCTGCGCCGGGCCATATTCGCGGTGATTGGCCCGTTGCACTTTTCCGCCCAGCGTGTGCGCCATCCACTGCATCCCATAACAGATCCCCAGAACCGGCACGCCCAGTTGCAGCACTTTCGGATCGCACACCACCGCGTCCGCATCATAAACCGACCGCGGCCCGCCCGAGAGCACCACCCCGGCCGGTTCCCACTTCTTGATCTCATCGAGGGTTGCGGTGCACGGCAAGACCGCGGAGAAAACTTCCTGCTCGCGGATTCGCCGGGCAATCAGCTGCGTATATTGCCCGCCAAAATCCAGGACGACGATCCCGCCCTTAGCGCTCAATTCCCTTCTCCCATTCGAATCTGATTTCCGGCTCTCTCGGCGCGCTCTCTGTCTCCGCGGTAAATATTCCGTTTATTCAATGCAGCCAAGATCCAACTCCACACAGCGTTCAGCATTCGAAGCGATCGAATCCGTATCGCCAGCAGCCGCGCCTATCGCAACACAATATTCACCAATTTCCGCGGCACCACCACCACTTTTCCGATGCCCTTCCCATCGATCAAATGCGCGATGCGCGGATCGGCCAGCGCGCGCTCGCGCAGTTCATCCTCACCCAAATTATCATCCACCAGAATTTTCCCGCGCAGCCGCCCATTGATCTGGATAATGATTTCGAATTGCTCTTCCTTGGCCAGCTCCTCACGGTAGGCCGGCCATTGCACTCGCGCGAGGCCGCCCGCATTCCCCAGGATTTCCCACAGCTCTTCCGAAACGTGCGGCGCCATGGGCGAAAGGATCTGAACCAGCATCTGAAATATATTCTTCAAGATTGCCGGATTCATCTCCGCGTCGAGCGGCTCGGCAGCCGCCAGTTCATTCACAAGCTGCATCAGCAGCGACACCGAAGTATTGAAATGCCAGCGCACCTCGAAATCATTGGTGACTCGCCGCAGCGTCTGGTGAGCCCGCCGCAGCAGCGCCTTTTCCTTCTGCGTGGCGCCCGAAATATCCACCGCAGCCGATTCCGCCGCGTGAATCGTGCGCAGCCTCGCCGCATGGCGCTCCACCAGCCGGAAAGTCTTATTCAGGAATCGCGCGCAGCCCTCGATTCCCTGCTCATCCCATTCCAGGTCCTTCGCGGGCGGCGCGGCGAACAGCGTGTAGAGCCGCGCGGTGTCGCAGCCATATTTCTGCGCCATATCGATCGCGCCCACCACGTTGCCGTGCGATTTCGACATGGCCCGGCCTTCCTTCAGCACCATGCCTTGCGAAAACAAACGCAGCACCGGCTCGTTGTGGGCGATCAGCCCCAGGTCGCGCATCACCTTGCAGAAGAAACGCGAATAAATCAGGTGCAGGATGGCATGTTCGATGCCGCCGATATACTGGTCGATGGGAAACCAATAAGCCGCGGCTTCCCGGCTGAACGGAGCGGTGGAATTGTTGGCGTCCGTGTAGCGGTAAAAATACCAGGAAGAATCGACGAACGTGTCCATGGTATCCGTCTCGCGCCGCGCTGGAGATTGGCACCGCGGACAAGTGGTATTCACGAATTCCGGCACATTGGCGAGCGGCGACTTGCCTTGTCCCGTGAGTTGAACCGAATCCGGCAACCGCACGGGCAGCTGGTCATCCGGCACAGGAACGATGCCGCATTTCTCGCAGTAGACGACCGGGATGGGCGTGCCCCAATATCGCTGCCGCGAAATGCCCCAATCTTTCAGGCGATAGGTGGTCTGCGCTTCGCCAAATCCTTTCGCTTGCGCGCCGGCGATCATTTTCTCGACGGCTTTTTCAGAAGGCAGTCCCGAATATGGCCCCGAGTTTACCGACGCGCCGTATCCGGTGTACGCCTGATTCATGCGATCCGCCTGGAGCGGCGCTCCGTGCACCGGCTGCACCACCACTTTCACCGGCAGATGATATTTCTCGGCAAATTCGAAATCGCGCTGGTCGTGCGCCGGCACGCACATCACCGCGCCCGTTCCGTACTCCGCCAGCACAAAATTCGCCACCCACACCGGCAGCATCTCCCCTGAAAACGGGTTGACCGCAAACCGCCCGGTGAAGAATCCTTCTTTTTCGGCCGTGGCCAGGTCGGCGCCGCGAATGATGCGCTGGCGCAGGCGGTTCCATTCGGACTCCATTCCCGCGTGGCCGGGCAATCCCTGGAACAAATTCGGCAGCAACGGGTGATCGGGCGCCAGAATCACGGCGGAAGATCCGTAGATGGTGTCCACGCGGGTAGTAAATATTTCGATGGACTCGCCTTCCATCCGCGCGATCTTGAATTGAATTTTCGCGCCATGTGATTTCCCGATCCAATTCTGCTGCATGGTCAGCACTCGCTCGGGCCAGCCGCCCGCCAGTTGCTTCATGTCGTCCAGCAGCGCGTCGGAATAGGCGGTAATTTTCAAGAACCATTGCTCGATCTCTTTGGATTCAACCCGAGTGGTCTCGTGCCGCCAGCAACAGCCGTCCACCACTTGCTCGTTGGCCAGCACCGTTTGGCATTGCGGGCACCAGTTCACCTTGCTGCGCTTGCGATAAGCGATGCCGCGCTCCAGCATGCGCAGGAAAAACCACTGGTTCCAGCGGTAGTATTCCGGCTCGCAAGTGGAAATCTCGCGGCGCCAGTCGTAGCTGAAGCCGAAGCGCCGGCACACCGCGCTCATCTGCGCGATATTCGAATTGGTCCATTCCCGTGGAGGAATGTTGTTCTTGATGGCAGCGTTTTCCGCGGGCAGGCCGAAGGAATCCCAGCCGATCGGATGCAGCACATTCAGGCCGCGCATGCGCTTGTAACGCGCGATCGAATCCCCAATCGTATAATTGCGCATGTGGCCCATGTGCAAAGTGCCGGAGGGATAGGGCAGCATTTCGAGGACGTAATATTTCGGACGCGCGGGATCGAGATCAGCGTGGAAGGCCCCCTGCTGCTCCCAAATCTGCTGCCATTTGGCTTCTATCGATTGAGGATCGTATTCCGCCACTTTGCGTTGCGCCCTCTGCGCCCTCTGCGCCCTCTGCGTCTCTGCGGTATCTCTAAGCTCTTGTTTTTTGCCTTCCGATCACTTCCGCCGCTTCTTCCCTCCACGCCGCTTCACAGATTTCTTCCCGCCGCGCGCCTTCGCTCTAGTTTTTGCCTTCGCCTTAGTCCGTTTCTTTCCCGCCGGCCGTCGAACCAAATGCCCTGCTCCCGGCGCCTGCTTCACTTCAATCCCCATCAATTTCCAAAGCGTCTTCACGTTCCGCCGATCGTCACCGGGCTTATCAATCGGCGTTTCCAGAATAAACGCGCGCCCCGCCAGCAACGGATGATTCAGAATTCGCCGGAAAGCATCGAGGCCGATGCGGCCCTTCCCAATGTGCTCGTGCCGGTCCAAATGCGACCCCAGAGGCGACTTCGAATCGTTCATGTGGAACACCGGAACGCTATCGAGCCCCACTTCGCGGTCAATCATCTGCAAGGCCGCTTCGAGCCCTGGTTCGCTGCGGATGTCGTTGCCGGCGGCAAACAGGTGCGCCGTGTCCACGCAAATCGCGATGGGCAAATCCGGGCAGGCCTCTCGAATCCCCTGCAGTTCCTCGAACCGCGACCCGATCGTGCTGCCCTGCCCGGCGGTGTTCTCGAGCAATATGGTCAGGCCGCTCATCTTCAGTCCGCGGGCAGCCTGCCGCAGCGATTCCGCGATCGTGAAAATGCAGCGCCCTGCGTCCGTGCCGCGGCTGCTGCCCGGATGCATCACCAGGTAATCCGCGCCCAGCTCGACGGCTCGCACCAATTCGTCATGGAACGCTTGAATCGAGCGCACCCGCAGCATGGCGTCGGGCGAGCCGAGATTGATCAAGTAATTGTCGTGAATCACCAGCGGGCCGAGACGCAGGGCATGCCGCCGGTCCCGGAAGCGCGCGCTTTCCGCCGGTGGAATGCGCGTGCCACGCTGCGGACGCGCCCACATCCGAGGGCTGGACGAGAAAATTTGCAGCGCATTCGCCCCCAGGCCGTGCGCGATTTCGAGCGAAGAAACAATATCCCCGGCAATGGACGTGTGAATCCCAATGCGGGTATTGCCGTCTTTCTTCCAGGGTGGAATCTCAGGCTCGGGGGGTGGTTCCGGGCGGTACTCGTCTGCGATGTCGAACGTTAAGTTAGAGTTGTGCTGTTCTTCCGCCATTCCCTCAGTTTGTACCGGGGCTGCAAAGGCCGCCTATCGCTCAGGCCCCAGATTACCGTCGCCAGACGCTCCGTTTGAACTTTGCATTCTAGCGGATTCCGCGAGTTTCCGCAAATTATGATGGCTTCGCTTTCCGTCGTACGCCTCGCGCGATCTCAGCCCGAAACTACAGCCTGTGCTTTGAACAACTTTGGAGGAGCTGGAGATCTTGCGGTTGGAGTTTATCCGATGTCTTTGCCCGGGCGTTCGAATGCACTCTATCGAATCCCGCTCCGCCCATTCGAATTCTTCAGCGCCTGCTGCCAAGCCAACTCATACTTGTACCCGCATCCCGTATTGAACAGCACCACCGACTCCCCTTCCTTGATCCAGCCATCGTTCCGTAATTTGCGCGCCGCCACCACGGTCGCCGCGCCCTCCGGTGCCGCATAAATCCCCTCAAGCGACGCCAATTCCCTACCCGCCGCCAGCATTTCTTCATCGGTAGCCGTCACCGCAATCCCATGGCTGCTCTTCAAATCCGCCAAAATAATAAAATCCCCCAGCGCCTTCGGCACGCGCAGCCCTGACGCAATCGTCGCCGCATTCTTAAAAAATTCCGACGATCCGCTACCTTTCTCAAACGCCTCCACAATCGGCGCGCATCCCGAAGCCTGCACGCAAACCATCCGCGGCCGCTCCGCTCCAATCCAGCCCATCTCCTCCATTTCTTCGAACGCCTTGCACATTCCGATCAATCCCACGCCGCCGCCGGTGGGATAAATGATCACGTCGGGCAGTTTGCCGTCGAACTGCTCCCACAATTCGTATCCCATCGTTTTCTTGCCTTCCACGCGATACGGCTCCTTGAGCGTGGAAACTTCGAACCATCCTTCGGCCTGCTTGTGCTCGGCCACATATTTTCCGCAATCCGAAATCAATCCGTCCAGCTTCCGAACATCCGCGCCAAACGCCTGGCATTCCATCATGTTCGCGAGAGGCGTATCCGAAGGCATCACAATCACGCACGGAATTCCCGCCTGCGCCGCATAAGCCGCCAGCGCTCCTCCCGCATTTCCCGCCGTAGGAGCAGCCAGCGTCTTCGCCCCCAATTCCTTTGCCCTGCTAACAGCCGCCGCCATCCCTCGCGCCTTGAACGAGCCGGTAGGATTCAGCCCCTCATCTTTGACGTAAAGCGACTTCAGCCCGATCCGTTCCCCCAGACGCCGTGCGTGAATCACAGGCGTCATCCCTTCCCCCAAAGTGATGGGATGATCCGTGGGAAGAACTTCCTGATACCGCCACATATTAGCGGCACGCGAACGAATGGCTTCCGCCGTAAGCGTCTTCGCAGCCTTCTTCAAATCATATCGCGCAAGAAGCGGCCCGCCGCAGTCGCACAAATTTTGCAGTTGTGTGTGCGCATGCCTCTTGCGGCAACGCGAGCACTCCAAATGTGTAATCGTCGTAGTCATAAGCCCGGAATCTTAGCACAGCAGCTTGTGCGCCTTCTGCATCCCGATGAGCGTGTATACTCGCGCCTGCTCAGGATTCGCCCCGCTGCTGGCGCGTGCCTTCCGCGGAATTCCTGCCAGGAGATGGAATTGACTCAGTTGCCTCGGAATCAGGGACAGAAGAGCGCTGCCCCGCAAGAGGACTTTCGATTCGACCCGAAGCACAGGTTGTTTTTCTGGTGCCTGGCCATCCTCATCGGTTTTCTTCAAATCTGGGCGCACCGGCACGATATGAATCCCGATGGGGTCTCCTACCTCGATATCGCCACGCTGGGCGCGCAAGCCGGCTGGAAGGGTTTCCTGAACGGATACTGGAGCCCGCTCTATCCGTTTCTGCTGAACATCGTTTTCCGCGTCTTCCATCCAACCCCGCAGGGAGAATCCACCGTCCTGCATCTTGTGAATTTTGCCATTTATCTAACCAGCCTTGCCTGCTTCGAATTTTTTATCGCGGAGTTGATTCGAACCAGGAGCGCAGGGAACATTGCGACGGGCGATCGAGTCCAAGTGCCCTCACAAACTTTGTGGATTTGGGGCTATCTCTTTTTTATTTGGGCTTCCTCGTTCTGGCTGCGTCCCTCCCTGGAATCGCCGGATCTGTGCGTCGCGGCAATGGCATATCTTGCGATGGCATTTCTGCTCCGTATTCGTGCCGGGTCGGGAAGCTGGATAACCTTCGCCTTACTCGGCGCGGTTCTTGGCGTTTCCTACCTGGCTAAGGCGGCCATGTTTCCACTGTCTTTTGTGTTTCTTGCCTGCGCCTTCCTGGCCGTGGGCTCTCCCCGGCGAGCCCTGCCGCGCACCCTGGTCGCGCTGCTTATTTTTCTGGCCGTCGCGGCTCCCCTTGTGATTGGGCTTTCGGAAATGAAGCATCGGCTAACGTTTGGCGAGGTCGGCAAGATCGCCTACGCCCAGTACGTCAACGGAGCTGCCCACATTGACTGGCAAGGCGAACCGCCGGGAAACGGGAATCCGATTCACCCGGCCCGCCAGTTGCTGTCTGATCCTCCGTTATATGAATTTGCGACGCCCCTGGTGGGCAGCTACCCGCCCTCGTACGATCTTTCCTATTGGGCCGAAGGAGTCAAGTTCCACTTCTCTTTGGGCCGGCAACTCTTTGCTCTGGTCCGCGCGTTCAGTTCTTTCCTGCAGATGTTTTCCAGGTCGGGAGCACTCTACGCAGTATTGATCGCGCTCTACTTCATGGTCAGAAAGTCCGGCGCCTGGGGTAGCGGGGCAAAAGGCGAATGGCGCGTTTGGCTGGCAGCGTATGCGCCCATGGCCATGTATTCACTCGTCCACGTCGAGCCGCGATTTATTGGCGAGTTCGCTTTGATGCTTCTGATCAGGTTTTTTGCCGGCGTGCGATTTTCCCGCCTGCCGGGGCGGGCGTTGCTGCCTCGCGCCGCGCTGGTGATGATCCTGGCGCCGGCAATTCCCATTGCCTGGACCGCCGGACAGAACTTTGTAGACATCCTCAGGCCCCAGCCATTTGAACAGTGGGAAGTTGCCCGCGGCCTGCAAGCGATGGGAATTCCACCCGGGTCCCAAGTCGGCATGATCGGCGGCGCGCCGGGCGCTTACTGGGCTCGCCTGGCCGGAGTCCGCATCATCGCGGAAGTTCCCCATCCGGACCAAGGCAGGTTTTGGGCGGCCAGCCCCGCAACCCAGCAAGAAGTTCTATCCAAGTTCGCCGCCGCCGGCGCCACAATCGTCATTACCTGCCTGCCCCCGCAGCCAGCTTCGATGCAGGGTTGGCAACAACTTCCCAGAACAAATTGCTACGTTACCCAGTACGGCCGGGCGCCCCACACGTCGGGTT
>JBGPTK010000106.1:0-11524 GCA_041490605.1 Terriglobia bacterium | reverse complement strand
TGCGCGCCTGCGATCATGCGGCGCTGCTGCACCTTTCCACCTGCTACGTGGCCGGGGCGCGCGATGGACGCATCCTCGAGAAGCTCCAACCCAACTACACGCCGGCGAATATCCCGGGCTTCGATGCCGAACACGAGTGGCAGTCGCTTCATGAACTCATTAACAAGGTGGAAGCGCAGGCCGAGAGCGCGGAAGTGACCGGGGAGCTTCGACGCCAGGCTCTCGTGAAGCAGCATGCGGCCAAGGATTTGCAAGGCGTGGCGCTCGAAAACCAGATTCGCAAGAATCGCGTTCGCTGGCTGCGCACAGAGTTGACTGAAGCAGGCACGCGGCGGGCCCATGAACTTGGCTGGCCGAATACGTATACTTTGACGAAGGGGATCTCGGAGTCGCTCATTCAGAAACACGGCAAGGGACTTCCCATTGCCATCGTCCGCCCGGCCATCGTCGAGTCTTCCGTGGAAAAGCCATTTCAGGGCTGGAACGAAGGGATCAACACCTCGGCGTCGCTTTCCTATCTCCTGGGCACATACTTCCGCCAGCTTCCGACCAACGAGCGCAAATGCCTGGACATTATTCCGGTCGATCTGGTCTGTCGCGGGATGACGCTGATCTCCGCCGCGCTGATCGAGCGGCAGCACCAGGAGGTCTACCAGCTGGCGACTTCGGTGACCAACCCCTGCAACATGCGCCGCTCCATCGAGCTGACCAGCCTGGCGCACCGCAAGCACTATCGAACGCAGAACGGGTTCCGCCACTGGCTCCGTTCGCGGTTCGACGCGATTCCGGTCTCCAAATCGCGCTATCAGAAACTTTCCGCTCCGGCGCAGAAGGCCGTGGTGCAGGCGATTAATCGCAGCATTGTCTCGACAATGCCTTTTGTGCGCCCGCCATTGGTGCGGCGCGAGCGCGAGCTGGATCGCGTGATCAAGCTGGTCACTCTTTTCGAACCGTTTATCCTGCACAACGATCATACGTTCGAAGCGGACAATGTCGAACGGCTCGCCGCGGCGCTCCCCCCGGACGAGAGCGGCCCCTTCGGATACGATGCGCGTTCGCTCGATTGGTGGGATTACTGGATCAACGTGCACATTCCGGCGTTGCGCAAGTGGTGCTATCCTCTGATCGAAGGCCGTCCGCTGGAATCCCGGCCTCTGCGCGATATCCACCTTCTCGCCGGACCGCCGGCGCGCGATGAGGAACCATCTCGAGCTTCCCGGGCTGCCCCGGCCGGTACGGCCTGAAAAACCAACCACCGTGGCCATCTTCCTTACCGGATCCACTGGATATATCGGTGCTCACGCCGCCGCGAACCTGCTGGATAGCTCCGCCGAATCGCTCAACCTGCTTGTCCGCGCGCACAGCGACCAGGAAGCCCGCGAACGGCTGTGGCGATCCTTCCAGTTGCACATGAATTTCCAGAATTTCCGCGAAGTTCTTGACTCGCGAATCCATATTTTCCGCGGCGACTTGACGGAAGATAAATTCGGGCTTGACGAAGATGGCTACCGGCAGCTCGTCCGCACCACGGATTCGATTATCCATTGCGCCGCATCGCTGAATCGCAAGTCGGAAAAAAGCTGCTTGAACGTGAACCTGCGCGGCACGCTGGAAGTGGTGCAACTGGCCATGCGGGCGCGCGATAATCACGGCCTGCGCCGCTTCAGCCACGTGAGCACCGTGGCCGTCGCGGGGCAACGCAGCAATGAAGTGGTGACGGAGGATAAATCCATTGAGTGGGATCGCTCCGACTACGATCCCTACGCCCGCACCAAGAAATTCTGCGAGCACATGATTCGCAAGCTGCTGCCGGACGTGCCGCGGACGATTTTTCGTCCCAGCATCGTCCTGGGCGATAGCCGGCGGCCGGAGACCAATCAATTCGACATGGTGCGGGCATTCGTGTTTCTCGCCGGGCTTCCCATCCTGCCCTTTCGTCCGGGCGATCGAATCGACATTGTTCCCGTGGATTATGTGGCCGGCGCCGTCGCCGCTTTGCATCTGAAGGAAAAACCGGGCTTCGATACCTACCATCTATCTTCCGGCGCCGGCGCGGAAACGTTTCAGCAACTCACCGTTGCGCTCTCCGCGGCGCAGGGCAAACGCGCGCCTTCTTATATGCCGGGTCTCGAGAAAACTTCCACGCGAATGGTGCATGCGCTCGCGAATCGCTCCGGAAAAATCGGCGGCGTGGCCACGCTGCTGAAAGTGTTCTTGCCGTATCTGGTCTGGAATACGGTGTTCGACAATTCGCGCGTGGTAGCCGAGATGGGCCGGGCGCCGGCGCCATTCTCCACCTACTGTTTCCCGCTGCTGAAGTTCAGCCGCGAAAATCATTTCTCGTACAAATACCAGGAATGGCCCGCCACCGGCTCGGAGCCCGTCCGGGCCTCCTTCGCGGGGGATGCCGCCCGATGATGGACTTCGTTCTGGAAGCCTGGGTCAGCGGGCTGGTCGAGCTGGCGCAGTTAAAGTGGATGCTCGGCGCGGGAGTAACCTGGAAGCCGGGCGAAAAGCTCCGCCTGCTTTTCCCCAGCTACAATGGCACGCGCAATACCGGCGCGGACGTGCGCGTGGAGGAAATTCTCCGGCAGGTGAGGCGAATCCTCGGCGAACAGAACATTTCGCTGAGCGTGATGACCTACAACCCCGAGTTCACGCGGGGATATTTCGGCGATGCGCAGCAGGTTCAACTGCCGATGCTGTTCCCGCCGTTCCTCTCGAGCGAGGTGCCGAAATATCACGGCGTCGTTGCCGCCGAAGGCTCGATGTTCAAAAGCAAATTTGCGAATGCGCTGACCACCATGATGATCGGCTCGCTCGGGATCGCCGCCGCGCAGAATAAACTTTCGATCGGCTATGGCGCCGAGGCGGGGGCCATGGATGCCATGCTCCAGAAAATGTGCCGGCGATACTGCTCTGAATCTTTTATCATCACGCGCAATCCCGAATCACAGGCGGTGCTGAGCGGCCTGGGGATTTCCTGCGAGCTTGGCACGGACACCGCATGGACTTTCGAGCCGCTGGGGCCGGAATACGGCCGCAAAGCATTGCGCGATGCCGGGTGGGACGAGAAAGCGCCGGTGCTCGCGCTCTGCCCCATCCACCCATTCTGGTGGCCGGTGAAAGCATCGCTCGCCAAGGCGGTGGCGCGGACCTTTGCGGGCGCTTACAAGGAAAGCCACTATCGCTCGATCTATTTCCACAAGTCCGGTGCGGAAGTGACGGCGGCATACCTGCGTTATCTGGAAGCGATCGCCGGCGCGGTCACCCGTTTTCGAAAAGACCACAATGTTTTTCCGATCGTGGTAGCCATGGAACGCCTGGATCGAGACGCCTGCGGCCGGTTGGCCGCTCAACTGGGCGGAGCTCCGGTCTTCACTTCCGACGAATACAATATGTATCAGCTTGTGAGCATCCTTCGTTCCAGTCAACTGATGGCATCTTCGCGCTATCACGGAATCGTTACGTCCATGCCAGGCCTTGTCCCGTCGCTGGGGATCACCATGGATGAACGCATTCGCAACTTGATGCACGAGCGCGGTCACGACCATCTGCTAATCGGCGTGGACGACGCGGAGCTTGAGGACAAGCTCACCGAAGCACTGGTGGCTCTCAGTCGAGAATCGGACTCCGTCCGCGAGGGCATCGGCCGCACCGTCGTGAAAAACCTGAAGCTGATGGCTCGCATGGGGACCTATTTCGAAGATCGGGTCGCGCTCCGCTACCCGGAATTCCCCATTCGCACTGGTTCACTCACCTGGGAAGACTACTTGCCGCCGCTCAGTTCCACGCTGCGCAAGCTGCTCGAAGTCTACGACTCGCAAGATCGCACCCTGGAAGCCAAGTCCGCCTGATGGTGAGGGAGAGAAACCCTTGATGTTGCGCGAGAAAATGATGGCAAAACATTTGGGCGGAGATAAAGGATTTCGCTGGCGCGGCGGCGAGATCACGCGGTTCGAAGGATTGAGCGACGCCGTCTTCGCGTTTGCCGTGACGCTTCTGATTGTTTCACTCGAAGTCCCGAAGACCTTCAGCGACCTGTTGATCACCATGCGCGGATTCTTCGCGTTTGCTATTTGCTTCGCGCTGCTGATGGGCACGTGGTATCAGCAGTACATTTATTTCCGGCGGTACGGGCTGCAGGACACGTTCACATTCGTGGTGAACTCCGTGTTGCTCTTTGTCGTGCTTTTCTATATTTACCCGCTCAAGTTTTTATTCACGCTCCTGGTAAATCAGTTCATGGGAATTCCGATTGCCTTCCCGCAAGCGGATGGCACGCTGGTTTCCATGATCGAAAGATACCAGCTACCAACCCTTATGATCGTCTACAGCGCGGGTTTCATGGCAATTTCGCTGGTCTTCGCGCTCCTGTTCTGGCACGCCTACCGGCATCGCGCCCAACTCGATTTAAACCGGCTCGAAATCTTCGACACTCGCACCAGCACCGGCTATGCCCTCATCAACGGCGCCGTCGCTTTAATTTCGATTCTAATTGCCGTGATCGGCGGGGTGGAGCACGGCGGGTGGGCAGGCCTGATTTATCCCTTCCTGCTCGCGCCCTTGTGTACTGTTTTCGGCATGGTGACGGGACGGCGGCGCACGCGTTTCGAATAATTCCAACCATCAAACAAAATGACTTTCCTCGAAATCATTTTCGAACGCTTGCGGCGGGAGGGCGAAGAGGCGGTCCTGCAGGAAATCCGCGACGGCAAAATGGTTCCCGTAAGCGGGCGTGAATTTCTGGCATTAATACAAACAGCGCGCGAATTCTTGCGGCAGGCCGGACTGCGCAAGCGAGATCGCTGCGCCTTGCTCGCGCCAAACAGCATCCGCTGGGCCGCCCTTGACCTGGCGCTGATGGCGGAAGGCATCGTTGTCATCCCGCTCTATTCACGGCAAGCACCTGTCGAACTAGCTGGCATGATAAAGGACGGCGACCCTTCGCTGGTCTGCTGCGGCGACGAAAGTTTGCGCGATGCCATCAAGAATCATTTGCCCGAGGCCACGCGGCTCGCAACGCTCGAGAGCGTCTTCGCAAATTCTTCGGCATCCGCCGGCGACCGGGCTGTGGAAGATCCCACGCCGCTTGCCGGCGATGATCCGGTCGCGATCATCTACACCTCCGGCACATCCGGCGAGCCCAAGGGAGTGGTGCTGGCCGTTCGAAATCTGAATCACATGCTTCCGTGCACGAATGACCGGCTGGATCGCCTGATGGGCCCGCGCGAGGAGCCCGACCGGGTGTTCCACTATCTGCCGCTCAATTTTGCGGGGTCCTGGATTATCCTGCTCACCTGCCTTTCGCGCCGCAGCGTGGTGGCGCTTTCCACGGACCTGACGAAGCTGGGCGATGAATTGAAATTGGCGGCGCCGAATTATTTCCTAAACGTCCCGACGCTGCTGGAACGAGTTCGCGCCAAAATTGAGGAACAAATCAAGCAACGCAGCAATCTGGCTGCTTCTCTTTTCGATAAAGCCCGAAAAGCCTGGGTCCGAATTCATCACGAGGAAGCCAAACCCATGGACCCGATCTGGATTGCGGTGGCGAACGCATTCATGTTTCCGTCAATCCGCAAAAGTCTGGGGCCGAATTTGAAGGCTCTGATCTGCGGGTCGGCGCCGCTGGCGATCGAAACGCAACTCTTCTATGCGATGCTCGGCGTCCCCGTTCTACAGGGATACGGTTTGACGGAGACCACGGCCCTTTGCACGCTCGATGATCCCCACGCCGTCGAGCCGGGCCGCGTGGGAGTGGCCATTCCCGAAGTCCAGATGCTGCTCGGCGAAAACCAGGAAATTCTGGTCCGCGGTCCCAATGTCTTTTCCGGATATTGGAACAAGCCCGAGGCCACCGCTGGCGTGCTGCAGGACGGATGGTTCCACACGGGCGATCAGGGTGAAGTGAATTCCGCCGGCAACTGGCGGATCATCGGCCGCTTGAAGGAGCTGATTATTTTGAACTCGGGCCACAACATCGCTCCCGACCCAATCGAAGATAAGCTGCTCCGGTCGCTTTCCGGCGCGCAGCAAGTGATGCTCTACGGGGACGATCGCAGTTACCTGGTGGCGCTGGTCAGTTTCGCCGCGTCGAATACTCTCACCCACGAGCAAATCGAAGCCGCCGTCACGCAGGCGAATGCCGGCCTGCCGCACTACAAGCAGATTCGCAATTTCTATTCCGGCCCGGACCTTTTTACCATGGAGAATGGACTGCTGACGGCGAACGGCAAACTGAAACGCACCATGATTGCCTCCCACTTTCACGAGGCCATCGAGGACATGTACCGTAAGCCGCAATCTTAATTGGCATTGGCGCTGCCCGTTCTGGCGCCCGCCGTTTGTGGCCTCTCAAAAAGCTTGCGACGATTCCCGGCTGTGGTTAGTGTATGGGCTGCCAATGAAACAATATCGCGGTGAAACACTCTCCTGGGGCCTCGCCGACGGTGTCGTCGAGGTGGAACTCCATCGCCCGCCGTGCAACGAAATCGGTTCGGCCACTCTCGCCGATCTGGAACGCTTCATTCCCGAGCTCGAGGCCGCCGAAAAGGAAGCCAGTGTTCTCATCTTCTTCAGCTCACGCAGCTCCGGCTTTTGTGCCGGGGCCGATTTGCGCGAACTCTACTCCAGCTCAAAAGGTCTCCCCGCACCGGAGCGTCTTGCCGGAATGCGTGATTTTCTCACTCGCATTCACCGCGTGCTGAATGCGATTGATTCATCGCCGCTCACCACGATTGCCGCCGTGCACGGCGTCACGTTTGGCGGCGGCTTCGAGCTGGCTCTTGCCTGCGACCTGATCATCGCCGATAAAATGGCGCGGTTCTGCTTTCCGGAATTGCGCCTAGGACTTATACCCGGCTTTGGCGGAATCCCGCGCCTCAAGCGGGATCTCGGAAACTCCGTGGTTCGCGACCTGCTGCTGACTGGCCGGAGCATCAACGTGACCAAGGCGCAGGCAATCGGCCTGGTCAGCCAGATCGCCGCGGAAGGCGAGGCCCTGCGCCTGGCTCGCTCCACGGCCGCTCAAGTGAAGAAATTCGACCGCGCCACCGCCGCGGCCGCCAAACAATTCATCAAGCCAATTCCGTACGAAGAATTGCAAAGAGAGATTGAGATTTTCTGCGAGCTTTTCACGCGGCCGGCGGTGGAAGCCGGCCTCCGCAAATTT
This sequence comes from Terriglobia bacterium, assembly GCA_041490605.1. Taxonomy (GTDB): domain Bacteria; phylum Acidobacteriota; class Terriglobia; order Acidiferrales; family UBA7541; genus JBGPTK01. Next base: position 4,353 of record JBGPTK010000106.1, on the reverse strand, counting down.
GTCGAGAGCAGCGAAGTTCTGCCTTATTTGCCGTGACGATTCACATCGGGGAGGGCTGCACGGTAGTGAAACACAAAATGGCGCTGCGCAAGCCTCTGTGCTCCAGGCATTCTGGAAGGGGCAGGATCAGGGACCGCGGCGTCTGCAGGCGTGAGATTTGCGGCAGTCAGAGAATGAAATCGAGCACACCAGGAGTAACAACGCTATGACGCGCACTCCAACTTGCCGCAATTCGCGAGTGTTCATCGATCCACGAACGATCGCCGCACTGCTGTTACCGGCGTTGCTGTTGTCGTGCGCGGTTTTCGGGATATTCACCGGCAAACCCGCGGCGGCACAGGCGCGCAGGTTCAACCTTTCGGACATCCCAAAGATCGTGTCCGTCTCCGACGCGCAGATTTCCCCCGACGGCAAATCGATTGCCTTTGTGGTTTCGCGCACGAACATGGAAACCGACGGCCACGATCGCCAAATCGTGCTGATCGACGTTGCGACTGGCGCGCAGCGCCCGCTCACTTACGAACGCAAGGACGTCGGATCACCGCGCTGGTCGCCCACCGGCGACCGCCTGGCATTCGTGGCTCTCTTCCGCACCGGCAAAAACGATCAGCAGCAGGTGTTTGTCCTCCCGATGGATGGCGGCGGTGAAGCCAGCAAAATAACCGACGCCCCGAATGGAATCGAGCAATTTGCCTGGAGCCCGGATGGCCGGCAAATCGCTTACGTCACCGCCGATGACGCGCCGAACAAAAAGGAAATTGAAAAGCACAATGACGCATTCGAAGTGGGCGACGACGATTTCCTGACCACCGCGGCGCCGACGCCTTCGCATATCTGGCTGATTTCCGCGCAAGGAGGCACGGCCAGGCGGCTGACCTCAGGCCCATGGAGCCTGCCGAAAAGCGCGCCCCCTAGTTCGCCCGCCTCGCCCGTTTCCTGGTCGCCGGACGGCAAATGGATTACGTTCGTCAAACAATCCACTCCGCATTACGGCGATTCCGACTTGGCCACTGTTCAAATCTTAAACGTAGAGACCGGCGAAACCCGCAAATTGACCAACCACGAAAAATTCGAAGGATTCAGTGACTTTTCGCCCGACGGCTCCCAGATCGCTTACTGGTATCCCCGCGACAACGATCCGAACAATGAAAACGAAATCTACGTGGCGCCCGCGGCTGGGGGAGACGGCACGGATGTGACGCGCGCGATCGACCGCAACATCGCTCGCGCCATCTGGATGCCCGGCGGAAAATCGCTCCTGGCCGGCGGGCATGACGGAACCGGCCTCTCGCTCTGGATTCAGCCGCTCTCAGGCCCGGCCAAGCATCTTGCTCTGGGCGATGTCGTGCCCTCCTGGCTCTTCTGGGTTGATATTTCCATGAGCAAGGATGGCGCGCTCGCGTTTCCCGGCAGCACTGCCGGCCGCCCTTCTGAAATCTATTACATGTCCTCCACCGATGCTTCTCCCAAACGCCTCACGGATTTCAACCGCGAGATCGCTTCGCTTTCTCTCGGCAAAATGGAGCGAATCGAATGGGATGGACCGGATGGATTCCATGAAGACGGCGTCCTGATCTACCCGCCCGATTTTACGAAGGACAAGAAATACCCTCTCGTCCTGTACATTCACGGCGGCCCCACGGCATCTTCCGCGCTGACCTTTAGCGCGTTGGGACAATACATCGCCTCGCATGATTACGTGGTCTTCTCGCCGAATTATCGCGGCAGCGACAATCTGGGCAATGCCTATCAACGCGCCGTTTTCAATGACGCCGGGGACGGTCCGGGGCGCGACGTCATGGCGGGCATCGAAGCCGTGAAGAAATTGGGATTTGCCGATACTTCCAAAATGGCGGTCACTGGCTGGTCCTACGGCGGCTACATGACGTCCTGGATGATTGGCCACTATCCAATTTGGAAAGCAGCGGTTTCTGGCGCGGCAGTGAATGACCTGACGCACGCCTATACCCTGGCCGATTTCAACGCGACCGAGCGCTACAACATCGGAAACGGCCCGCTCGGCAGCGGCTCCCCATGGACCGGGAACAATATGCAGGCGTACCGCGAGCAGTCTCCCATCACCTATGCGCAGCAGATCAAGACGCCGACACTGATCCTCTCCGATACTTCCGACGCGCGCGTGCCCATCACGCAATCCTACGAAATGTTTCACGCGCTCAAAGACAACGGCGTCACGGTAAAATTTTACGCCTATCCGGTCCCCGGCCATTTTCCCGGCGACGCCGTTCGCACCATGGATGTTTATCGCCGCTGGGTTGACTGGCTCGATCAGTATCTGAAGTAGGATTCTGGTACGATTGTTGCTTGCAAGGCCGGGCAGATCAATCGCTGCTCCCGGTTTCAAGAACGGAGTGGAATAAGATGCCGAAGCTCGACAATACGCTGAACGAAGTTCTCGATCTGGCGGCGCTGCACTTCAAGGTTCCGCGCGAGAACCTTTCCCCGGATGACGATTTTTTTAAGAAGCTTGGCATCGATAGTTTGCAAGCGCTCGATTTGCTTACGCGCCTGGAAAGCCATTTCCGGGTCGAACTGCCCGACTACGAGCTTCAAGGCGTCAGCGATTTCCGCACCCTTGCCGGGCGGATTCAATCTCGCCTGTAAACAGTGCCGCGGACCGTCTATTTCAGCTCGCATCTCTTGAGGGATTCCATTAAGAGGTTTATCCTCTGCTTCTCTTGTGCGGATATTCGTGCGCCTTGGTTAATTCTGGATGCTTGACCTGAACCAATACGATTCGTTGGGAGCGGCGCTGCGCGATGCCCTGGAGCGCTGGCCGGATGAAATTTGCCTGATCGAAGCCGATCGCGAGCGCGAGAACTGCCGGCTCACCTACCGCCAGTTCAAGGAAGCGGCGCTTCCGCTGGCCCGCGCTTTGGAAGAACACGGATTCGGGCCGGGCAGCCGCGCTGCGATCATCATGACCAATCAGTCGAAATGGCTGATTACTGCTTATGCGATTTTTTACCGCGGCGGAGTGCTCGTCCCGCTCGATTACAAGCTCAGCGCGCCCGAGCACTTGCAACTCCTGGCGCATTCCAAGTCGGAAGTCCTGGTCATCGAGTACCACCTGTGGCGCGCGATCACGCAGTCGCCTGCTTTTCACGATCTCAAGGCCGGCGTAGTCCTCGTCACCGAAGCTCCCGCCGGCGCTGATTTGTCTGGCGCGAGGCGCTGGGAAGAATTCAAGGGGAAGGAAGCTCCTGCGTTTGTTCCTCGCGCGCGAAAAGATTGGGCCTGCATCGTCTATTCTTCCGGCACCGGCGGGCGCCCCAAGGGTTGCGTCCTGACGCACGAAAACTACTTAGAGCAATGCATGGCCCTCACCGCGCTTTATCCTTTCTGGCCCGGCGTGCGTTACCTCAGTATTCTGCCGACCAATCACGCCATCGATTTTATGGTCGGCTTTTTCGGATCGTTCACTTGCGGCGCTACCGTGGTGCACCTGCGCACGCTTCGCCCGGAATATATTCGCGAGGCTTTTACCCGCTACAAAATCACTTACATGACGCTGGTTCCCATGGTTCTCAAAAGCCTCGAACGTGGATTGCGGCAGCGCTTCGCCGGTCTCCCGCCCCGAAAGCGTTTTGCCTTGAATCAATTGATTCGCGTCAATCGCGCCTTCACGCGCAGCCAGCCAAACCTGCCACTGAGCCGTTTTCTGTTGCGCGATATTCACAAGGCCTTCGGCGGGGAGTTGCGCGCGCTCTTTGTGGGCGGCGCGTTCACGGAGCCTGCCACGTTGCAATTCTTCTATGACCTGGGAATACCGGTAGGCAATGGCTACGGACTTACCGAAGCGTGCACAGTCGTGACCATGAACGATTTTCGCCCGTTTCGGCCGGATACGGTGGGCAAGCCGCTCCCGGGCGTGAAAGTGAAACTTTTGAACACGGACAATGAAGGGATCGGCGAAGTTGCCGTCCGCGGCAAAACTGTGATGCAGCAATATCTGGATGATCCGGATTTGACGGCGGAAACAATCGTGGATGGCTGGTTGTTGACGGGCGATCTGGGGCGCATCGACGCCACCGGCCACTTGCAGCTCTTCGGCCGCAAGAAAAACATGATCGTCACCGGCGAGGGCAAGAATATTTATCCCGAAGACATCGAAAATGTTTTCGAGGGGATTCGACTGAAGGAATTTTGCGTCTTTGCCGCAAATTACATCTGGCCGCAGCAAAGCATGACCGGCGAACAGTTGGTGATCGTGGCGCATCCCGAACCCGGGCAAGCGATCGACGATGCCTTGCGCGCGGAACTCGCGGAGCGCAATCGCAGACTCCTGAATTACAAACGCATTCACGGCTATGTGGCGTGGGACCGCGACTT
>JBGPTK010000105.1:0-11584 GCA_041490605.1 Terriglobia bacterium | reverse complement strand
CTGTCCGATTCTGCGACAAGCAATCCCACAGGCGGGCAAGCCGTAAGCCTGCGGCCATCGAGCTCGAATGCCAAGCCTTTTCAAATCATGAAGTTAAGTATTAGGGAATGAAGGCATGGCAGTTGCGATAGTCTCGATGGATCTCCGTCACTTCGATAGGCCTGTAGGTGAAATGGATGGGCTCTCTTTTTCAAGACTTGCGATACGGAATCCGCACGCTCTCGAAGAGTCCCGGCTTCGCAGCCGTCGCCATTCTCACGCTCGCGCTGGGCATCGGCGCGAACACGGCCATCTTCAGCATTGTTGACCCGCTGATCATCCATCCGCTTCCGTTCAAAAATCTCGACCGGCTCGTCAAAGTTTGGGAAACAATTCCGTCGCAGGGCGTGGACCGCAACGAAGCGGCGGTGGCCAATTTTGCGGATTGGCGCGAGCAGAACGATGTGTTCGAGCATCTCGGCGCTTATGCCTGGTGGAACGTCAACGTCTCCGGCATCGAAGTCCCCGAACGGGTCCAGGGATTCCTGGTGACACCGGATATTTTTGCGGAGCTGGGAGTGAATCCGATCCTGGGCCGGACGTTCCTGGCGGAAGAAGAAAAGCCCGGCAAAAATCATGTAGCGATGCTCAGTTATGGCTACTGGCAGCTTCGTTTCGCGGGCGATCCCGGCATCATCGGCAAGACGCTTACGCTGAACGGCATCAGCCGCACGGTTGTTGGTGTGATGCCTGCAAACTTTAATTTTCCGCCCGGCGGCGAAGTGTGGGCTCCCTATCCCATGGATGCGAATGCTTCCGAGGCGCGCCAATCTCACTTCCTGCTCGTCGTAGGCCGGCTGAAGCCGGGCGTTACGCGCGAGCAAGCCCAGGCGGAAATGAACACGATTGCCAGCCGCCTCGACCAGCAGTATCCCAAGACCAACACCGGCCGGCGTGTCGTCCTGATTCCACTGGCGAGCGACGTGGTGCGCCAGTATCGTCCGGCGTTGCTGGTTTTGCTCGGCGCGGTGGGCTTCCTGCTCCTGATCGCCTGCGCCAACGTGGCCAATCTGATGCTGGCGCGAGCGGCGTCACGGCGGCGCGAACTGGCGATTCGAGCCACGCTGGGCGCCGGGCGCTTCCGCGTGGTGCGCCAGTTGGTGACCGAAAGCCTGATGCTGGGAGTTCTGGGCGGAGCGCTGGGCGTGGTGTTTGCAATTTGGGGAGTGGGCCTGCTGCCGAAGCTGTTTCCTCCCGAATTTACGCGCTTCATTCCGGGCGCGGACCGGATGACGGTGGATTTGCGCGCGCTCGGCTTTACCTTTTTCCTTTCCCTGGTTACGGGAATTATTTTTGGCTTGGCGCCGGCGTTGCGCGCCTCCCGGCTCGATTTGAATGAAACTCTTAAAGAAGGCGCCGCGCAGGCCGGTGCAAGCGCGGGCCACCACCGCTTGCGGAATGCCCTGGTGGTTGCGGAAATTTCGCTGGCCCTGGTGCTCCTGATCGGCACGGGCTTGATGGCAAAAAGTTTTGCTCATCTGCTGGAAATGAATCCCGGTTTCCGCACCGATCATGTTCTGACGATGGAGATGGCCTTGCCGATGGCGAAGTATAAGGAAGACCAGAAGGCCGCCGCGTTTTACCAGCAATTGCTGGAACGCATTCGCGCGTTGCCCGGAGTGCAGTCGGCTGCGGCCACCAGCAATCTTCCGCTTGGGGGCACCAACCAGACTGATGGAATTCTGATCGAAGGCCGCCCGGCGCCGCCGCCGGGGCACATCAACGAAGTGAATTACCGGGTAATCACTCCCGGCTATTTTCAAACTATGGGAGTGCCCGTGCTTGCGGGCCGCTCGGTGGCGGAGCAGGACGCCGCAACGGCTGCTCCGGTGATCCTTGTGAATCAAGCCACCGCAAAACGCTACTGGCCGGGCGAAGATCCCGTCGGCAAAAGAGTTCAATTCAACGATCCCGGTACACAACCTTGGATGACGGTGATCGGCGTCGTCGCCAACATCCGGAATGATCTGAGCGAGATGCCCAAGGATGAAATCTACGTCCCCTACACTCAGGCGGACTCGCACTTCATGGTGCTGGCCGTGCGAACGGCCGGAGATCCGCTGAGCATTGCTAGCGCCGTGCGCGAACAAATTGCCGCGCTGGACCAGGACCAGCCGGTGGCCCACGTTCAGAGCTTCGACGAGGTTCGCTGGCAGTCGCTCTTTACCGCGCGAGTCCCTGCCGTGCTGCTGGGCGTGTTCGCCGTAGCGGCATTGCTGCTGGCGGGAGTGGGAGTGTATGGCGTGATGGCTTACGTGGTTTCACAGCAGACGCATGAAATCGGCATTCGGGTGGCGCTGGGCGCGCAGCGCGGCGATGTGATGAAGCTGGTGCTTGGGCAAGGACTGCGCCTGAGCGGGATCGGACTGGCGATCGGCCTGGCCGGCTCGCTGGCGTTGACGCGCGTGATGGCGAGTTTGTTGTTTGGAGTGAGCGCGACCGACCCCGCGACATTTTTATCGATCACGGTGCTGCTGGCGGGCGTGGCGCTGCTGGCGTGCTATGTGCCGGCGCGGAGGGCGATGCGGGTGGATCCCATGGTGGCTTTGCGTTACGAATAGGAGAAGTTGTGGAATCAGTTTGGCAAGACGTTCGCTACGCCATACGGACTCTCAGGCGCAGTCCGGGGTTCAGCGTGGTTGTGATTCTCACGCTCGTGCTCGGCATCGGCGGCAATGCCGCGCTTTTCAGCGTGGCGAATAATGTTTTCCTGCGTCCCCTGCCATTTCCGGAAGCGGAGCGGCTGGTGCGCGTTCTCGATTACACGCGGGCGCCGGATGGTTCGATGTCGACGTATAGCACTTGGAGCCGCGACATACTCGCCGTCCAGGAACAACGTGGAATTTTTGACGGAATGGTGGCATTGAGCGTGGAGAGCGCCACGCTGACAGGCGGCGAAACTCCCGAGCGTGTCCAGGTGGTGAGCCAGTCCGGAGGGTGGTCCTCCACACTGGACGTGAAGCCCGTTGTGGGCCGCTGGTTCTCGATGGAAGAGGAACGCGCGGGCTCGGCAAGCAGTACCGCCGTGATTTCGCACGGGCTGTGGCAGCGCCGCTTCAGCCGGGACCGCAATGTTCTTGGCAAGACCTTGACCATCGACGACCGCATCTTCGCCATCGCCGGAGTGATGCCGCGAGATTTTAATTTTCCCTACGATGCGGAGGTGTGGATCCCCACAACGATTCGAGCTGAAGACAATTCCCGCGATTTTGCCCTGTTTGCGCGCCTGGGGCCGGGAATCTCCCTGAAACAAGCGGGCGCCGCGGTCGACGGAGTCGCCCAACGGATCAAAGAAAAATATCCGGAGACAGTTCCCGGATTTGGCATGGAACTTCTTCCCATGCGAACCCAACTGATCGGGGAGGAAGACAGAATTGCGCTCGCCTTGCTCGGCATCGCCGGAATCTTCCTGCTCATCGCCTGCGTGAATGTGAGCAACTTGCTTTTGGCGCGTTCCGTGATCCGGCAGAGAGAGATAGCGATCCGCGCGGCGCTCGGCGCGAGCAGATACCGGCAGATTCGGCAGCTCCTGACGGAGAGTTGTGTTCTCGCCTTGCTCGGCGGATTGGGCGGACTGCTGGTGGTGGCCTGGTGCGGCGCATACTTGACAGTTTTGATTCCTCGTCCTTTGAGCCAGCAGCTCAATATGGGACAGGTGGGAGTGGACGCGCGGGTCTTTGCATTTGGATTGGGAATTTCCTTGCTCACGGGAATGATTTTTGGGCTCGCGCCGGCGCTCCGCACTTTCGCCGGCGACTTACAACCAATGTTGAAAGAAGGCGGAAGAGCGGATCAGGGAGTTGGAAGAAATCGCCGCGTGCTCAATGCGCTGGTGGTTTGCGAAGTGGCGTTAGCGATGGTTCTGCTGGCGGGCGCGGGATTAATGATCCAAAACTTCGAGAGGCTTCGCCATCACGACCTGGGATTCCAGGCCGGCCATTTATTCACTCTGCAAATCACGCCGCCCGTTTCACGCTATGCGGCGGGAGAGCCCCGCGGCATTCTGGTCCGGCAGATTCTCGAGAAAGTCAGGAGCGCCCCGGGCATCGTTGCCGCGGGTGTGACGACCGTCAATCCGCTCGGCGGGACCACCTGGAGCGCGCCGGTGGCCGTGGAGGGATTCTCAACGGGAGCGGCCGGGACCAGCTTTAGCGTCAATCACCGGCTGATCAGCGCGGGTTTGCTAGCGGCGATGGAAATACCATTGCTCGCGGGCCGCGATTTTAATGAACTGGACACTCCAACCGCGCAGCCGGTGGTGATCGTCAGCCGGAAGATGGCGCGCCGCTTCTGGCCAAATGAAGATGCGCTGGGCAAACACGTTCGTCTCGATCGGCCGAATCGGCCCTGGCTGACCGTGGTAGGGATCGCCGGAGATGTGAAGGACGCGCACGAGACCGGTGAGCCGGAAGAAACCTGGTATTTGCCATACGCGCAACAGCCGGGGGGCGCGTCGAGCGACACGATTCAATTGATGGTGCGAAGCCCGCTCGATTCCAGCGCGGCGATCCATACCGCGCAACAGGCCATTTGGGCGGTGGACAAAAACCTGGCCACGTATGATATCTCCGGCATGGACCGCTACTACGCGGAAAGCATTTCGCAAGATCGTCTGGGAGCGATTGTGATCGCGTTGATCGCCGGCTTTGGCTTGCTGATGGCGATTTTGGGTATTTACGGCGTCATGGCGTTCGTCGTGAACCAACGCACGCGAGAAATTGGGTTGCGCATGGCGCTGGGTGCGGCGCCACGGGACATCCTGCACATGCTTTTGAAGCAAGGACTCTCGTTAGCTGTGGCAGGTCTTGCGATCGGGCTGGTGGCCGCGGCTGCGCTCAGCCGCATTCTTTCGAGTGTGTTGACGGAAGTGAGTGTGAAGGAGCCGGCAATTTATGTTGGGGTCGCCGTGATTTTATTGTCGAGCGCATTGCTGGCTTGTTATTTGCCGGCGCGGCGGGCGATGCGCGTGGATCCCATGGTGGCTTTGCGGTACGAATAAGGCGCTGTTGAGGAAGTTGATATCGTGCCAGCGGGGAAACGAATGAAAGCGTTGTGGCAGGAATTGCGTCGCGGAATTCGGATGCTCGCGGAGGGCCGCGGATTCACGGTGCTATTTGTGCTGCTGCTGGCCATCGGCATTTTTGCGAATCGCGAAATCTTCCTGGTGGCGAATGCCTATTTGCCGCGGCTGCCGCTTCACAGGGATTTCAGCCGCGTTGTGACGCTGTGGCAATTCAAGCCAGGGATGCGCGTGAATGTGTCTCCGTCGAATTTTTCCGACTGGCGCGCGCAGACCCGCACGCTCGAAGAAATGTCCGCCTACTATTCCACCGGGATGAATTTCTTCGAGGAAGGGCGTTCGCGGCGCATTCGCGTGGCGTTTGTTTCCAGCAGTTTTCTTCGCATGCTGGGCGTGCGGCCCGCGCTGGGCCGCGATTTCCTTCCCGAAGAAGAACTGGCGGGAAAAGACAACGCCCTGCTGCTCACTGACGCGCTGTGGCATTCGCATTTCAATGCCGATCCCAACGTCCTGGGCAGAACGCTGCTCTTGAATGGCCGGAACTACTTCGTCGCCGGCGTGCTGCCGCGCGATGTGGGCTTCGAGCCGCTCGAAGGGACGGAACTCTGGGCGCCGCTGGCGTTCGATTCGCAAGATTTGGCCAGCCGCGGCTCGAAATGGATTCACGTGGGCGCCCGGCTGCGTTCGCGGATTTCGCTGGTGCAGGCTCGCGCGGAAATGGATTCCATCAGCGCGCGGCTTGAAAAGATTTATCCGAATGAGAACTCCGGATGGCGCGTGGACATTTCTCCGTTGTCCCGGGAAGCCGCCAATAGGACTTATGGCGCCGTCGCCCCCGCGGCGGATAAACCGGACGAAAGCGCGGCGATGGAACGGACCGCCGCGCCGCCTAACGGGCGGCGCATTCTCCACGTGCGCGGGATCAGCAGGAATCTTTTTCCGGTCATACCGGCTCCTTCTCTTCCGGAGCGCACCTGGTCCCAAAAGGACTGTGAATTCTCCTCGCCGGCCACGATCGTGAAACGCGCGATAGCGCAAGGATTGTTGCGCGGCGAAAATTCCATTGGGAAACATCTGATCCTCGGTTTTTGCCGCGACTCCGTGAAAATGTTTGAAGGCGCGGACCGGATCAATGCGTCTCCCCGGCTGCCCGCCAGGCGTTGCCCGCGAGGGCGCGCGGAAAAAATCCGCAGCGGAGACGAGGGATAGGAGACGCGCAAAAAAGTGGATCTGGCCGGCTTTCAGAAACGCTTCGCAGGGGATAACGCGCTCTACATCCGTGGTTTTCATGGCGGCTTCCTGGCGCCGGGCATCGAGCGCGCATACGACGAAGCGCAATTTGCCAAGGAGTAACCACGCGGCCGCGATCCGCCGCTTCCGGCCCTTCTTCCTTTTGCCAATTCAAAAATCCATTCACTAGCGGTACTATCCAGCCGCCACTCCTCCGCTCGGAATCCATTTGGATGGCTGGGGGCCAAACGTATGAAACGAATTGGAAGCGCCGCGATCTTTCTCCTATCCTGCCTGCTTCTGTGCCTGTTGTTTCCGGCAACTCAGCGCGGCCAGTCCGGCTCCGATGCCAGCCAACTCTATTCGAAACAGGATGTGATGATCCCCATGCGCGACGGCATCCGCCTGCACACGGAAATTTACGCGCCGAAAAACGCGGCCGCGCCGCTCCCGTTCCTGATAACGCGCACTCCCTACGGCACGAACGACGATCGGAATGGATTCTCGGGCATTTTTTCCCTGTATCAGGAGATGTTTCCCGAAGGTTACATTTTCGTGATGCAGGATATTCGCGGACGCTACGGCTCCGACGGCACGTTCGTGATGCAGCGTCCGGTGCGCGATTCCCGCGACTCGAAATCCATCGATGAAGGCACGGACACCTACGACACCATCGATTGGCTGTTGAAAAACACGCCGAATAATAACGGCCGCGCCGGACTCCTGGGAATTTCCTACGGCGGATGGCTTACGGTGATGGCGCTGCTCGAGCCCCATCCCGCGCTCAAAGCAGTCTCGGAACAGGCTTCGCCGGCCGATATGTTTCTTGGCGATGATTTTCATCACAACGGCGCGTTCCGGCTGAGCTACGGCTTCGAGTACGCCTCCGAAATGGAAACCGGCAAGACGAATTATTCTTTCCCGTTCGATCAATACGATTTATTCGAGTGGTACCTCGACCTTGGCCCGCTTGCGAATGCGAACGAAAAATATTTTCACGGCAAGGTTCCGACGTGGAACGATTTCGTCAATCATCCCAATTACGATGAATTCTGGCGCGAACAAGCGGTTGCGCCGCGTTTGACGAAAGTGACGGTGCCGAATCTGAATGTCGCCGGGTGGTGGGATCAGGAAGATTTCTACGGGCCCGTGACGATTTATCAGAAATTCGAAACGGTTGACGCTAACCACCAGAATTATTTGGTCATCGGTCCCTGGAATCACGGGGGCTGGGGACACGCCGACGTCAGCAAGCTGGGGAATATCGAGTTCGGCAGCAACACCAGCCGATATTTCCGCGAAAAGATTCAGGCGCCCTGGTTTGCTTATTGGCTGAAGGACAAGGGCAGCCTTCCTTTCAAGGAAGCTCTGACGTTTGAAACCGGCTCGAATCGCTGGGAAAAATATGACGCCTGGCCGCCGCAAGAGCATGTGATTGACCACAAGCTTTACTTCCGTGAAGATGGCCGGCTTTCGTTTGATCCGCCATTGCGGGACAGCGATCAGTCTTTTGATCGCTATATTTCCGATCCGGCGAATCCCGTTCCGTACCGGCATCGCCCCATCAACCCCACGTATCCGGGCCTTGATTGGCCCCGATGGCTGGTGGAGGATCAGCGATTCGTCCACAAGCGTCCCGACACGCTGAGCTGGGAGTCCGAGCCGCTGAAAGAAGATTTGGTGGTGGCCGGCGATCTGGTGACGCATCTTTTCGCCTCCACCACCGGCACGGATAGCGATTGGATCGTGAAGCTGATCGATGTCTACCCGGAAAAATATCCGCCCGATCCCGCGATGGGCGGCTACCAATTGATGATTGCCAATGAGGTGTTCCGCGGCCGGTTCCGCAACAGTTTTGAAAAGCCGGAGCCGGTTCCTGCGAATGAAATCGTCGCCTACACCGTCGATCTGCACACCAATGACCACGCATTTCTGAAAGGCCATCGGATCATGGTTCAGGTGCAGAGCACCTGGTTCCCTCTGATCGACCGCAATCCGCAAAAGTTTGTGCTAAACATTTTCAATGCTTCAGCGGCCGATTATCAGAAAGCGGAACAGCACGTCTATCGCTCGAAACGCTTTCCATCGAGCATTGAATTGCCGGTAATCACTCATTGAAACTTGAAGGAGGCAGTGTGCAACGGGGCGTCGCGCGGAAGGTTTTCATTTTGATCGCCGGAATTTGTGCCGCGGGGATTTTGTTCGATCGCTATTCACTTGATTCTCATGCTTCTCCTTCAGGTCAAGCCGCGGCCTCAGCGCCCAGCGTCGCGCCCGAGGAAGGCGATTTCATTGTTCGTGATTTTCATTTCCGTTCCGGTGAGACCCTGCCGGAACTGCGGCTGCATTACACCACCCTGGGCAAACCCATTCGCGACTCCGGCGGCAAGGTCACCAACGCTGTCCTGATCATGCACGGCACCGGCGGCACCGGGCATCAATTTCTATCGCCGCAATTTGCCGGCGTGCTTTTCGGACCTGGACAATTGCTCGATGCCAGCCGCTATTACATCATTCTTCCCGATGCCATGGGCCACGGACATTCCAGCAAGCCCAGCGATGGATTGCACGCCCGCTTTCCGCGCTACGAATATGACGACATGGTGCGCGCGCAACACCAACTCGTCTTCGAAAAGCTCGGCGTAAATCATCTGCGGCTGGTTGCCGGCACTTCCATGGGCTGCATGCATTCCTGGATGTGGGCGGAAATGTATCCGGATTCGATGGACGCGCTGCTGCCGCTGGCCTGCGAGCCGGTGCAAATCGCCGGGCGCAACCGGATGATGCGAAAAATGGCCATGGACACGATTCGCAGCGACCCTGAATGGAAGAACGGTGAGTACACGGCCCAGCCGCGCGGCTTGCAGACGGCGCTCGATGTGTTGCTGATCATGGGCAGCAGCCCGCTCCAGATGCAGAACAATTATCCCACCCGCGATGCCGCCGGTAAATATCTGGACGAGTGGATGGCAGCGCGAATGGCGGCCACCGACGCCAACGATTTGTTTTACCAGTTGGATTCCTCGCGCAATTACGACCCTTCTTCACAGCTCGACAAAGTTCAGGCGCGCGTCACTTGGATCAATTCGGCCGACGACTTCGTGAATCCTCCGGAGCTCGGAATCCCCGAACGCGAAATCAGGAAAGTGAAGAATGGGCGCTTCATCCTGCTTCCCATCAGCGATCAGACGCGCGGGCATGGAACGCACACGCTGCCCGCCGTCTGGCAGCAATACCTGGCGGAGCTGTTGCAGGCGTCAGCGCCAAAATAACCGGCCGCAATTTGCGGGGAGCTATTCGCGGGAGCGGCAAGTTACTTGAACTCGACTCATAAAAGTGCGAGAGGCTTCTCGACTTAACTTCAGGGACTGGAGCCCACTTTTAGGGGCGCTTCTGATGCCGGAGCTGAAGGGTCTGTGTGGCAACTCGGTCTTGTTTCCTGTAGCGCCCGCCTTCAGGCGGGCAGGTGATTGCTTCCAAGGATGCCGTCCTGAAGGGCGGCGCTACACAACCGCCCCCAATCGGCGTTGCCGCACAGACTCGGAAGCTCCGACGCCATAAAAACCCAGGCTAATTTCAAATCAGGACAACACCGAATCGGGAGGATGGCATTTCCTCCCAAGAAAGTAGTGACGGAGAATTAATTCCCGCTGTAACATTTTGAAAGTTCACGACTCTAATAGAGTGGGTATGACTCAAGCGCGAATTTGCGGATGGCTTTTGATCGCCCTGCATATTGCGGGGATGGCGGCTTCCTCCCCGGCTGCCCCGTTGCCCAAAAATCATTTAAGCGGCAGCCGCTCCGTGTATCTGCAACGCGCGAGCGATCAGCCCGTGGAATGGTATCCGTGGGGCGAAGAAGCCTGGCGGAAGGCCAGGGAATTAAACCGCCCGGTCTTGCTCGACGTGGGCGCCATCTGGTGCTCCTGGTGCAACCTGATGGATCACGAAAGTTATTTGCAGCCGGAGATGGCGGCCTTCATCAATCAGAATTTCATCGCCGTCAAAGTGGATTTTGACGCCGATCCGAAACTTTCCGCCAAGCTCGAGCGGGCCCAAGCCTTCATGAACCTGCCCGCCGGACTGCCGCTCACCGCTTTTCTGACGCCTTCGGGCGTACTCTATTCCGGCGGCGGATACTTCCCGGCAAAGGCGGAGAAAGGCAAGCCTGCCTTCCGGGCCGCTCTTGAAGAAGCCCTGAAAAGGTATCGGACCGAGCGGACGCAGATCGAGCGGGAAGGTTTCGGAGTGATTTCAGGAGAAACAAAATGAGCGTGAATTTAAGTGCAAAGCCGGCTGTGCTGCTGGCTTTGCTGCTGGCGGCGATCGTAGCCCCGTTGCAAGCCGGCGATAATTTGCGCCTGAATCAGCGTCTCGATTACTCCAGCGACAGCCAGGATGGCCCGCTCATCAGCGGCGACCACATGGACGAGGGCGCCGCGGCCGGCCAGCCCAATTACGTTATTTTTTACGGCGAGGGCTGATTCAATTCCAAGCGGCAGGCTCGCCGCTCCGTCAGCTTGTACGAGAAATACCGCGGCCGGGCTCATTTTGTGATCGTGGACCTGGATCAACGGCGATCACCCGCGCAGCAGGAGCTGGTGAAGAAGTATTACCAGGGCTACATTCCGCACGTCACCATTCTCGATAAAAATGGGAAGGCGATCTACGACCGCGCCGGGGAAGCGGATGAATCCAAACTTTCCGCGATTCTCGACGGCGCCTTGAAGTAACCGCCCGTCGAGGATCGCGCCCACCACGGCTGGCGAGGCATCAAGATACCGCTTCGGGAAAAGCCCCGGCTTACCTGTTGACGTTTAATGAGAAGCAGTATAGCGTGGATTTGTGATTAAGTCCTTCCGCTCCGGACACACGGAAGAATTGTTCAACCGCGAGGCTGGGAAGCGATTTGAGTCCATGGAACGGGCGGCCTTGCGGAAACTTCAGCAATCGCACTTTGCGAAACAATTGCGCGACCTGGCCGCGCCGGGCGGCAACCGGCTGGAAGCACTCAGCGGTGATCGGAGAGGACAGCACAGCATTCGGATCAACGATCAGTGGAGAATCTGCTTTGTCTGGCGTGGCGGGGATGCCTACAACGTAGAGATCGTGGATTATCACTAGCGAGGTGAAATCATGCGCAAGAAATTGAAGCCGGTTCATCCCGGGGAACACCTGCGCGAGGATTTTCTAAAGCCTTACGGGCTCAGCATGAATCAGTTGGCGATGGACCTGCGAGTGCCGGTGACACGGATTGCGGACATCATTGCGGAGCGCCGTGGAATCACCGCGGAT
>JBGPTK010000104.1:0-11815 GCA_041490605.1 Terriglobia bacterium | reverse complement strand
GCGGCTGCACGTAACTTCGCAAAAATCACCAAAGCCGGCGGAAGCGGGCCTTACGGCTTTTACGAAGCGCTCGATTACACCGCGAAACGGTTGCCGGAAGGCAAAGACGTCGCCATCGTGCGTGCATTCCTGGCGCACCATCAAGGAATGTCGCTGGCCGCCCTCGACAACGTTCTCAACAACGGAGTGATGCGCACTCGTTTCCATGCCGAGCCCATCGTGCAGGCCACGGAGTTGCTGCTTCAGGAACGCACTCCGCGCGATGTGTTGGTCTCACGGCCTCGGGCCGAAGAAGTTTCTGCCGCGCGCGTGCGCGAATTGACTCCGTCCGCTCAGCGGCGGTTTGCGTCACCTCATGACGCGACCCCGCGGACGCATTTACTTTCGAACGGCCGTTACTCCGTCATGGTGACTGCGGCCGGGTCGGGTTACAGCTGCTGGCGGGATATCGCCATCACACGATGGCGAGAAGACGTGACCCGCGATTGCTGGGGCAGCTACATTTTTCTTCGCGATATGCAGAGCGGGCAGGTATGGTCGCCTGGCTATCAACCTACCGGCGTGGAAGCGGATTCCTATGAAGCGTCTTTCTACGAGGATCGCGCTGAAATTTTGCGGCGCGACCGCTCGCTTTCCACCACGCTCGAAATTGTCGTGTCCTCCGAGGATGACGCGGAAATGCGGCGGGTCTCCGTCACCAATCTCGGAGTGCGTACTCGCGAAATCCAGATCACATCTTATGCCGAGCTGTGCCTGGCTCCGCAAGCTGCCGACGTTGCCCATCCTGCGTTCTCCAATCTCTTCGTGCAGACGGAATTTGAATCCGATGCTGGCGCGCTTCTCGCCACGCGCCGCATGCAATCGGACAAGGAAACCGCCGTCTGGGCGGGACATGTGATGGCCGTGGAAGGCCAGGCCATCGGTGATCTTCAATATGAAACGGATCGAGCAAAATTCATCGGGCGCGGGAATAACATTCGAAATCCAGTTTCGGTTCTCGATGGCCAGTCCCTCTCGAATACGGTGGGTTCGGTTCTCGACCCGGTGTTCAGCCTGCGTCGCACCGTGCGCATCGCTCCCGGCACAACCGTGCGCCTCGTTTTCTCAACCGTCGTGGCGGGCAGCCGGGATGAGGCTCTGAGTCTCGCGGACAAATACCGTGACGCCAGAAATTTTGAACGAATACTCACCCTCGCTTGGACCCAGGCCCAAGTCGAGCTTCATCACCTGGGAATCTCGAGCGACGAAGCTCATTTATTTCAGCGGCTGGCGAACGCGGTCATTTATACCGACTCCGCACTGCGGCCTTCCCCCGACCTGATCAGCAGCGCCACGCTGGAGCTCGGCGCTCTCTGGGGCCAGGGGATTTCCGGCGATCTGCCCATCGTCGTCGCGGTGATCGAGGAGTCGGAAGACGTCGAAATCATTCGGCAATTGCTGCGCGCCCATGAATATTGGCGCATGAAACAGCTTTCCGTTGATGTGCTCATCATCAACGACAAATCCACTTCCTATACGCAGGAGCTTCAGGATTCGCTGGCCGCTCTGGTCCGCAGCAGCCAATTGCGTCTCTCGCCGAACGCCAACGGTGTTCGTGGCAATATTTATCTTCTGCGCGCTGACCTGGTCTCCCCGCCGGAGCGCAAGCTACTCGAAGCCGTCGCCCGGGTCGTATTGCTTAGCCGGCGCGGCACATTGGCCGAGCAAGTAAATCGAGCGCAGCGCGCGGAGCCCAGCGCGCCACGGGTATTTCAAAATCAATCCACAGGAAAGAATCCGGATGTGCTGTTGCCCTCTGTGAATCTTGAATTCTTTAACGGGCTGGGCGGCTTCGCGGAAAATGGGCGCGAATACATGACCGTGATGGGAGAGGACCTTCGGACGCCTCAACCCTGGATCAACGTGATCGCCAATCCCCAGTTCGGCTTTCTCGTCTCGGAATCCGGCTCGAGCAATACCTGGTCCTTGAACAGTCACCAAAACCAACTCACACCCTGGTCCAACGACCCGGTCACCGATACGCCCGGAGAAACAATCTACCTCCGCGATGAAGTCACGGGAGAAGTGTGGACCCCCACGGCGCTCCCGATTCGCGATGAGACTGCTCCTTATGTCGCGCGCCACGGCCAGGGCTACAGCCGCTTCCAGCACGGCTCCCGGGGAATTTTCGCCGACCTCTTGCAATTCGTCCCCTCGGAAGACCCGATAAAAATCTCCCGGCTGACCTTGCAGAACTCCTCCAGCCGAACTCGCCGCATTTCAGTCACCGCCTATGCCGAGTGGGTGCTGGGGAGTTCACGCAGTGCTACGGCGCCGTACATCATCACGGAACTCGATCCGCAGACGAAGGCGATCTTCGCGCGCAATGCTTGGACCGGTGAATTTGGAGGGCGGATCGCGTTCGCCGATCTTGCCGGGCGGCAGACTTCCTGGACCGCCGATCGCACCGAGTTCCTCGGGCGAAATGGTACGCCGGGATCTCCGGATGCTTTGCGCCGGGGCCTTCCTCTTTCAGGGAAAACCGGTGCCTGCCTCGATCCCTGCGCTGCATTGCAAACTTCGATTGAGTTGCGTCCCGGCGCTCGCGTGGAACTTGTCTTTTTTCTGGGCCAGTGTGAAAACAAGCAAAAAGTCCGTGAATTGCTCGCGCGCTACCGGGCTGCCGATTTGAACGCCGTATTTCAAGACATGTCCAGTCGATGGGAAAACGCCCTCGGCGCCGTCCAGGTCACCACTCCCGACCGCGCCATGGACATCCTGTTGAATCGCTGGTTGCTCTATCAAACGCTTTCCTGCCGGGTCTGGGGCCGGGCTGCTTTTTATCAACTCAGCGGCGCTTATGGCTTCCGCGACCAGCTTCAAGACGTGATGGCTCTGAATATCTCGAATCGCGATGTCTTTCGTGAGCATCTGCTCCGCGCCGCTGCGCGCCAGTTCGTCGAAGGCGACGTTCAACACTGGTGGCATCCGCCGCTTGGCCGGGGAGTGCGCACGCGCATTTCCGACGATCTTCTGTGGCTTCCGTATGCTGTAATCCAGTACATCGAAACGACCGGCGACTCAAAAACACTCGACGAAATGGTTCCTTTCCTGGAAGGCGAGGCCCTGGCCGAGGGGCAAGACGACGCGTACTTCCAGCCGCGCATCTCCGATCGAAGCGCAACTTTATTCGAACACTGCGCGAGGGCACTGGATCGCAGTCTCGGCGTTGGCGTCCACGGCCTGCCGTTGATGGGCACGGGCGACTGGAACGACGGGATGAATCGAGTGGGCCGCGAGGGCAAGGGAGAAAGCGTCTGGCTCGGGTGGTTCCTGCACACGATTCTTTGGGAGTTCGCCAAAATCGCCGACGCCCGCGGTGAACGCACTCGCGCCGAAATTTGGCGGCTTCACGTCTCCGCGCTCAAGGCAGCTCTCGAAAAAGACGGGTGGGACGGCGAATGGTACCGTCGCGCCTATTTCGACAATGGTATTCCGCTCGGTTCCGCTTCCGATCCGGAATGCCGCATCGATTCGATTGCCCAGAGCTGGGGCGTGATCAGCGGCGCGGCCGAGAGAGGTCGTGTGGAACGCGCCATGAACGCGGTCGACCGGAATCTGATCCGGCGGCCGGAAAACCTCATCTTGCTTTTGACCCCGCCGTTCGACCGCATGCCACTCGATCCCGGCTACATCAAGGCCTATGTGCCCGGCATTCGCGAAAACGGCGGGCAGTACACGCATGCCGCCGTCTGGACTATTCTGGCGTTTGCCGCCCTGGGCGATGGTGACAAAGCCTACGAACTCTTCCGAATGGTCAATCCCATCCATCGGTCTACTTCTCGCGCCAGCGTCCAGCGTTACAAAGTGGAGCCCTACGTCGTGGCGGGCGATATTTATGCCGAGCCTCCCCACGTGGGCCGCGGAGGATGGACCTGGTACACGGGAGCGGCCGGTTGGCTTTATCGCGTCGGCATCGAGTGGATTCTCGGGTTCCGCCTGCGCGGCTCCACTCTTTCGATTGATCCGTGCATTCCGCGAGACTGGCCTGGTTATTCCATCAAATTCCGGTATCACTCGTCGATTTACAAAATCAGGGTGGAAAATCCCAGCAGCGTCACCCGCGGCGTTGCTCTAACCAAGGTGGACGCCAATCTACTGGCTGGCTCTGCAGGCATCTCGCTGGTGGACGACGGCGCCGAACACGAGATTCTTGTGGTGCTCGGCTAGGCTCGCTGCCCAATGCAAAATTCCCTCGCACCCGCGATCGGCAAGATCGAGTCTCCTCGCAATGCCTGAAGCGAGGGTATTTGAAGGTCTCAGCAGCGTGGCCTATGGCTTGGCTCTGAAATTCCTGGCAACCCGCCTTACCGTTGATTTCAATTCATCTTCTGATTCGACTAAAGTTATTTAGATGAAGCGGAACTATCTCAGGAACAGGGAATTTTCCCGCCGGAAATTCCTGCAGCAATTTGCCCGCGCCGGCGTTTGCCTTCCCCTGACGGGCCTGGGAATCGCGCAGCTTGCCACGGCAGCGCAGCAATATCCGGAGCAAGTGCTCGTCCTTCCTCCTCGCACTTCCCTCACGGAAAACGATGACTACTTCCTCGAAGATCTCGAGAAGACGAATTTTCTCTATTTCTGGGAGCAGTGCAATCCGAATACCGGACTTATAAAGGACCGGAGTAACGTGCGGGCATCCGACAAGCATGAATTGGGGAGCATTGCGGCAACGGGATTCGGTCTCACTGCCCTCTGTATCGGTGAAAATCGCGGGTACGTTTCCACCTCCGAAGCCCGTGCGCGCGTGCTAACCACATTGCGTTTTCTCTGGAAGCGGCTGCACCAGCATCGAGGCTTCTTTTACCACTGGGCCAGCCTCAATACGGGCGAAAGGCTTTGGCAATCCGAAGTTTCCTCCATGGATTCCGCGATCCTGCTCTGCGGGATTCTTACTTGCAAGGCGCATTTCCAGAATTCTGAAATCAGCCAATTGGCGTCCGACATTTTCAATCGCGTGGATTGGAACTGGCTATCGGAAGACACTCCAATTCTCCCGCACGGCTGGACGCCGGAAACCGGCTTCCTGCCATACCGCTGGGACAATTACAGTGAAATGATGATGATCTATCTCTTGGGATTGGGATCCCCGACCCATCCCCTCCCGGCCAACACCTGGGATGCTTGGAAGCGTACTACCTTTGATTACGACGGCATTCAATATATCGGCTCCTTTGCGCCTCTCTTCATCCACCAGTATTCGCAGGCCTGGTTCGATTTCCGTGGCAAGCGTGACCGCTATGCGGACTATTTTCAGAATTCGATCCTAGCCACCGACGTCCATCGCCGCTTCTGCTTGAGCCTATCCACAAAATTCCCGGATTACAGCGAAGATCTCTGGGGCATCACCGCGTCGGATTCGGAAACCGGTTATAAAGTCTGGGGCGGCCCTCCTTCCACCGGCCCAATCGACGGCACAGTTGTCCCCTGCGCTTCGGCGGGTTCCCTGCCGTTCCTGCCGCAAGCGGCGATGCGCGTTTTGCGAACGATCCGTACGCGCTATGGAACCGGCACCTGGTGCCGCTATGGGTTCGTTGACGCGTTCAACCCGCTAAAAAATTGGTACGACAGCGACGTGATCGGAATCGATGCGGGAATCACGATGGTGATGGTGGAAAACGCCCGCACCGGATTCGTTTGGGACACATTCATGAAAAATGCGGAAGCACAACGCGGCATGGAGCGCGCCGGATTCAAATTCTATCAACCCTCGGGAGTGTAGCGGTAATTGCATTCCCACTCCCCGAAATGAATCTATTGGGCGAGGGGAAACGCCGAATTCTCATCGCAATTCGATCACGGCCAGTCCTTGCGGCGGCAGCATGAGCCTGATTTTTCCTTCCCTTACCTGTTCTGTCTCCACTGGCGCAAGCTGTGCCGCTTGGCGAAGCTTTTCAATTTGCGCCCGGGTGGGATATGCAGGCTTGCCCATCGCAGCGTAGGCAGCGAGCAGCGATCCATGCGTCGCATCCAGCCGGGAGATCTCGACCCGATGCTTTCCCCTCAGGCCTTTGACAGTGAGAGTCACCTCTTTGGATTCGCCCTGCTGCTCAGGCAAGTACAGATTCCACACCGCGATCACCAGGGCTCCATCGTCCCGCCGCGTAGCCAGTGCCGAATTCGAATCCACCGCGATTCGTTGATTGCCCAATTGGTGCAATAGCTGAAAAGCGTTGAAGGCAGGTTTTGGCAATCCATCCTCGGCGAGTAATCCGAACCCACCATAGAACGGCTGCTTCACCACGCCCTGCTCTTCGAAGACATCTGAAAATGTCCAATAGGCCAGCATGGCGACTAATCCATCGCATTGCCGGATCGTATCGGCGAGCCATGGCCCCATGAACAGCGAGTCCGTGTACTCCGGCTCATTCTTATAGCTCGCATTGTATTCGCTCCAAAAAATCGGCAAATCGGGACGGGCGGACGCTTTCACCTCATCGTGCACCTTCTGCGCCGAGCGACAAACCATCTGCGTGCGTGGAATGTCTTCATCTGTGCCGAAAAGGTCTTGCGCGCGGTCATTCGCATACACGTGGGTGGAGACAAAATCCGCGGGAATGTGATTCTCCGTGGTGTGGCGGATGAATCGATCCACCCAGGCCGCCTGCGCCGTGGCCGGCCCGCCCACCCGCAGCCGTGGATTCACTTTTTTCAGCGCTAGCGCTGCCGCGTCGTAAAGCTGGTAATACGTCTGCTCCTTGGGATCCCCCGCCCAGAAATCAAGGTTCGGTTCATTCCAAACTTCGAAATACCACCGGGAAACCTCTTCGATCCCGTAACGATCCACCAGATGTTGCGCGAACCGGGAAATCAGGTCACTCCACTTGGCATAATCCTTGGGCGGCGAAACAATCGGCCTATACCAGAACATCTGATACGTCTGTTGTGCCGCCAGTTTCTGCGGCATGAAGCTTAATTCGACAAAAGGGCGAACTTCATCTTCTAAAAGCCCGTCGTAAATCTGGTCGACGTAGGAAAAATTGTAGATAGGCCTGCCGCCGGCGTCCTCGTCGTACACGCCTACTTCATCGTGAAAAATCGCGTGAAAGCGAACATATTCAAATCCAGTGATCCCCTTCACTTCTCGCAGGTCGCGGCGGTAGCTATCGCGTAGCGATAGAATGGCGCGCCCCGATCCAAACATGCGCTCCCAATAATGCGGAAAAGGATGAGCCGCTGCCGCCGCATCGATCACAATGTTTTCTGTTTGAGTTTGCGCCAGACTTGCTTGGGGAATGCAAGCGAAAGCGACGCAGCCCGCCAGCACCAAAATCCGAATAAATGCGTCCCGCTTGATTCGCATTGGCAATTTGGACTCCCGAACGGTGGCGACGTCGACACGGCCAGTGGATGGATGTTTGCTGCCCAGTTGAAGTATGGCACGAGGAAGCATCCCTCGCCACAGGCCGGTGGAATGAAGCTTGGCCTGTGCTTTGTTTTCGGTGGAAAGAGACAATTCTAGCGATAACTCGCTGCCTGCATTTCAAACATCTCTGCGTATCGTCCGCTACTCTGGACAAGTTGATCGTGCTTCCCTTGCTCAGCAATCTTCCCGTTCTCGAGCACCAGAATACGGTCAGCCATCTTCACGGTTGAGAAGCGATGCGAAATCAAGAGTGCCATCTTGCCCGATGTCAATTCGGCAAACCGTTGATAGACTTCACGCTCTGCCCGTGCATCCAGCGCCGCAGTCGGTTCGTCGAGAATTAATAGCTGTGCATCTCTCAGGTAGGCGCGGGCCAGGGCGATCTTTTGCCACTCGCCGCCGGAAAGATCGACGCCGCTCTTGAACCGGCAGCCCAGCATCTGGTCATAGCCCTTCGGGAGTTTGCGGATCACACTCTCGGCAAGACTCCTGTTCGCGGCAGCCCGGATCAGGAATGGATTCGTTTGTGCTTCGATTTTGCCGACGGCGATATTCTCAGAAGCGCTCATTTCATAGCGCATGAAGTCCTGGAAGATGACGCCAATTTCATTCCACAGATCTTCCAGTTTGTAGTCGCGCAAATCCACACCGTCCAGCAGGATCTTGCCGCCCGTCGGGTCATACAAACGCGTCAGCAACTTGACGATGGTCGTCTTGCCCTGGCCGTTTTCGCCTACCAGCGCAATTCGCTCCGAAAGTTCCAGGCTGAAATTGATGTTGTCCAGGATTAGCCGCGAACTCCGCGGGTACGCGAACGATACGTTTTTAAACTCGAATCCCTGGCGGATCGGCCGTGGAGCTACTAGCGCATTGGGTCTTGAGAACACCTTCGGCCGCACCGCGAAGAAGTCCAGCAAGTCGGTTAGGAATAGCGCCTCATTGGCGATGCTGGAGAACGTGGCGAATACGGCCTGTATGTTCGCGCTTGCCCCGGCGATGGCTCCGGCCATGAAAGTGAGAGTGCCGATGGTCAGCACGCCAAGTACGGTCACGTAGATTACATAGGCATAGCTGCCGTAATAGCCGATAGTGCCAAGCAGCATCAGCAGTGAGCCAATAATTAGCTTCCTCTTCGCCAGATCGACGTTCTGCGCGTGAAGCCGGTCAGCCACCGTCCTGAACCGATTCACCAGGAAAGCAGCCAGGCCAAACAGTTTCACTTCCTTGATGCTCTCTTTACTGCCGCCCAAGACTCTCAGATAGTCCATTTCCCGCCGGGGGGTGGTCTGCCGGAAGCCTAGCGCATATCCCAGGAAAGCGTAGTGCGTCTCACCTAGAAAAGCCGGAACCACGCATACAATCAAGGCGATCAGCAGCCACGGAGAAAAAATCATGATCCCTGCTGCTAGGCTGACCGTGGTGATCATTTCCTGCATCAGCCGCCCGGCCGATTGCACCATGCCGACGCGGTCCGTGCTTTGCACTCGCGCGCGTTCCAGCCGGTCGTAAAAACTGGGATCTTCGTAGGATGTCAGATCAAGATGCGAGGCATGTTCCATCACTCGAGTGCTCATATGGAAGTTGAAGTGATCCGCCAAGACCTTCTCGCAGTATTCGATCAGGCGAGCCAAAATCGCGCTCAGGCTCGCCAGGCCAAACTCGAGTCCAATTAGCCACCAGAAATATTGTGGAAGCGCTCGTTGATGCGAAGTGAATGCGACGATGGAATCGATTACAAACTTAGTCACCGCCAACATGGCCAGCGGCATTAGCGCCGCTACGAACCGAAAGCAAAGGCTCGACGCGACAATCTTCGGCGCAGATTCCCAAACCATCCGCAGCACGTGCGGGAGGTTCTTCAGGCCTCTCAGACGCTCGCGCCAACTCGGCTGCAATCCCTGCTTGATCTTTTTCGCGCATTCATTGTTCAACGGCTCATTCGGCGGGTCACTCGATCTCGAATGGAACTCTGTATCCCTTCCAGAACTATCCTGAGGAATTTCCCCTGTTGACATCGGCCCCCACTTGTCTCTCCATAGTCATCAATCGCTCGTCAAACAGCATTGGCAGCGACTGCCCCCCATCGAATCCACTTCACGCACTAGAACTCATGCTGCACGCCACAAACCAATCCAATGTTTTGGATAAGCCACTCTAAAACAATAACTTACCGAGAATCTGAACCATCGATACCCGCTGATTCATGCCCTTTTTCCAGGTCTTCGGAAAGTTCTATCTAGCCAGCAGCAGCGTGGATTCTTGAGGAGTTCAGCCACTCGCGAAGAGTCCTTAGATAGCTGGGCCTCAGATTCAAGCCGGATTTCGAATGCCCCTTTCTTTCAATCGAGGCTTGGAACTCCGGCGCGTGGAATAAATTCCCAGCATTTCCGGTTGCAACTGGCGTTGGAAGCTGTCTGGATTCCAATGGCCGGAACGCACCTCTTCCGTCACGGCTGTAACCGCAGATAGAATTTTCCCGGGCTGAATCCTACCGCGCCTTGTGAGCAGATGGAGCATAGTTCCACTGCCATGACCATTCCATCGCCATATTAAACATAGAACTAAATTCCGATGACCGGGGCCGAAACTGCCTTCTAGTTTGGGTTGTGTGTAGAACGCCGCGCAGAAGTAATCCCCCCAGCGGCATCGATCTAGAATGGCGGAGGTGGGATGTCGGTCGGCCAGTTTGGATTGCCCTTCTCCATGAGAAGTTGCCGAAGCTCGTGTGCGAACGGGGGGAGCATGCCTGTGAGGAGCAGCCGCTTTTCATTTTGTTGGCAAATGAACTCCTGCTAAATTCTTAGTGGCCGAAATCGAAAAGTTCGCAAAATAAGGTCTCCGTAACTGCTGATAAGTCGGACGGAGTGATGGAACAGAGTCAGAACAAACGCAAAAGCAGGGATGCCCGGATGCGACGGCAGAGACACGACTTAGAGTTTGCTCTCGACTCCTTCTAAGTAGCGGTCGGGAGTTCGAATCTCCCCGGGCGCGCCATTTCCCCTGTAAGATGATAATTTTTATTCCTTCCGTGTGCAAGCCGGGATTAGTTTTACTTCAGTTTTACCTTCGCGGACTGTGAAGTCGACTTCGAGTCGGACCTCGATGCGGAAAAGTGCTTCGATATCGCCATGCAAAAGTCCGGCATCCCGCCTTCGGCCGCGGTTCTTGTGACCACCGTTCAGGGCATCCGGAATCAAGGCGAAGGCCACATCTGCCGGAGCTGGCCAAGTCTCGGTAAGCACCATGACAACAATCTGGGCCAGCCCGGCCGTGGCGGCTTTTCATTCCCCATCCGCGATTTCTGGCATCGAAATACGTACACTCGCGACATACACTGATATCGCCTGAAGAGATCCGAAAATGCCAACTGAAGATGTGGATCAAAATACTTGCAGACGGGAGAAGAGTGAAATTCATCTACCAAGAACTGCTCGAAGACGGGGCATTTATCTCCGCGCGGATTGCAGGGAATGAGGCCGTCTATTCGGTCGTAATGACCAAAGCAAGAAACCCGCTGAGTCGTGAAGATGTTGAAAGTCATTTCAAGGGTGAGCTTTCGAAGAAGTAGCGACACTCCATCTGGGATCTTATCCGCGAAGCAACCGATTCAAACTGCACCACGACCAGCCATTCGCGCATCATGTCTGGAGCCGAAGTATTCTTTTAGTGTAATGGTCATGCGATGGTTTTATGAGAGCAATCGCCAGATCAAGCAACATCAAATCCAACGGCGGTTTTCAGATCAACAGCTCTCTCTTAAACGTCGTGCTGCACGACTAAGCCAACTTTAGGGCCCGCCGAACAAGCAATGCGAGCCCGCGCCAGGGGCTGGCCAGAAATTTGACGAAGGCGTTGGGCGTGAAGGAAACCGGCGCTCTGGCCGCGCTCCCGGCGTTCAGAGAAATTATTCTTAAGGTCTACCAGGATAAAGTTAATAGGGCCCACGCCGCGATTTCCTGTAGAAATGGAAGCGAACATTGATGCCTATCTGAGGGGAGAGTTCCCGCCGAAAGATGCGACAGGTTTCGTGAATCCGCTCGGTGTGCAGAGATTCGCTGATGATGGAACAAAAGACTGTTCCGCGAAGCTGGTCCTCCTGTCAACATCCAGCTGCAAGCTACCAGGCAACCAACGAAATACCATTTATCCCAGTAAGAATGAGAGTGGCCGATTGATTTTTACGAACGACTGAAACCTCCCGCTTCAAATCTAGATCTTGCCGAAAACTAGTCTTCTATGTGGATCAAAAAAGGAGGCGCCCATCATTTCCGGCGATGACTCAACTATCAGATGACAGGCTGTACGATTGGCAAATCCTTGATTGTCAATCATGCCGGGACAGTTGCGACTCTCCGGATCTCGGCCTTTCCGGCCGATCTGGGTTCTGGATCATCAGATAGAAGGTCCTCG
>JBGPTK010000103.1:0-11902 GCA_041490605.1 Terriglobia bacterium | reverse complement strand
TCAACGAAACGGCAAACGCTGTGACCGAAAACATGCCTGGGCATCCCTTCATCCGGCTTCTGCGCAAACAGTGGGTGGATAAGACGCTGGCCATCCTGGCCTGCATCCCTTTTGTGCTTCCGATTCTTTTTGGATTTAAGGCAATCCCGTTTGATATACCCAACACCATCTATGTTCTGCAAATCTCGCTCTGCGCCCTGACTCTGCTCATCCGCCGGACCCCTGTGCGCGTGACGTCCGACCCGCTCTTATGGCTGCTCACTCTGCTGGCTACTTACTGGGGTTTTCTGACCATCGGCTATTGGACTTCGGGAACTCCGGTCGCGCCGCGCTGGGCCACCGATTCGCTGGCCATTACCAGCCTGGCGATCATGGTCTGGGCACGGGTCAGTCTGGGGCGCAACATCGGCCTGGTGCCCGCGCAGCGGAACATCGTGACGGATGGCGCGTATCGCTTCGTCCGCCACCCGATTTACACCGCCGTGTTTTTCTCGATCGTAGCCACCGGCTTGAGCGCTTATTCTCCGGTCAACACCGTGCTTTTCGCGCTGGGCATTTTCTGGTGGATTGTTAAAAGCCTGGTGGAAGAAAATTTCCTGCGCAAGGATCCGGAATACGCGGCATATCTGGAGCGCGTCCGCTGGCGATGGATTCCTGGGATTATTTGAAGACTTCAAGGACCACGCTTTACTATTCCAGCGCGGAAAGATGCCTGGCCACTTGGGCGGTTACTCCGGCGCGATGATGTGTTGCTTACCGGATTGCATTTCTGCGCCGGTCAACCTACCCTTTTTAGATCATCGTTCGTTAGCTGCCCACAAGAGGAAGAGGAGAGAATCCTTGGATCGTTCACTCAATCGGCTGCGCTACCTTCTATTCATCTTACTGTGCTTTGCGGCGCCGGCATTCGGCCAGGAAGGATCATTAGCCGATCGGCTTCCTTCCGATACCTGGTTTTATCTCCATTGGCAAGGCACGGCTTCCCTCGCCGCCGCACAGCAGAAAAATCACGTATTGCAGCTTTGGGCCGATCCGGGATTTGCGCCGATGCGGCGCGCGATCACCGATCAAATCAACTCCGGCGGCAAGGGCAAGCCGGGCGCGGGTGGAATGTCTCCCGAACAGCGCGCCGCGGTGATGAACATCGTTTTCGGCATGCTCGAGAATCCGATTATCGTTGGGCTCTCCGGCCCGCTGCACCTGGATGAGAAAAAATCCGCAATGGACGCGAACGGTGTGCCCCAGCCAAATGCCGCCCATTCGCCGCCCGGCTATTTTTTGATTATTGATCTCAGCGCGGACAGCACCGGAAAGTCCCTGGCGCTGGCGAAGCTGGCGATGACGTTCAATTCGCAAGGGAAAGTTACTCCTCCCAGCGCCACCTTCACCGTCGAAGGCGCCACGATCAACGAAATTCAGGAAGAGCATGAAAAAGCGTACGCGGCAACCGTGGGCCATTATTTTATCCGCACCGGCCAGCTCGACTTGATGAAGCAATTGGTCCCGCGTTTGCTTTCTCCCGGAGCCCCCGCTCATTCCCTGAGTGAAAATGCGGCGTATCAGCAGTCGCGACAGCAAATGGGCAACGGAAATCTGGTCGAACTGTTTCTGCGAATCCCCGACCTGAAGGATTTGCAACTCCCTGCCAGCGCGAAAATTGATGCGGTTGCCTTCACGCGCGCTTTGCACACGGAGACCATCAAGTTAGCTTGCGGAAACCTGAATCTTTCGGGTGAAGCCGCGCGCCTGTACTTCGCCGTGCTCGGCGATACCACGCACGGAGGATTGTTCGATTTTGTGGGGCCGAGCAAGGATTCCTTCGCGACCATGGCCCTGGCTCCCGCCGGCGCCACATTCCAGGCGTCGAGAATTGATTTCGCCGCTCTCTTTGTGACGATTTCGCGCGCCCTGATCGCGGCACTGCCAAAGGAGCAGTCGGAGAACGTCACGCGCATGGATGCATTCGGCGCGCTGGCGTTGGGCATGCCCATCGCCGACGCCCTGCATTTGTTTACCGGCGAATTCGCGTCCATCCGCACCGAGCCAGGGGGAGATTTTTCTTCGGGACTATTCGGAGCCACGATTCAGGATCCGGAGAAAGTGGTCAGCCTGCTTTCGCATGTCTTGGGATCTTCCGTCGCCACGGAAGATCGTGTGGGGGACACAACCTTTCTGGAGATTTCGGCGCCCTACACCGATTCCAAGACCTCAACGCAACGCCGCCGCTTTTACGCTGTCGCCGTGGCGCCGGGATTCCTGATCGTAGGCCCGCGCAAAGCGCCCGTTCGTGAGGCGCTCGCACGCGCGGCAAATTCGAGCGCAGCCAAGCCCGCCGCGAATCTTGCCAGCGACCCGAATTTAATTCACGTGCGCGGTTCGCTGCCGCAAAATTTGTCTGGATTCGGATATTCCGACCTGGCTCATCTGGATTGGAGCAAGATCACCGCATCGTTCGGCGCGCAACAGAGTTTCAAAATCCAAGGGGGCTACGGAAGTTCGAAACCGCCGGCCGGCCCAAGCCCGCTCGAGGGGCTGGACCCCCCGGTTTTCCTGCGATATCTCCACGTCACCTACAGCGGGATGTGGAAGGATTCGAGCGGCGTTTATTTCGATTCGTATGTTCAGTAAAACGTGATCGCCGGCTCTGCAGGAAGAAAGATCTGCTTGTTGGGGTTAACCGGGAGAAAAGGCGGTTTCCTCGGCGCGATTTTTCTCAGTTGCGCCAGCCTCATTTTCTTTCCAGTCTGTCGCGCGCAAGACACTCCGCCGGCAGCCCAAATCAAATCGCAGGTCGAACTCGTCGGCGTAAATGCCAGCGTGATCGATGCGCGCGGAAATTTCGTCAACGGTTTGAAGAAAGAAAATTTTCGACTCCTCGATGACAGGATGGAAAGACCGGTCACTTTATTCAATCCGGTCGAGGCGCCCGCGCAAGTATTCGTCCTGGTGGAAACCAGCCCCGCCGTCTACCTGATTCACACCCAGCACTTGATTGCCGCTGCTTCTCTGTTCGAAGGGTTGGCGGAAGCCGACCAGGTCGCGATTGCTTCGTATAGCCAGTCCATCCGGCTCATTTTGCCGATGACTTCGGACAAGGCATCGCTCGCCAGCGCGCTCAATCATCTGGAATATTCGCAGGGAATGGGCGAGCTGAATCTCTACCAGTCGATTTCCACGGCCATCGATTGGCTCGCCGCTATTCCTGGAAAGAAATCCATCGTGTTGCTCAGCACCGGGCTCGATTCCGGCCCGGCCGGCAATTTACAAAATCTGACAGCGAAACTGCGCGCGAATGATACGACCATCTTCGCTGTAGCTCTCGGCGGCGAACTGCGCTCCGCCAAGCCCGCAAACAAATCGAAAGCAGCACAGAGCGCCGGCAATCTGAATTTCGAAGAATCCGATCGCGCACTTCGCGAAATCGCCGCGATCAGCGGCGGCCGCACGTATTTCCCAAAGAACCCCAACGAATTCCCACAAATCTACCAGCAGATTGCCCTGATTCTGAGGCACCAGTACATCCTGGGCTTCGAACCCGCCTCGCACGATGGGCGCTATCATTCCATCGAAGTTCAGGTGCGCGATGCCGGTGGACGTCTCCTGGCGCCCGGGACGGGAAAATCCGCGTACCAAGTATTTGCCCGGCCCGGCTATCAGTCCCCGGCGCCATAAGATCTGTTCCCAGGTAGAGCGGCCAATCCGGGCATTTATATCTCGCGCGATTTCCGCTGTTCAGTCGCGCTGGCGCGGGTTATGCTCGGCGGCGAACAAAACACCGTTCTCGCCGCTAGTTTAGGCAGGAGCCTTCTTACTTATGAATCTGACGCACGCCTTGCGGGTGAAGCCGGGGAAGAAAGTAAATCTGGGACATTACGACCCCGAAGAAACTTTCGGCTACAAGAAAAATTCCAAAATGCAGGCGCGGCTCGCAAAGGATCTTGCCCGGCTCGACCAGCTTCAATATTTGCTGTACGCGGAAAATAAGCGCGCGCTGCTGGTTGTCCTGCAGGCGGTGGACACGGCCGGAAAAGACGGAACCATCCGCCACGTGATGACCGGGATGAGCCCCCAATCGTGCAAGGTGGCGTCCTTCAAGACTCCTTCGGCGGAAGAGGCGGCGCACGATTATCTTTGGCGCGTTCACAAGGCGGTGCCGTCGCGCGGCGAAGTGGGCATCTTCAACCGCTCGCATTATGAAGATGTGCTGGTGGTGCGCGTGCACGAGCTGGCGCCCAAGCCGGTGTGGTCGAAACGCTACGATCAAATCAATGATTTCGAGCAGCTACTGACTTCCAATGGCGTAACCATCGTTAAACTTTTTCTGCACATCAGCAAGCAGGAACAAAAAGAACGGCTGGAGCAGCGCCTGGACGATCCCGACCGCCGCTGGAAACTTTCCCTGTCGGATTTCAAGGAGCGCCAATTCTGGGACGAATATCAGAAGGCTTATGAGGAGGCGCTGACTCGCTGCAATAGCGGCGACGCGCCGTGGTACATCATCCCCTCGAATCACAAATGGTTTCGCAATCTGGCCGTCAGCCGGATCATGGTGGAGACTCTCGAGCAATTGAACATGAAATTCCCCAAGCCCACGGTGGATATATCGCAGGTGAAATTGAAATAAGAAATGCGGCGCGATCTCCAGCCGTTGAGTGGCGGCGCAATCCGGAGAACAAGCGGTCGCGTAGTTATTGCATGATTAGCTTCGCGGTGGTGTGCACGGTTTGCTCTGGATCCTTCGCTTCGCAAAAAAGCGCTCAGGATGACTGCAAAACTTGATGTCTACAAGCCGGTGAGGATTAACGGAATACCTTCCGAGCAGAATTGAAGGAAGAGTTGTAACCGGTTATTCGTATTCGCGGAGAGTTTCGGCCATTTGCCGCAGCCGCTGGTCCACCAGCGAGAAAACAGTGCCTTCCTCGAAGCGCCCGCTGGAATCGCGCTTCCCGGCCGCGACGCCGGTAAGAATTTCGATTCCCTCTTCGATCGTCGAAACCGGCAGCACGTGAAATTTTCCCTGCGCCACGGCGTCCACCACTTCATCGCGCAGCATCAAGTCTTCCACGTTTTCGCTGGGAATCAGCACGCCCTGCCGCCCCGTCAATCCCTTGATGCGGCACACGTCGTAGAATCCCTCGATTTTCTGGTTCACGCCGCCGATGCACTGCACATCGCCCTGTTGATTCACGGAGCCGGTGACGGCCAGATCCTGCCGGATCGGCAAATCGGAGAGCGCGGAAAGCAGCGCGTAAACTTCCGTCGCGCTGGCGCTATCTCCATCCACGCCCGAATAGGATTGCTCGAAGCACACGCTGGCCGCGAGCGATAGCGGCTTATCCTGCGAAAATCTCTGGCGCAAAAAGCCGGAAATAATCTGGATGCCCTTGTCGTGAAATCGCCCGCTTAAATTCGCTTCGCGCTCGATATTGACGATGCCCAGTTTTCCCAGCGCCACCGAAGCGGTGATGCGCACCGGCTTGCCGAAGGCGTAGCCGCCGATTTCCAGGACGCTGAGGCCGTTCACCTGCCCCACCCGCTCGCCCGAAGTATCGATCAGGATCATTTTCTGCTCGATCATCTCGCGGATCTTCGTTTCCAGTAGATTGTGCCGCTCGACTTTCGATTCCAGCGCGGTGCGGACATGCTCCACCGTCACCAGGCTCTGATTCACCTGGCGCGCCGCATAGCAAGCTTCCCGCGCCAGGTCGGCCAATTCCATAAATCGCGCGGTGATCTTTCCTCTTCGTCCGGCGCGGCGCACTCCGTATTCCAGCAGAGCCGCCACCGCGGTGCGGTCGATCGGCAGCAGGCCCTCATCGTCGGTCAGCTTGCGCAGCCGGCCGCCGTACTGGCGAATCACGTCGTCGCTCCAGATCATTTCCTCATCGAACTCGACGCGAACCTTGAAAATTTTCTTGAAGTCTTCCTCGAAATTGTAAAGCAGCTCGTACATCTGCCGGTCGCCGATCAAAATCACTTTCACATTCACGCCGATGGGCTCCGGCTTCAGCGCTCCGGTGGCGAACGGGAAAAACGCGTCCACCGGCTGGATTTCCAGCTTGCCGTGATTCAGCGTGCGCTTCAGCGTGCGCCACACGCCCGTCTCGGTGAGCGCATCCAGCGCGTACATCACCAGGTACCCGCCGTCGGCGCGCAGCAACGAGCCGCCGCGCAGGTCCATGAAATCGGAATTCCATCCGCCGCGCGAATCGTAGCTGCGGTGAATGGTGCCGAAAAGATTCGTATAGGTCGGAACGGTCTCGAAAATCACCGGGCAGGTCTCGCCTTCCGCGTGCTCCAGGATCACGTTCACGCCGTAAACACGGAAAGGGTCTCGCTCCACGCGCTCCATGCGCGGAGCGCCGGGATCCGGCTGCGGCTGCTCGTCCTCGCCTTCGCGTTCCTTGAACGGGTCCAGGTTATCCAGGATGTTATGCCGCACTTCCTCGAGATATTCGGTCACCTGCACCGCGGGATATTTTTCCTTCAGCTCTTCGATCACGCCGTCCACCAGCACGGACGCCGCTTCCTGCTCGAGGTAATTCATTTCGCTGGCCAGCTCGCGGGAAAGAGAGAGCGTCTTGCGGTAGACCACCGTGAATTCCTGGCGGAACTGATCGTATTTCCGCTCCAGGTCCTCGGCCGCCGCCGTT
Source organism: Terriglobia bacterium (assembly GCA_041490605.1). Lineage (GTDB taxonomy): Bacteria > Acidobacteriota > Terriglobia > Acidiferrales > UBA7541 > JBGPTK01. Next base: position 5,249 of record JBGPTK010000103.1, on the reverse strand, counting down.
TCCAGCTTGCCGTCCTGCACCAGTTTCGGAATTTCCTCGATGGGGACCATCTGGCCCTCCAGCACCGGGAAAATTTCCGGCAAGGCCACCGCTCCCACCTGCATGCGGCCCAGGGCGAACTGGTCGCGCGCGATGCGGCGGGTGAAATCGTCCATCAATTCTTTTTCGCGCACCGTGAAGCGTTCCACGATTCGCGCTTTCTGCCTCTGGAAGGGATCGCCTTCGAACACTTGCGGAATTCTCCGCCGCAGGAACTCGATCCCGGATTCCACTTCCTTCTTGAACACATTGGCCTGGCCGCGCGGCAGCGTGATCAGCCGCGGGCGATCGGTATTTTTGAAGCTGTTCACGAAGCAGCGGTCGAGCGACGCGGCCATGCGCGGATTCAATTCCTCCACCATGCGCACGGTGGTTCCCCCGCGGCTGGTGCCGGAGAGCCCGCAAATAAATAGGTTGTATCCGGGAGCATTCAGCTCCACGCCCATGCGCATGGCCCGCAAGGCGCGGTCCTGTCCGATCTCGCCTTCCAGGGGCTCTACTTCCGCCGTTGTTTGGAATGAAATGCTCGCGGGATCGCAGCGCCAGCGGAGCTTTTCCGGAGGCAAGCCGTCAGGTTTGGGTGCGGGTTTTGGACTCATGGGTGTTCCCGGAGCGGCCTACTCTAGCACGGGCTCGTGTTTGCCCCCAACCCGTTTGCCGCCGGGCGCTGCAGCATTTCGTGGCTGCCCTCGTCTCCGGTAAAGATCCAGCAAACTGGCTGCCAAGGCCACAACAATCGGTCCCAGCACCACGCCCAGCAGGCCGAAGACGGCGATGCCACCCAGCACGCCGATAAAAATAAGCAATCCGCTCAACGGCGCGCGCCCGCTGATCATCCAGGGGCGGATCAAATTGTCCACCATGCCCACCACAACGGCACAGAGCACGATCAGAAAGATTCCCGCAACAATGTGGCCTTTCAGCATCAGCCCGATCGCCGCCGGCAGCCAGATGAAGGCCGAGCCGATCACCGGCACCAGCGAGAAAAATCCCATCAGCACGCCCCAGAAGACCGGCGCGCCGACTCCCGTTAGCGCGAAGCCAATCCCGCCGGCCAAGGCGTGGAAGGCCGCCGCCACCAGGCTTGAGGTGACGCTGGCGAAAATCAATTCGTGTGAATCGCGAATCATCAGCTCGCTATGCTCTTCCTCGAACGGAAGCATCTGGCGGAGACTGGCCATGAGGCCGTCGGCGTCGCGGAAGAAATAGAACATGGCCAGAATAATTACGAAAAGGTCGAAGAAAAAACCGAAAAGATTTTTCACGATCGGGCCGAGCTGTGAAGCAAGAAACGCTCCCAGCTTTTCGCCGTTCTGCTTGGCAAGATTGGAGATGTCATCAGGGCTGGTCCCCGGAATGTGCTGGGAGATCCGCTCCCAGGTGTGACCTACCCAGACCACATGATCGATATTGAAAGCTTGCTGGGCGGAGCGCAGCGCCTCAATGCTCTGGCGGACGAAGGCAACTCCAATGAAGATGGCCGGAACGATCAGGATCAAAGTTACGCCCGTGGTGCTCGCGCTCGCAGCCCAGGTCCTGCCCCAGCGACGCTCCAGCCGCCGGTGCAGCGGGTAGAAGATCACCACCAGCACGCCCGCCCAGGCCAGCGGCGCCAGGAACGGTTCGGAAATGCGGAACATCAGGTAGGCGAGCAGGGCAACGATCCCATAGAAGAGCACCGCCCCGATTCTTTGCACCGATATTGTTTCGCGTTCCATTCGATTCACTTCCCGGCTGCTCACGGACCATTACCCGAAACCGGGCAGGCCGCGCCTTCGGTAGAGACAGATAGATACATTTGGCAGTTTTGTCAACTGCCGCAGATTTGCGGGCTTCGCGTAGAAAGCTTGCCATGCTGGTGCTATACTTTTGCAGATTTTTTCGGGAAGCTCCGATGGCCGATCCCGCCGATTGCAAACACCTTCGCACGCAACTGATCGCCAAAGACGCGGATGCGCAATATGTGGAGTGCCTCGATTGCGGCGCCATCCTCGAAGCCGGCGAGCTCGGCCCGGATAAATCCGGCTTCGATGAGTCGCTCAACGACGCCTAGTAGCACAGCCACTCTTGTGCCTGCGCTGCCAAAACCAAACCGCATGAACAAATTGTCCTACTGTTTAACCGCGCTTGTTGCGGGGAAATTCATTTTTTGGACGAGGGCCGCGAAGCGCGGGTTGGAGCGCAGCGGATCGAAACGAGGATCTTCCTTCACGTGAATCATGGCCGTATCGCGCTCATCGAAACCGCGCTCGAGTTCGTCGATGGCCGCTTCGTTATCTCCCAGTTCCACATGGAATTGCGACAGGTAGTAGGGAGAAACGTAACGCGTCTTTTTCCTCTCGATTTCTTTTACTTTTTGAAAATCATTCCGCACAATCTGAAGCAACTGTGATTGGGGATCGAGAGATTCCGATTCCTTGGGCAGAAGTGACGGCAGATTGTGCGCGGCCTTCATCTTTAAAGTGTCCGCGAGCGCGGCCGCCCAATTGCCTTCCATCAAGTGGGATTCCTCGATGCATCCCTGCGCGTAGCCGAAATTCGGGATAATTTCGAGAGTGCGCTGGCATTGGCGAATGGCTTCGTCGTAACGGCGCGCATAAAAATAATACATGCCGGCGTCGGAGGTAATCAGCGGCGAGAGCGGGTCGAGCTCTTCGGCGCGCTGGATGGCGGCAATCGATTCGTCATGCCTCCCCACGGCCGAAAGCATTTCCGCATGCCAGTAGTACGCCAGCGCCAGGCCGGGATTGAGCGTGATGGCTTTCTCGAATTCGCGTTCGGCCGCGGGAAAATCCCATTCGTAGTTCAGCAGGATGAATCCCATGGCGTTATGAGCTTCCGCCGATCCCTCGTCGAGCTCGAGCGCGCGCTGCGCCGCCACCTTCGCGCGCGGAAACGCTTCTCGCGGCGATAGGGCGCTCCACCAGGGCTGCAAGCTGTAGGAATCCGCCAGCCCCGCATAGGCCGAGGCGAAGTCGGGATCTCGCGCGATGGCCTGTTCAAAATATTTCACGGCCTGCTGGAAGCCCGGCACGTTCATCTGGTTGATGGAGTAGCGCCCGCGCAGATACGCTTCATGGGCTTCGGGATTCAGGGTTGCCGGACGCATCACCAGCGATTCGCGCGCGGGCAACAATTCAATCGCCAACGCGTGGGCGATTTGCTGGGCGATCGCGCTCTGGATGCCGAATACGTCCGAGGGGTCGCGATCGAACGCGCCGGCCCACACTTGCGTCTGGTCGCTCACTTGGATCAACTGCGCGGTGATGTGCACGTGGCCGGCGTCGCGGCGCACGCCGCCTTCCAAGATGTAATCAACGCCCAGTTCGCTTCCAATTTCCTTGGCATTCTTCGCCGTTCCGCGATAGCGCGCCGCTGAAGTCCGCGCGATCACTCCCAGATGTTGCGGCGCCAGTTCGCCCAGCTTCGTAATCATTTCTTCGGACAATCCGTCGCCGAAAAAATCCTCGCTCTTGTCGCCGTTCATGTTGGCGAAGGGCAGTACCGCCAGTCGATGCCGCACCGGAGCGGAAGCGGGCGCGCTGGGGCGCCATCGCCGGGCACCGGCAAAAACTAAAGCCAGTCCCAGCACCAGAAGCATCCCGGTAAGCGCCAGCCAACGGTAGGAGCGCGGCTTCGGCTGTGTGACGGATATTGGTTCAACCGGCTGGGTGGTGACTGCTTCCGGAGCGGCCACAACAACTTCGTCGATTCGTTCGACGGGAGCGAGGAAACGGTAACCGCGCCGCGGCAACGTTTCGATGAAGCGAGGGGAATCCGCGTCGTCGCCCAGCGCCGCGCGAATCTGCTTGATGCAGGAATTCAGGCCCAGCTCGAAATCGACGAAAGTTTCCGCTCCCCACACTTCGTGCTGAAGCTGCTCGCGGGTCACCACCTCTCCGCCGTGCTCCGCCAGGATGGCCAGCACTCGACAGGGCTGCGGCTTCAGCCGCGAGAGTTTGCCTTCGCGACGCAGTTCTCCGCTGGCCAGGTCGAACTCAAAGTCTCCCAGGCGATAACGAATAGACCTCGGCGAAGGAAAGGCTAGGGCCATAGGGTAATCTATGGAGCGTTAGATGCAGATGCAAGCGCTGGGTTGGATGGACCCAACTTGGCGGCCATTGGCAAGTCACTCTCCCCATGGCACTTAATGTGTGACTGGACGAATCATCGAAAAATCACTCACGAAGTATTGCCCTCCCGCTCATCCCGGAGCATCTTTCAGGTCGAACCTGGCAACCACTCGCTTCGTGAAATGTGAAGAGGAGAAATGACATGTTGAAACGGGGAAGATTCTTACTGCGGCTTCTGCTCCTGGCGGGCATGGCGGCGGGAGCGGCGCGGGCGCAAGCTCCAGCGGCGTCGGCTGCCGCACAGCAAGCGGAGCAACTCTACCTGGCCAAGGACTTCGCTGGCGCGGAGAAGGCCTATCTGACGGTCACACAGGCCGAACCGGACAATGCCTTCGCCTGGTTCCGCGTCGCCACTGCCTTGCAATCCCTGGGACAATACGAACAGTCCCTCCCCTACCTGGACAAGGCCGAAAAAGCCGGCTATCCCGCCGGCGCCATACTGTATCGTCGCGCCCGCGTAGCCGCGAAAATGAATGACAAGGACAAGGCCTTCGACTACTTGAACCAGCTCGCGACGGCTGGTTTCGCCCAGGTGAGTCTCCTCCAAAATGACGCGGACTTTGCCGGCCTGAAAGACGACCCCCGCTTCGCGAAAGTGATCGAAAGTATCGAGAAGAGCGCGCACCCCTGCGACTTCGGCCCCGAGTATCGCCAGTTTGATTTCTGGATCGGGGAATGGGACGTGGTCTCGACCCAGGGACAACAGCCGGTGGGCGCGAGCAGCATCCAATTGATTCTCGATAAGTGCGTGATTCTCGAGAACTGGACCGGCGGGGGCGCCGGTGCCGGAAAGAGTTTCAACATCTACAACTCGACCACAAAAAAGTGGGAACAGATCTGGGTGGATAGCTCCGGCGGGCTGATGAAATTCGAAGGCGTCCTGAACAACGGAACTCTTGACTATTACGGTGACGCACTGGCGCCCAATGGAGCTCCCATGAAGCGCCGCTTGCAGTTTTTCAATCAAGGGCCGGACAAGGTGCGCCAGTTCAGCCAGCGCTCCACCGACGGCGGCAAGACATGGCAACTGGATTACGATTTCACTTATTTGCGAAAAAAGAAGGGGTGAGATTCGAG